>JBLHOW010000001.1:0-211740 GCA_047623705.1 Crocinitomix sp.
TGATGGGTTTTCATTATGCCAACATGAACCGAGATAATATAAAAGCTATTGCCTTTATGGAAGCCGCAATTGATGTGCCTCGCTATGAAACAATGCCAAGAAGCATTAAAATTGCGCTCGGTTTAATGCGTACAAATTTCATAGGAGGACTGATGGTAAAAAGGGGTAATCTCTTTATTAAAAAAATGCTTCCAGATATGATAGTAAGGAAGTTAACAAAAGAAGAAATGGCCTATTACGCAGCTCCCTATCCTGATGCAAAAAGCAGGAAACCTTTACATAGATGGCCACAAGATGTTTCTATAAAGGGAAAACCAGAATTCAGCACTAAGCGATTAACAGACTATGCGAAATGGCTAAAAGAAACGGAGATTCCTAAACTATGCTTTTATGTTACTCCGGGCATTGGATTTCAAGCGCCAGATCTTGCAATAGTTCAAAATGAATTTAAAAACACAACCATAATTAAACTAGGAGAAGGATCGCATTTCCTCCAAGAAGATTACCCGCATGAAATAGGTGATGGGATTGCAGACTGGTATGCCGAAATTAATTGACAGTAATTTAGATTATCGAATAACTAGACACAACGAGTGTATAAAAGCAACAACGGTTTGGGTGTATTCTCAAACCGTTTTTGTGTTTATTAAGTATATTGTTATCCGAAAAGCAGTTAATACTTTATCGGTTACTACCTCTTATATCACGCATTATCCAACATCAAAATGGACGAATTAAATTCAATAAAAAGACGCTTAAAAGGGTTTGAAAAAAATCTTTATGGCACAAATTATGAATGTCATTTCTTAGTTGATAAGATTTGTAATGGCACTGATTTGTCATTGGCAAGGGAGTTAATCAATAAACGGTTTGAACCCTCTTGGCAAAAAAACCAAAATCTAGAATTAATAGAATATAAGGCGTTTATTGAAGCCTTTTCTGATAAACTGCTATATCGCGGAGATAATGGAGCTGGGGTAAAAATGACTGACAAAAAAGAAGCTAAATTCAAGAATGAACTAGAAGAGTTTAATAGGTTGGTAAAACAAAAATTTAATCCTTCCAAAAGTCTAATTTACATTCATCCAGAATTGACAGCTTGGATTTTCTGGGGGTTCTGTTTTCTTATTGTTTCAAAAGAAAGAAACGGTATTTATCTTTTTGAAGGAATATCAAGCGATTAAAGATAAAAACGTAGCCTAAAACTATGTAAAAAACATTAAAACGCTCTTATTCAGCAAACGTTAGCTATTTTTAGGATACATAATCTAGACAATACTATGAAACTCCTATCTAAACTTGTTTTATTTATTTTCATTTTTACAGTTGGCTTAACCTTATCAAACTGCAAAAAAGAACCTGTTGTAGAAATCCAAACAGTTACTGTATATGACACCGTCTTCGTCTCTACAACTGATACCATAATTGAGACCATATATATTCCGGATGAAGTAGATGTAACCAGTTTTATATTTGTTAAACATGCCGAAAAAGAATTAGTAGGAAGCGATCCCGAATTGACTGCAGAAGGTGTGGAAAGAGCGGATAAACTGGCCTATATCCTTTCCGAAAATGAGCTGGATAGAGTTTATAGTACTGACTTCAACAGGACAATGCAAACCGCAACGCCTACCGCAACAGATCAAGGATTGACTGTTACAACTTATGGAGGATTTGAACACGACCTAGTAATTGATGATGTTTTGGAAAATTTAACGGGTGGCAAAGTACTTATCGTTGGCCATTCTAATACGGTTCCCAATTTTTTAAATGCGCTGACAGGCTCTTCAAGCTATATGGATATTTCAGAAGAAGTCTTTGATAATTTATTCGTTGTAAGCGTAAAGTTAGTAGGCGATTCAAAAGTTGTTCATTTAAAATATTGATAGAACGGCCAACTTGCAGTCTTCGCGCTAAACGAAAAATCAAAGATATGACTATATTTAGTCCAAGTCATTAACCCTTACAATCCGTGTAATAAGAACTTTTAAAGTACTTTATAAATTAGAAAATATATGTCAACTACTGAAAAACTCATAGATGATTGGTATCAAAGAGTCAGGGTTACCCAATTAGCTCATTACGCCTCTGCTGATCATTTTGGTAAGCGAAAATATTCACTTGGAATTCCAGCGGTAGTCCTATCCGCAATAGTTGGAACGACCGCATTTGCAACTTTACAAAGTAAACCTGACTTTTGGCTCCAAATCATTGTTGGACTTGCTAGTGTAACCGCTGCTTTATTAACAAGTTTGCAAACCTTATTGGGTTATTCTGAAAGAGCCGAAAAGCATAGAATTGCAGGAGCAAAATATGGTTCAGTTGGTAGGGAACTTGAGTTTCTAAAAACCCAATCAAATATTGAGAATGACCTTATTTTAAATTTAAAAAAAAGACTAGATGACTTGGCCGAAGAGTCTCCCAACAATTCAAATAAAATATATTACCGCGCTGGAGCCGCAAAGTTAGAATAACAAGTACTAAACTTAAACGAGTAACTACTTTTAACTATCACGCTTCCTATATAGCACGTCAAAAACATTGCAACGAACAATCACCTTCAAATGATCCAAGACATTTATTATTATCTATTTCGTCTTTGGCTGCTCGGTTGCGGAATAGGTTTTATAATGATGCTACTTTACCTCTCAAACGCTCTTACCATGAACGGGAGTTACGGTGGAAACCCATTTGTTAAATTACCACATCTAATCAAAAACTTGCCCAAGTTTTACAGAGAAACACGTAAAGGGCTCCAAAAAATGTCGCGTAAAACAAGGTATTCTATAAATAGCTACAACTTACTATTACTCTTTATGCGGTGGATTACATTTTGCTTGATTATCTTTCCAATTGTATTGGTAGTTAGCCTTCTTAAATCTTGATTCAAAAAATAGTCAATAAGGTGCCGAGTTTATAAACGATATTTTCAAGAACATGAAAGCAAAAATAAGTGCAGAGTTATTAAAATTTAACCCTTCATTTCCGCAAGATGAAATGGACAAAGGATTATCGCTATTTCAGGAAAAAACCTTTGAAGCGAATTCACTTATTTTGAAAGAAGGGGAAGTATGTGACTATATTTTCTACGCAGAAAGTTCAATAACAAAATGTTATTATTTTGATAATGACGGCCAGGAGCAAACGCTTTGGATGAAACCTGAGCAAAAGTTCATTACAGAATATAAAAGCTTTGTTAATCGAGAAAAATCTCAGTTTTCATTGCAATTTTATGAGCAAACAAATGTGATAATGATTTCAAGAAAGGATCTACTATCCCTTTATAGTGAATCAAACAACTGGGCTTTATTTGGAATTTCATTAACTGAACAAGTCCATATCACCTTGATTGATGTTTTTGTAAACTTACTTGCCAATGATGCCACAAAAAACTATCAATATATCGAATATATGTTTCCAAAATTTATTCAAGTTGCCCCTTTGAAAGATATCGCATCAATGCTCCAGATCTCAGCCGTTAGCCTCTCGAGAATTAGAGCGGGTAAACAATTAAAAAAGTAATTTTTTAACATATGTAAAGTAGTTTTAAAGCGGACTTAGCTTTATTTGTGTAAAAAATATTCAGCGTGAAAAATATAATTATTATAACACTACTACTCATGACAAGTTTAACCGCAACAGCGCAAAACGGCAAAGCCGAAACCATAAAAAAAACGTTTAATCGATCGACAACAATCAGTCAAGTGATTGACGCGTCTCCAGCAGAAATTTGGGCAGTACTTATCAATGCTTCTGATTTTTCTAGATGGAACTCTACCGTTATCTCAATTGAAGGAAATATCGTAAACGGCGAAAAAATAAAATTGAAAAGCACCCTTGATTCTAGTAGAACATTTAAACTAAAGGTGAAGGATTTTATTCCGAATGAAAAATTAGTTTGGGGAGACGCCATGGGAGAAAGAACCTATTCTTTGAAAAAAGAAGGTGACAAAACACTTTTTACCATGCACGAAAAAATTGGCGGATTAATGTTTCCTTTATTTGCCAATAAAATCCCTTCATTTGACGCATCCTTCGAACAGTTTGTAAGCGACTTGAAAAAAGAAGTCGAAACAAATAAATAGGTCTAAAAATATAACGTTAGATTAGTTTCGGTGGATGGAATTGGATATTTCGTGCTCTTTATAGGCTCAGAGGGAAATAAAATGAGGCTACATTCGTTGAATTAAACGGGGAATCTAATTCCCTTTAATTTAGTGAACCAAAGCCCTTTAAAATGAAAATATTTGCCCTACCCCTATTCCTCTTAATTTTTTCGGTTAACCCAACATTTGGACAATCTGATTCTGCAACGGTCTATAAAAGTCTTAAGACAAAAAAGCATTATTCCGTGCAGCTTTCCTCCGAAACAGGCGGGGTGAAATCTGTTTATAAAGTAAATGACAAATCGGTGCGGAAATCAACTTATGAGAAGTACGAACACTCTTGGAAAAACATGGTGAATTGTACTCCTTGCATTCTAAATACTTATGATATTGATGAAAACCTTTTGACCGAACGTGTTGCCTATCAAGATTGCGGTGTTGGATGGTTCAAGTCTTATCATACAAATGGAAATTTAAAAGTCACAGGCTTCTTTAAAGAGAACACCACGGGCAATTGGGAAAACCTATATGACCGCGAATTTTGCAGTATCAAAAATAGTCAATGGAATTATTTCAATAAAGACGGTGACACGTTATACTCTGAGTTTTGGGAGGACGGACAATTTATAAAACAGGTTCCTGAACAAGAAAAAGTAGAAATTTGGAACTTAGAATTTTACCTTGACAACAAAATAATTGAGAAGGAAGAAATAGCACTAAATCGCATCAATGATATTGAGTTTAGACCCCAATATAAAAACAACCAAAAGGACTCAAACTTCACCATAAAAGCGAGCGTTTCAATTGTTGGTTATAAAATGGTGACCGCAGAATTTGACAAAACAACATTTACTGTATCTAACATCAATAAGCTATTTGAGGATGCAGGAGTGCCTGTAGGAGAAAGAACGAGGTTAGACGTTACGGTTTATTTAAGAGATACGTTTTTGAATTCTACTATTTTGAGGTTGAAAGAGTAGTAAAATAGTTTAATATTTAGACGTTTGGATTTGGAACAGGGCTTATAGTTATACCACTGTATTTATCTAACTCATTTTTTTGCCTGATGTCTGGTTCTCTGATAAATCAAGTTAGTTCGCATTCTATTTAAAACTCTTCCCACAGGAATATTAGCGCCAACAGTAATCTGGCCATGGTTTGCTATGGAAGCATTCTTATAGGTATACCATGTATAATTTAAAAAAGCAGCCCCTAGTTCTAAACTAATTCCACCGCCCATAAAGATAGATTCCTTAGGAAGATAACTGGGGTTATTACTCGCATCCGCAGCTATGCTATTGAAATTTTGGTAATCAGTTAACATACTTTCGGCATTTTCAAAAGTATAATCTAAACCTTCGCCGAACTTTGTGACTCCCATAGTATAAAAAACCGAAAACCGACTAAAAGGGACCAACCATTCACTCATTTTCCCATCACTATCAGACATATCAAAACTCTCAAGTTTCAACATTTTTGAAAGATTAAATCCGATTCTTCCTCCGTAATGAATAACCTCCTTTTGCCCCGAAAAATCGTAGTTCCTAAGTTGTGGAAAGGTTAACAAAACATCCTCTCGACCTACTCTATCTTTTAAACCTATTTTTCCTTGCTCATAAAAGCCATCTATCATAAAATAACTAAACCGTGCTCCAGCATTAATTCCCCTCATTTCTGTAGGCGCTTGTCGTTTTTGCAAGGCATGAAAAGAATAGCTTGGCCCTACTCCCCAAAATGGGGCCATTCCACCAAACACCAATTCTCCGGGAGTATAACTTGTTACAGTTGTCTCTGTGGTTGTTCTTACGCGATACTGCTCTCCATTTATCGTCTCTATGCCTTCTTTGACATTTGAAAAGGTTTTTTTCGTCTTTCTTAAACCCGAAAAAGTGAATAACGTTGGCGCCAAAAGATCAAATGCGTTTTCTGCACCTACCGTAAAACTTAATCCACCTAAATATCCCTTTACTGCATTATGTTGATTATTACCAGCCCATGGAGTTGTACCAAGATAAAGTCCTGCATCATATTTTACCACTAAATATACATGTGACAATCGGAATTCAATTCCTGGCGAAAAAACCAATCCTATTGAGGCGGGAGAATTGGAGGTCATTTTATTGGGGACTGTCGCCAATGATCCTCCCATTTGCACAAATGGTCTGATACCTGCAGAGAAAAAAGAACTTCCTCCTGCATTTAATCCATAGCCTACACGATAGCCAACATTAAAAATTTTACCAGATGGACTTCCATATGTACTGTCTACATTTTCGTTTCTTAAAGAGCCCGTATGCATGGAAAACGCGAATCCTTTAAAAGATGCTTCAAACCCTTGCCATTGATCCAATGCCTTCATATCTTTTCTAAAATTCGGCGTTTTGTATGAATAGCCTATATATCCATTTTGCATATAGCTGTTTTCCTGGCTAACAGCTGTCAACCCAATCGTGCAAAGAAATATAAATAACAGAATTCTCATTAGTTTATTTTTTTCAAATGTAGCGAAGGTATTATGGTGTTGATATAGGTCATATGCCCTATATAGATGGGGCATATCTTTTCGGTTCTTTGTAGAAAAACTGATATATGAAAAGCTTGAGAACTTTTTCTTGGATAATATTGATCGCAATTTCAACAGCTAGTTGCATTAAAGCTGAAAGCTATTGTGAATTACCTCCAAACGTTATTGAAGCTTTCGAATTTGCTTCTTTTGGTAATACAGTCGTGCATGCACCATCTGACGATATATTAATATATACAAACAAGCAAGTGGAAGAAGGTACAACCAGCGAAGAAGTGCTTTATAGTTTTTCTACGCCTCACTATTTCATCAATCCAAAGGGAGACTATCCAGAAGATATTGTAAAAGGTGAAGAGTATCTCTACCAACTTAAAGACACAACCATATATGCAGATACAATTCCTATTGAGATTTATTCATTTAATGATTGTGGAAGGAGTATTCCATTTAAAGCTTTTATTGTTTTTGAATAAAACTTTTAATTCAAGACAACACATTTAGATTTTGTTGAATGCAATACAGAATCAGAACTCAATATTGAAAAAATCAAATTGAACGAATTTTTTCTCGGAATAAAGTTTTTTTAGAAAAACCCACGATATATCAAATCGTAATGATTTACGTTATGAAATAAGAATTTCTGTCATTTGCGCCTAGATCTTTGAGCATTTCTAAGATGATATTGTCAAAAAACAACTTAACAGACACGATATCAAGTAATTACACGTTTTATCAATTATAAAAAATACGTCCCGTTTAATGAACGAACTCACACATGTTATATAGATTTCCTTTAGATAGAAATGAAATACGCTTAAAACGCTTCTAATGCCCTTTTTTCTTCAATATATAGATCTGTGAAGAGTAGGTTCCGTTATTAGCCTTTAAGTTTGAACGCCAACCATTCCAAAAAGCTTTAACAATATTTCCGCCTTTATATTTTTCACTTAACATGGAAACATAATATGCATCAAATTTCATTGGTTGCATTTCTTCCAATTCCATATCGTAATGTTCAAATAACCGTTTAATATCTTCTGGAATAAAATGATATAAATGAATAGGCAAATCATAAGCCGCCCAAAATTCCTTATAATGTTTTGCATCAAAAGAACTCATATTTGGAACCGCCACTATTAATCTACCATCTGGTTTTAGAATTTTTGTGATTTTATCCAAATCTTTTCTGAGGTCATAAACATGTTCTAAAACATGCCACATGGTAATCACATCTCTAGATTCGTTTGGCAAATTATGTAGCTCTGCTAAGTCTTCAATATTTGCTTTAAAGTTTTCAATTGCAAATGTTCTTGCATCAACATCTGGCTCCAAACCCAAAGCATTAAAACCAGCCAGTTGACAAGCATTTAAAAAGTGTCCTGTTCCTGCACCAATATCTAATGTATCGTTCCCCTTGCCTACTCGCTTTACTAATTTTACCTTTTGTTTTAAAGTATGCTTTCTAACGCGTTGATAAAGTTTATTAATGATTCCTTTATTAGTTGAGGAATGCGAGATATAAGATTCTGCTTTATAATAATCTCCAATTTTATCAACCTTAGGGATTGGATTCGTAAAATGAAAACCACAATTATTACATGCGACAATCGAAAAGGTGTCTTTTGAAACTGTATAATCTACCGCTTTTAGATGCGGTGTAAATTCAGTATGATCGCAAATGGGGCAATTCTTAATGTCATTCATAATTTATCTTCCTAAATAAACAAGTAGTATAGAAACATCAGACGGTGATACACCGCTAATTCGACCAGCTTGACCAATTGTGATTGGCATTATAGCTGTTAACTTTTCAACTGCTTCTGCAGAAAGTGACGACAACAAACTATAATCTGTATCAGGTGGAATTTTTACATTTTCCAAACGATCCATTTTATCAGCCATTTGTTCTTCACGTGTAATGTATCCTTCGTATTTAATTTGAACCTCAGCTTGCACTAAAGCATCATCTTCTAATTCACAGATGGCGTTCAGTTTCTCATTCAAAAATTCAGAGCAATTTCTTAAACCTTCCAATGAAATATGTGGGCGCCTTAAGATTGAATTAGCCTTTACCTTTTGTTTAATTGCTGATGATTTATTTGATGCTAAATAGTCATTAATTTCTTCTGGTGCAACACTCGCTTTTGCTAACAATGTTTTAATCGCTTCTGTTTTTTCGATCTTAGCCTCTACACGTTTTAAACTAGCGTCACTTGCTAAACCAATTTCATGACCCAACTTTGTTAAGCGCAAATCTGCATTATCTTGACGCAGCAAGATACGATACTCGGCTCTTGATGTAAACATACGATAAGGTTCATCCGTTCCTTTCGTAATTAAATCATCTATCAACACACCAATATATGCTTCGGCACGCCCTAAAATAAACTCAGGTTTATTCGTCAATTTATTGTGTGCATTCACGCCTGCCATTAATCCTTGCGAAGCTGCCTCTTCATACCCTGTGGTTCCATTAATCTGGCCAGCGAAATATAAATTCTCTATTGACTTCGTTTCTAATGTATGTTTTAATTGTGTTGGCGGAAAGTAATCATATTCGATTGCATATCCTGGACGAAACATTTTTACATTCTCAAACCCAGGAATAGTTTTCATTGCTTCCAATTGAACCTCTTCAGGTAATGAAGTACTAAATCCATTCACATAAATTTCAACCGTATCCCAACCTTCTGGCTCCACAAATATTTGATGACGATCTCGTTCAGCAAATCGATTAATCTTATCTTCAATTGAAGGACAATAACGCGGACCTACTCCACCAATTGCTCCATTAAACATTGGGCTTCTATCAAAGCCTGTTTTTAATATATCGTGTGTTGTTTGATTGGTATAAGTGATATAACAACTTCTTTGTTTTGCAAGTGGCTTCGTTTCTTCAGAATAAGAGAACTTCAATGGCTTTTCGTCGCCGGGTTGCTCCTCCATTTTTGTATAATCTAATGAACGGCCATCCACACGTGGCGGTGTTCCCGTTTTCATTCTGCCCGATTCAAAACCTAAATCAACCAATTGTTCGGTAATGCCATAACTGGCACCTTCACCTGATCGTCCTCCTTTAAAGTTCTTTTCTCCAAGATGGATCAAACCATTTAAAAAGGTTCCGTTTGTTAAAACAACCGACTTTCCGAAAATTTGTTGACCCATTGCTGTAGTCACACCTTTCAACTTTCCATCTTCCACAATAAGGCCATTGACCATGTCTTGCCAAAAGTCAACATTTTCTGTTCGCTCCAATAGCATTCGCCATTCTTCTGCAAAACGCATCCTGTCATTTTGTGTTCTTGGCGACCACATTGCTGGCCCTTTAGAAAGGTTCAACATTTTAAATTGAATGGCTGACTTATCGGTAACCATTCCTGACCCTCCGCCAAGCGCATCAATTTCGCGTACAATTTGTCCTTTAGCAACACCACCCATAGCGGGGTTACATGACATTTGTGCAATGGTTGCTAAATTCATAGTCACCAACAAAACTTTTGAACCCATCTTTGCAGACGAATATGCGGCCTCGCATCCTGCATGACCACCACCTACTACTATAATATCGTATTCTGGTAACATATTTATCAATGTTTCACGTGGAACAATTCATTAATGTTTCACGTGAAACTATTTCGTTTAACTAAACATTCATTCTCTAATCGCGTCATTTCTTCTTGCTCTTTATCCGACTTGTCATTATAACCAAGTAAATGCAAAACACCATGAATCATCACGCGGGATAATTCATCAAAAACAGAAACTCCCAAGACCTTTGCATTATCAATTATACGATCATAACTAATAAACAAATCCCCACTTAAACTAAAATATACGTTATAATTAAATGTTATTATATCTGTATAATAGTCATGGTTCAAATGTTCCTTATTCATTTCTAAGAGATAATCATCTGTGCAAAACACATATGACAACTCTCCTAATTCAAACTCATTGTCTACAACAATATGATTGATCCATAAACTAAAAAATTCCGGATTGAAGTCCGGAATTTCTATATCTATAAAATTATATAAGATTTCATTATCCATTTTCGGATACAAAGGTAATACTAACTTTTGAACCATTCAAATCAAAGTTCACCTCATCCGACAAGTTTTTCATTAAAAAGATTCCTCGTCCATCTGGTTTTTCAATATTTTCTGGTGCGGTTGGATCTGGTAAATTATCAAAGTCGAAACCTTTCCCTTCATCAGCAACAATAAACGTTACCTTTTCATCAGCCTTGGCTACTTCCACTTTTACTTTCTTATCCTCGTCATTATGATTGCCGTGTACAATTGCATTGTTAACAGCTTCGGTTACCGCAATTAAAATGTTACCGTAATGATCCTCATTTAACTTAAGATCCTCACATACTGTGTCGATTAAAAGTTCTACTTCAGACATGAACTTTAAGTCAGACCTAATTTCAATACTATGCATTCATTAGTTGTTTACAGAATTAAAATACTCGTTTACCAAGCCTTTATAATAAACTTGGAGGCCTACCGGTAATGAGCGTAAAAACTCAATTTCGGCGTCCTTCTTTTTATTATACTCTGTAAATTCTTTAAGGTTACCATCCTCATCATTTTTTCCTTCTTTTGCTTCACGCTCCTCACTATAGCCCCGCTCACGCATAGCTTTTTCACTTTCTAATAAACGTGAATAAATATCTTCTTGACGTTTCACAAAATCACTACCAACGTTTCCATTAATTAAATCCGTTTGTAACTTATCAAGATCCTCTATTAATTTATCCAAACCATTTCCTGCGCCACTACCATCTTTGTTCAATTCCTGTTTTAATTGCTTTAAACCTTCTCTTAAACGACCTTGTTCAGCCGCCATTTTAGCAATCTCTTTAGACGATAATTGTGGTATTCCACCATTAGACCCTCCAGGGGTTTCACCTTTTCCTTCTCCCTCTTTACCCTTTCCTTCTTCTCCACCAGGTTTTTTTCCACCTTTCATTTTCGCAATTTGTTCACTTAAAGCTTGCTTCATTTGTTCCATTGACATTTGCTTTCCTGACTTACCTGATCCAGCCCCGCCAGGATTATCACAAGACCCCGAACCAGGTTTTTGGTTTTTCATTTGCTGTTGCATCTGATCCAAAACCTCAGATAACATTAACGCCAAATCATTATAACCCGTCATACTATATTGCTGATGTTGCATAAGCTGTCCTGTTTTACGCGCCTCAGAAAACACTAAAGATTTATCAAGGTTATATGATAATTCATTCAATTCCTCATTAATCATATAGGACAATTCACCAACTCTTTTACTTAAGGCCACTAATGAATCGTTTACAATTACTGTTGATTTACTAATCTCTAATTGCTCACGGTTCAATTGTAGATAATAAGGATCATCTTTTCTAACCTTCCCATAAGTGTCCATTAAGTCTTCCTGAGTATATGAAAGGTTAATTAAGTTCTCTAATAAGAAACGCAAGGCATCCATATCCTCTTGCGCCTGTTCTTCCGCAGCTGCTTGTTTCATTGCAGCAACATCCTCGGCCATTTGCTTCATCATGTCTGCAGCTTTACCTTGACTTTTTTCAGACTTCTTTTGTTTGCCGCTATCCAAACTTTCTTTAGATTCCTGCATTTCACTATCAACCTGTTCTTCCATCTCCTCATTAAAATCCATATCTCGAGGTTCTTCCAACTCTTGATTCTTCTCTTCAATTTCATCCATATCTTTCTGGATTTCATCAAACTTCTCATTTAACTTTTCTTGCTCCTTTGCCAATTCCTCCTCAGTCATTTCATTATTTTCACTCTTCTCCTTTAACTCTTCCTGTTCCTCAGCTAGTTCTTTTAATTGTTCTTCTAAGTTTTCCAACTTCTGATCTAACTCCATGTTTTTAAACAATTCTAACGTACGGTCAAGCTCTTCTTCCATGTCCTCAGCATTCTGCTCCATCTCCTCTAAATTCTCAACCAACTCATCCTTGTTCATCTCCTCCATTAACTTCTGCAGTTCCTCAAATAGTTCCTTCAATTCATCATCCATTAACTCTTCCATGAGTTTTTGAAGTTCTTCCTGCTTCTGTTTTAACTCCTCCGAATTCTCTAAAAAGTTTTCCTTTTCCTCTTTATTTTCCTCAAAATCCTTTTGTAAATCCTTAATATTATTCTCGAGTTTCTTCTGCATCTCCATTAAATTTTCAAGACTTTGTTTGTCCTTCCAATCCAAATTTGGTTTGTTAACCATCTCACTCTTCACCTCTTTTATTTCTTCTCTAAGTTCCTTGGCATCTTTCGCAGCCTCATCCATTTTATCCTTTAACTGTTCATCTTTTTTACCCAATTGATTTTCCAATTCATCAAACTCTGGAACTTCATAAAACTTACGACTTGATGACATTGACTTGAATCCATTCAATTCATCATTGTCTGTAACCGTAAAAATATAATCCAACTTATCTCCTGGTTTCAAATCATATTGAGACACATCCATCATGAAAGAGAAAAGTTGATTAGACGCATTCGTTCGTAAACTAACTGGTTTCGATATTGAATAGCTTGTGTCTTTACCTGTAACTGTTACGCGTAGGCTCAACCCTCCAAAGCCGTAATCATCACTAATACGTCCTTCGATAAAACGTCTCATACTATTGGCAGAATCTATCTCCTCCTGAATCGAGATAGTTGGGTACTCATCCTTAACAACCCCTATTTTATAAAAAATGGAATCCGCATGTTGTATATCTGTTGAACTCAAAGCTAATAAATAGTCAGTCGATTCAAAAAACTGTTTCTTAAATTTATATCTATTTGATATTGAAGTATTTAAAAGAATGGTCGTATCACTAAACACTACTTCCATTTCGCTCATATTTGTAGCGCCAATATTCCATTCAATTATAGAACCTTCTGGAATATTAAGCTCACCAGTGTTCTGAAACTCTTCTGGCGCCCTCCCTGTGTGTTTAGGATATACCACATTTAAACTCAAATCATCAATGACTGGCTTATGTAACATCTCCACTTCAAAATCCTTAGATTCAAAGCCGTTAGCAACGCAATAAAAACTCAACTCTTTTGAAAGATTTACGAATTCATGTTCAAAAGTAACGTTGGATGTTTGCTTTAAATTATAGTTACCATTATTGGTATACACCTTTACTTCGTTAGGGATTTCATCCCCTTTTAGTTTAATTCTTAAGGTATAGTTCTCTCCCTCAATAGCCTCATCATCACTTTCAAGAACGAAATCAAACGGGGCTGGCTCAACGTATTCGGTTGAAAAATTAATAACTCGTTTAGAACCATCAAAAAACCAATTTGGACTAACGACAGCTATTAAAACAAATAATAAAACAACTGGAATCAAATATTTGAGATATTGTCTATTCTCTGTTAAATCAATTCCTGTAGAAAATGGAACAACAGATAAATTACCTGAGCGTTGTTCTATACTCGCATTGACTAATTCTAAATTAGCAGTCGCTGCCTCCTTATCACTATTTAATTGAAGTGTGTTTTTTAATTTATCACCTACATCAGGGAAAATTTTCCCAATCATCTCTGATGCATCAATCAATGAAAGATGTTTTCCTAACTTATTTAGTTTTAATAAGGGAACAATCAAAAATCGGATCAATAAGAACACATTCATTCCTATGAAACAAATTAATAAACCCAACCGCACTCCTGATCCGAAATGACCAATATACTCTAAACCAGTTACCGCCAAGTAGCTTAACAAGAGCAACCCTAAAAAGAGAATGGCCCCTTTTAGCATCTGATTTTTATAGTACTTCTTTATAAAAAGTTCTATCTGATTTATGACTTTTTGAAATTTATTCAATTTTTTACGTTTTAATCTAACTCCCTAAGGTAAGTATTTCCACTGTACAGTACAACAATCGTGCAAATTAGTTCACTTATTTAACGTTTCATTAACTATTGGTCACACGATATTATTTACCAGCATTTAGTGAGTCCAAATTTTCTTCAAAAAGAAAGCGATTTAATTGCTTGACATTATTTAATTCTAAATGAGTTTGAATTGAATCTAAACAAAGTGTATCCCGCATTATATTTACCTGATCAATTGTGATATCAGTATGTCTTAATGGTTGAAGATACCTCTCTTCTATAAAGTCCAATTTGTTCCGTGTATAATCTAGCCCTAAATAGGAATAATTGCCCCATTTTTCTGCACCGTAAAGCGTGTCTTTCTCAATCATAAAGTTGCCTTGTTTTAACACAATAAATTCTCCGTCGTAAATTGCACACCGGTTAATCGCCTCAGCTAAGCTCTCATTATACAAATAAGCTCCGTCATGTATTGCCTCTAACAAAAACGGAAGCAGTATTAAAATCTGTATCGCAGAACACTGTTGAATAACTCGCTCTATTATTCCATGTCCTCTAATGCCAACCTCTGCCACAGTAGGTATTCTTTCAGTCAATACCACTACCTTAAACAATGGGTAATAGCCTTTATAATCCCGTTCAATCAAATCATCAACTGCGCGCTGCTTACTTCTATTATTTATTCGATCCGCCTTATCAAGTAATTTTATAACCTCTTTATTCAATGTTGGTCTTGTTATTGAATCATAAACCGCATCAAACTCAGCTCTGGAACAAACATCTACAATTCTAGATTTATGGGTTAAGTATTCATTAAAACGAGCATCACTTTTCCATAAATAACATTTTGCCAAAACCATTGACTGTTTGGCCTCTTTCCAAGTTAATTCTTTTGCCGCACCAATTAACAAATAACGCTTTGCTCGTCTATAATAGCCATACCAAATTGCATGAGTTATAAAATCAATATCATCCCCATAACTTTCACTACCAGTGCCCAGTGCCTGATCGTAATAATAAAAAACACTATCAAAATTCACCTTATCTTCATGATAGATTAATGCATCCGCTTTCCGAATAAAATCATGATACTTCCACCCAACTGATTTAGCATTCAGTTGGTTATTTATAGCAAAACAAATAAGTAAGAAAATTAGTCGCATAGTAAAGTCCTAAGCCTTTATAACGTAATTCCTACCAAAAATGTATCTTTGCGCCTACTTAAATAGTAAAGATTATGAGTAAAGTAAGAGTAAGATTCGCACCAAGTCCAACGGGTCCATTACATATGGGTGGTGTTAGAACAGCCTTGTACAATTATTTATTCGCAAAAAAAAACGGCGGAGATTTTATATTACGTATTGAGGATACGGATCAAAAACGTTTTGTGCCAGGTGCCCAAGACTATATTCTTGAATCATTAAAATGGTGTGGAATTGAACCAAATGAAGGTGTTGGCTATGGTGGCGATAAAGGTCCTTATGTTCAATCTGATCGTATGGAATTATATCGTCCTTATGCTGACCAACTGGTTGAATCAGGGCATGCTTATTTAGCTTTTGATACATCAGAAGATCTAGAGAACATGCGCGAGCAGGCTAAAACAATGGGCTTGGCTAATTGGCAATACAATGGTGTGACGCGTTCATCCATGAAAAACTCAATCTCATTATCAAAAGAAGAAGTTGAAAAAAGATTAGCCAATGGCGACCCTTATACTATTCGAATGAAAATGCCACGTAATGTGGACATTAAATTAGAAGACGAAATTAGAGGTTGGGTGACAGTAAACACAAACAACCTTGATGATAAGGTTTTGTTTAAAGAAACGGGGATGCCAACCTATCATTTAGCAAATATTGTAGATGACCATTTAATGGAAATAACACATGTTATTCGTGGAGAAGAATGGCTACCCTCTGCCCCATTGCATGTTTTATTATATGATTCTTTTGGATGGGAACGTCCAAAGTTTGCACACTTACCATTGATATTAAGACCAGATGGAAAAGGAAAACTAAGTAAAAGAGATGGAGACAAATTAGGTTTCCCTGTTTTTCCAATTGACTGGCTATCTGCAGATGGTGAAAAATTTAGCGGTTATAAAGAAGACGGATATTTCAAAGATGCCTTTATTAATATGCTTGTTCTTTTAGGATGGAACCCTGGAGACAATCAAGAGTTGTTTAGCTTAGAAGAAATGGTGAATTTATTTTCACTAGACCGCGTAGGAAAATCTGGAGCAAGATTCGATCCAGATAAAACAAAATGGTTTAACCAACAATATTTACGTGCTACTTCAAATGAAGGTTTGGCAGAAACGATTATTGCAGATAACTTAGTAGAAGGAGATTATTCTGCTGATTATTTAGCCAATGTTTGTGGCTTAATGAAAGAGCGTGCTACATTCATTCAAGACATTGTTTCTGACGGTGATTATTTCTTTCGTTCAGCTATTTCCGATTATGACGAAAAAACGGTTCGAAAGAAATGGAAAGACGACACGCCTGAAATCATGCAGGAATTACTTGCAGAGCTAAAAACAATCGAAGCTTTTACAACAGCTAATATCGAAACAGTTTTCTCGGCTTATTTAGCGAAGAAAGAATATGGATTCGGTAAAGTTGGACCAGGATTCAGATTACTTGTCACTGGAAAAGGCATGGGACCGTCCATGTTTGATATTTGCGCGACTTTAGGAAAAGATCTTGTAATAACTCGAATGGAAGAAGGTTTAACAAAAGTAAATACCTTAAAAAACGCCGCACAAGTATGAATAACTTCATAGAAGTAACCGGAATTGAGTTATATGCTTATCATGGATGCATGGGCGAAGAAGCCGTGTTGGGTGGTAAATATATTGTTGACATTATCTTAACAACAAACTTTACAAAATCGGCACAAACAGACAAATTAATTGATACAATTGACTATGTAGCTGTGCGAAATATTGTGGTTGAAGAAATGGCAATTCGATCGAAACTAATTGAACACGTGGCTTATCGGATATTAAATCGTTTTAAAAATGAATTTAGCTCACTTGAAAAAGCTCATATTAAAGTTCGTAAATTAAACCCACCTATTCAAGGTGTTGTAAAAGAGGTTGCTGTTGTCATTGAAGGATAAGCCAATTTTCTTTTCGATTTTAATGTTTCGGATTTAGATTTTATTTTTATCTTTGGCATCCTTATAAAAAGGGTCCTGTGGCCGAGCGGTTAGGCAGTGGTCTGCAAAACCATCTACAGCAGTTCGAATCTGCTCGGGACCTCGAGCAAACCCAGTTCTGAAAATTCAGAACTGGGTTTTTTTATGGACTAAATCGAAATGAATTTATTCAATTGAGAATTAGACCATAAAAAACCAGGCTTTGCAAAAGCCGACGGTTTGAGAGGTGTTGTTTTAACCATCCTACAGATCATTGAAAATAATCTGTCAACGAATCTCATTATATGTTTATTCTAAAAATGAGTTTCAAAAAAATCACCTATTCAAGCGCTTTTCTTCAAAAGTTACATCTCTATCTTTTCTATAGTGGATACGATAATAAACCAAGCATTCATAAACACCATTGACCAAAACCACCTCTTCTGCCTCTTTGATTATTTTCATTATATAAGCAGGAGACCATTGTACTTTTCATAAGTACACGCCAATAACCCTTATGGTAATTAATTAAAACCGCTACATTTTTAGGGTAACACAGGTTACCTTTCCTGAATTCACAGTTTTACTTGGTATTTTACCCGGTGCATGCGCACTAATCTTGGCCCATAAGTTATGACCTAAATCCTCAACGACTGGAATATAATGAGCATAACCATACGGAGTACTATCCATCTTTTCTATTAACTCTTCACCACGATATATTTCAACCTCATAGCACGTTCCACTGTGATCACTTCGTCTAGTCCAAGCCAAAGATACCAATTCACCTACCCAGACTATAGGTGTCTGAGATGCTACCCAATCGAAATAAAGGACTTCTTTCAATCGCTCCACGGGCTGAATAAGTTCTCCAGATGTAGCGTTTCCGCCAGCTGCAACTGCCTTATAGACACCTTTATTGTTTATAATTACAGTGATCTCTCCCCGGTCACAAAAATTCAACAGTCCGGTTTGTTTGCCATTAAATACTTTTAATTCTCCAATCAATGGTACTCCATATTGATCAAGTGATTTTGTAATGGTTAATGGAGCAGGATAGCCTTCCACGATTATCACTCTGTTCTCATCTGAAAAATTGCCATCTGGCTTCAGCGTTACTTTACGGTTGCTTTTATTTACAATTGATACGTTAAACATAATGATCTAATTAGTGACACTCTTTATTGTAATTTCCGTATCCATTAAAACGGCAGTCCATGTAACAGAACCCCAACCGCTTGAAGGTGGAGACCCCCAATAGCTAACCGAACAGGTTAATATTAATGCCGCATTTTCTAGTGGTTCATGAAAACAATTACTCAACAAGATATATACATTTAAATATCCGCCGGTTGGTCTAACATCATTAGCCACTGTGCCTTTTATCAATTGCCAACCAGTACCGCTGTAACTAATATCAGCTAATATCTTTGCACTCATATTTGGAATGGTGATATAGTGCTCGTCTCCGCTTTGTATATCCTTTGTATTGTAATATGTTTTGGCGTGGAGTTCGTATCCCATGGTTTAATTTTTAGGTAAATTGTTTTATTCGTTCAAACCAAATATAAAACACTAAGGTAGTACCACACTATTATTATTAATAAGCGAATAACAAAGTGAAAATATTTTTGGTGTAAGTTTTGTTTTGGGTTCTTTCGTTCAAGATAGGCTTAATAGTTAACAATTAGCCAAACTAACCTTTTAATACACAAAACGAGTTTAGGGAGTGGTGTTTTTTACGGCTATTGAACATACGGAATTATCAACACAAATTCACTTTACAATAAACATAAGATAGTCACTTGTTTGACTGTATATGGCCGGCCTTATTTATAACTCTATTTCTTTTTTCTTACGCTTTTTAGAAGATCGGCGTAATAGAAGTCCAACGACCAAGATAAAAAAAAAGCTTCCACCGCCGATATAGTAGATTTTTGTCCAATATTTTTTATCGGCTTCATGTTTGAGGTAGGTTTTATAAGCCCTACTGATATCTCCGGGATTGGGTTGCTCCAAATTCCAATTTCCAATTATGTCGCTGGCGGAATCTGGATGAACAAGATTAAATGTTGCTGCAGTATCCCAATCATCATAATTATACGTGAGTGAATCGACTATTAATCCTTCCAAGTCATATAATTTTATGTGTTCTCCTTTTTTAGATAATCCAAATTCAAAATTGCCAACTACAGCAACAGTATCTGTATTATAATAAGCCGCATAATTTGATTTATTTCTCGCAAGTACAAGATAAGCGTCAGCTCCTATTATCGTGTTTTCTGGCAACACAAAACCTTTTTTGAAATTCGCCTTCGTCCATTTCCAGCCGCTTACATCAACAGAACTGCTTGAATGGTTATAAATCTCGATCCAGTCCTGTGAAGTGTCTCCCTCCACTTGATAAACCGCTATTTCATTAAAAATTATGGAATCAGTCTGAACACTTCTTGATTTTGGTTCAAATAATGGTTCCAAGGTTAAGTCTGTACCCGAACTTACTGTTATACTCGGTGTTTTTTCATCTCTACCTTCCCATCCAATAAAATTATAATCATGTTTAGGTTCAACTGTTATTGTCACGGGTACATCTTGAAAATAAATACCTTCAAAATCTTCCTTAATTTTCAAACTATTAAACGTCACGTTGGCTATCTCATCTCCTGGATATTTAATTGTTACGTCCATTACTCCTTCTAAATCAAACTTTTGTAAAATAAACCTTCTTAAATATGCCGGTCGTTCTCGTACAAATTCACGCACAACATCCACATGAAAGTCCCAGTTCTCAACAGTTGTTTTCCATTTATCTACGTGGTAAGGCATTTCTGTAACCAAGTTTCCATATATCTCATCAATTAAGGCCAATGCTGTTTCAGAACTATAAACAGTGTTTAAGTGGTCAGCAAATGTGTTGATATATTGATTTTTAACTGTTTCATTTTCCAATAATTTCCGAATAATAAAAGTAGACCAAGCGGGATCAGGCCAAGCTTCATAATTAGGAGAGGTGAACTTTTTAACGGTATTCCGTTTATACCCAGTATAAGCATTGTTTCCTAAACCTAAATCCAAGTCATATAAAACCCAACGCCATTTTGCCGAATCATTTCTTTCTCTCCAATAGCGAATATTTCCTCCTGCATCTCTGTTATCAGAATAGGTTTCTGCAATATTATAACGTAAATAGTCTTCAACATCCATAAAGGTTCTCAGCTCTGCAACTGTTATATCACTAGACATATCTTCCGTTCGTAAAAAACGTAATAATTTCTTATAATTCGCTGATGATCCGTGTCGTTTTACACCATTATGCCGTAGTATATCTACATTATCTTTATCAACACCAAAGTTAGATTTAAGATAGTGTTCACTAATTTTTTCGCGTAAATTTTGAATACCCCAATATTCGCCATTTAAAAAGACAATTGCTGGATGATAAGCTTGAATTGCAACCCCTGTTGGAGCCGCCAATTGTGTCATAAAGGCATCTCTAAAATGTGTTCTTCTAAAATCACCTCCTGAGTTTCGAATGATAAAAGACTTGTATTTTTTAATATCCCGCTCGGGGAAAATTGGGTACTTAATTCGTTTTTCACCATATTTTTCTCTTGCAAAAATGGCCAATGACTTTTGCGGTAACATACGACTAAAACCTCCAAATAAATTAATACCTACTCCTTGGTTGAAACAGAGTTCCCCATCAGTTTCATACATTTCAATATTGGCATGTTTCTCCCAATCTCTCCAAAAGTTGGCCCCTATATAAGGTTCAATAGTATCTGCACAACAGCCTTTTACATAAATACCTGTGCTATAATCCCATAAGTTTTCTGGATTAGTTACTATTGAAATAATTGGCAAAGTATATTCTCGATCGCAAAAGTAAGATTGAGTAACAGTTTCAGATCGTTTTCCATTTTTATAAGCCACTGCCCGAATAACATTCACAGTTTTTACAACTATTGGGGCACGATAACGCATAGCGCCTGAACTTGGTCGAGAACCGTCTATTGTATAATAAATTGTTGCGTCTTCTGTAGCTGAAAGTGTTACTGTAGTTGGCTTATCGAATTTCCCTCCTAATGGCTCAAAATCAACTACCACTTCTTCCTCCTGTCCAAAGGAGAGGAATGTAAAGAGAAATAATATGGCGGTGAATAGAAACTTCAAGTTGTTTTTTATTCTCTAAAAATAGGTAAACACAAGCAATGATTGCGTGTGAGAGCTTTACTTTTTATTGTATGCCTCCATTTTCAAGGAATCTGCAATTGATCATCAATTATTTATATACGTATTAAAACAAAAAACACACCTCAAATTGAAGTGCGCTTTTTTATTATTTTTATAAGGTAAGTTTTTATTCTATCTTAATTTTTATTTGATCGGCCTTCTTAAACTCAGTACCATCAACTCCTCTTGCAAAGAAAGAATAGATATAATTACCTGCAGGTAATTCCTCACCTCCTAAATTAGTTCCATACCATCTAAAATTCACATCTGTTGATTCAAATAGAACTCTTCCTTGTAAATCGGTGATTTTTATTTCAAACGTCTCAATATCAGTTGTACTAATAGCAAAGAAATCATTTGTTCTATCTCCGTTTGGCGTGATAATATTAGGTAATGTATTAATACTAGAGCTTGATTTAATAATAACCTCTATTGTTTTACTATCTAACTGACCTTTTCCATGCACGAGCATTTCTACCTGATAAGTTCCTGCTTTTTCAAACGTATATTCTACATCATCACCATTCAATACTGTCCCATCTTCAAATAACCATTCTACACTTTCTGCGTTTTGTGAATTTGCGTGAAAAGCATAGGTTGTAGGAGCAAACTCATTTCCTGGTTCAATAATAAGATCACTTGAAATTTGTTTTTCAACAATTGGGTCCTTATCGATCGTACCTGGCGTAGGATCGTTTATTGGGCTTGGAATAACTACTCTATCTGGAGCAACATTTGGCGTTCCACCATTTTCATTACCACCGTTCGTAGAAACATTATCCGTTTGTGGATCACTAACTACAACATTATTAGGAACGACTCCACTATTATCTATTACACCATCATCCGAAACATCACTTACCGTTTCAGTATTTGTTTGATCAGTAACATTATCAACAGATACATTTAATCCATCTATCGTATTGTTTGGTAAATCTTCACCCTGTAAGGGTTGATCTACAACAATATTATTTGTGCCATTATCAACCTGGTTGTTCACAACCAAATTATCTTCTGGAGTAATTTCTTGTTTTGTTGAATCAGAAAACAAGTAAACACTTGTAACTGTTGCAGCAACAATTCCACCAGCTATAACACCTTTCATTAATAAACTCATACCAGTTACCGCAGTTGTACCTGCCGCACCAGCCGCCATTCCTTGTTGAATGTTTGCCCAGGCATCTGGACTCACTTCTCCTTCGAATGAGCTGAACTTATCTTGAAATAGTTCCTCTATATTTAAATTATCTTTCACCTTCTACTACTATATTATTATCAACTAATAATTTTCTTAACATTTTTTTCGCTCTAGAGTACTGCGACTTTGACGTGCTTTCAGTTACTCCCAGCTGTTCCGCAATTTCCTTATGCGAATACCCTTCAATTGCGAAAAGGTTAAATACGACCCGATATCCCTTTGGTATCGTTTGAATGATTTTTAACAAGTCATTCGCATTAATGGTTTCAATTATAAAATCACTTTGTTCCAGTTTAAAAGAAACAGCATCAATTTCAACATCTTTTTGAAATTTTTTGTTTTTTCTATACTGATCAAGCGCGGTATTCACCATTATTCTTCTCACCCAACCTTCTAATGATCCTTTATTAACAAATTTCGGCAGCTTGCTAAATACTTTAATAAAACCATCTTGTAACACATCTTGTGCTTCATCAGGATTACTGCAGTAACGCAGGCATACACCCATCATTTTTTTCGCAAATAAGTCATAGAACTTTTTATGGGCAATCGCATTTCCGGAAATACATTCTTTAACTAATTGCTCTTCCGTCATAAATACTCTTTCCAATACATAGACCACTTACTTTATTTAAAAGTTGCATGATGCCTATGATAATTTATAATTTTCCTATATTTAGCATTCGACTTATGTGCTGTAATTATAGCTTTAATTAAGTCTAAACGCAATTCAATAAATGAAAATTATTTTTCTTGTCTCCTTTTTAACCCTATCCCTATGTGGTTTTTCAAGGAATAAAAAAGTTCAACCTGGTTATTGGCACTCAGAGTTTAAGATAAACGCTACAACAATGTTGCCTGTCACATTTTTATTAGAGAAGGGTAAAAAAACCGTCCGTCTTTTTGTAATTAATGCAGATGAATCGATTGAATTAACAGATATAGTACAAAAAAAAGATTCTTTATTTATTTCTTTTCCCGCATTTGATTCGCAATTAAAAGCAAAAATCCTTAAAAAAAACTGCATTGTTGGCAGTTGGTTCAATTATGCCAAAGGTGATAATTACGCTATACCATTTACATGTGTAAATGAATACCTTCCACGATTTCCTAAAATGGGATCAACTGTTGATATATTTGGAAAATGGGAAGTAACTTTTGATTATGATAAAGAACCTGAAAAAGCAATTGGTGTATTTGATCCAATAACTACTCATTGTTCATACAGTCAAAAAGATGTTGTAAAAGGAACCTTTCTAACGGAAACAGGAGATTATCGCTATTTGGAAGGTGTCGTTTCTAATGATAGCCTTTACCTTTCAACTTTTGATGGTTCCCATGCTTTTCTGTTTCGTTCTAAACTTAAGCAAGATACTCTTTGGGGTGAGTTTTTATCAGGAACACACTACAAGTCCAACTGGTATGCAGTGCGTAACGCAAGTTTTGAGTTAACAGATCCAGACTCCTTAACTTATTTGGTAACAGATGATAACATTCACCTTTCATTACCTGACTTAAATAATAACACATATGTGTATCCGAATGAAGATACAAAAGGAAAAGCAACTTTAATTCAAATTATGGGCACTTGGTGTCCCAACTGTTTAGATGAAAGTAAATATTTAGTGGAACAAAAAAAGAAGTTTGGTGATCAACTCGAAATTATTGCGGTAACATTTGAAACACAAAAAACAACCGAAGAAAGAATAGCAAAAGTTAAAAAATACAAAGAGAACCTCAATTTAAATTATACCTTCTTAATAGGTGGTAAAGCTTCAAAGACTTCCGCTAGTGAATTGTTTCCTATGTTAAATCGCGTCATTTCATTCCCTACACTCATCTTTATCGATAAAGAAGGAGAAGTCAAAAGAATTCATACAGGTTTTAATGGTCCTGGAACTGGAATGTATTATGACGAGTTTGTTGAAAAAACAGACTCCTTAATTGAGCAACTGATAAAGGAATAAAATTAACAACTGATTTTATCCACTCTTCTGCCATGTCTTCCACCTTCAAATTCAGTACTTAAAAAAGTATCAATCATTTCAAGTGCCAATTCGGTACTTACAAACCTTGCAGGAATAGCAATAATATTCGCATTATTATGAAGCCTTGCTAATTCAGCAATTTCTGCAGTCCAACAAAGCGCAGACCTAATTGCTTGGTGTTTGTTTACCGTCATGTTAATTCCGTTTCCGCTACCACAAATCACTATTCCTAATCCTTTAGCATTAGTAACATGATCGGCAACTTTATGTCCAAAATCAGGATAATCGACACTATCTGGTCCATTTGTCCCATAATCTTCAACTTGAAAACCTTTACTGATTAAATGGTTTTTTACAGTTTCTTTTAAATCAACTCCTGCATGATCACATCCAATAGGTATTAACATATTTTATCTTTTTTTCAAAGCTATTGTTTTATTCTTTATCCCAAAAATATCATTGTTTATAATTATTAACATCTTATTGCCTTTTTTACGCACCCCACTAAAAATAGGCCTTCCAAAGCAATAGTTTATTAACACCTTTTTTAACTTATTGTTAATAAGCTGCTAATAAACTCGTGATTAAAAGTGAAAACTTTTTTTGTTTTCTAAATAAATTTTTTCAGGTAATGGAAAATTTGAATTTAATCAAAAAGTTAACCTTTTTTTAACCACCATTTTATTGACAAAAAATACAAGAAGAAAAAATATTGTTATTAACAATTGGGAAAAATACAAGAATGTTCATAACCTGTGTTTTTCTTTTATTTACTGGGGAGTTTAATGTTTTATACTGTTAGTAGTTTATTGAAAAAAAGCCTTAAATTAGAAATCCTAATAAAAAGTTACTACTTATTAACATATGAACAGCCCTAATAATAATAACCATTCTTTCCTTTTAAAGAGATTTATTATAAATTATATTATAGTAGGGATATTAGTTTTTTGCGGATCAAGCTCTGTTTTTGGGCAAGAAATAGATCCTGATGGGCGAAATGTTTTTTATTATCAAAACGGTAGAATTTCAAGCGAAGGGAATTTTAAAGGAGGTGTGCCAGTTGGCATTTGGAAAAGCTACTATTCTGATGGTACGTTAAAATCTGCCGGCACAAAAGAAAATGGTCTCTCTGATAGTCTTTGGTTGTTTTTTGATTCAGAAGGAAGAAAAAGTCATCTCTTTGATTATGTCAATGATAAAAAGAATGGATGTGCTGTGTATTTCGACACCAGCGGAAATGTTCTAAAAGAAATGTTTTATATCAATGATGTTGCGCAAGGCGACTTGTTAGAGTATTACCCAAGCGGCGTATTAAAAAAACGGACTAAAATTATAGACGGTAAAGAAATAGGCTTGGCCCTAGAATTTAGTGAGAGTGGAGATGTAATCACAGAGGAGATTTATGATAATGGTTTTTTAAAAGATCGGAAAGAATTTAATCGATTGGATGAAAATGGAAAAAAAACAGGAGTATGGCGTACTTTTTTTCCTAACGGGACAATTAAAAGTGAAATTGGCTATAAGGATGGTAATAAAAGTGGACTATCAAAAATATTTAATAAAAAAGGGAAACTCATTGATTTACAAAAAATGGAAGGTGATACAATTGCAGGTCATTCAGATGAATTGGTGATAATTGAATTGTATAAGGAATTTTACGACAACGGTAAAGTTAAATTAATTGGTGGCTTAGATAATGGTGTAAAAAATGGAACTTTTAGAGAATATAATGAGCAAGGTGAGATAATAAATGGTTTTATTTATGCAAAAGATACCGTAATTGCAGAAGGAATAATAACAGGTAATGGAATTTATGAAGGTGAATGGACGCACTATTATAAATCAGGAAAAGAAAAAGGCAAGGGTGTTTATGCGAATAGTAAAAAAGAAGGGAAATGGGTTTATTATTATGCCAATGGCAAAAAAGAACAAGAAGGTAATTTTTCGGATAATAAACTCAAAGGTACTTGGATTTGGTATTATCAAAATGGTCAGGTAAAACGAAAAGAATTCTATAATAGAAAAGAACTTTTAGAGGGAACTGTTTATGAATATGATTCGTTAGGTAGTGAGATGACCCGTGGGGATTATTATAATGGATTAAGAGAAGGAGAGTGGTTTTATTATGTAGGGGACCATAAAGAGGTTGGGGAATACACCTTAGGTATTGAAACCGGAACATGGAAGCATTACTACCAAAACGGAAAATTAGCCTTTACAGGTGTTTATAATGAAGGAGAACCAAAGGGTAAACATATTTATTATCATAAAAACGGACGTAAAAAGCAAGTCGGTAAATATCTTGGAGGAGAAAAGCATGGTAAATGGAGGACTTATGACAATAAAGGAATTCAAACACAAGAAATAGAATATAAGCGCGGAGAAATATTTAAAATTGATGGATTTAGAGTTATACCAGTCGACGAAGAAATTTAATGGGGCAAAAAGAAGAGAATAATAAAGAGGGGAATAGAGCCTTTTCATTATCAACAATAAAGTTGTATAATGATTCATTTTTGATTGGTGTACCAGTTTTGATTCTGGTTACTGTCTTACAATATTTTTGGAATAAAAACATAGAGAACCTGGTCTTAATAGGCGTTTTACTAGCTGCTTTATTCTTTTTTCGCGTTTACAGAAATAATAAAACTGTAATTACACATCAAATTTGTTTTCATCAAGTTTTTGTTTTAGCTACAGTTATTGTGGCAATAGTTTGGTTCACTAATAATGGCGGAACTCGCGAATTGGCTTATTTATTATTTATCGGTAGTGGAGCCAGCTATTTATATATTGAACAAAAGACAACGCTTTCATACTTCATTATTTATCATGTTTTTTTGTATGTTTTGAGTCTGTACTATCCTTCAATAAAACTACACTACGTTGTTTATTCCATCATTTTTTCTTCAGTTGCGATTTTTGTGAGCCGCTGGTTACACCAATTGATTGTAAATAGTTATGAGTTGCAAGTTTCCGAGAAAAAATTTAAAATACTATTTGAACAAGGGAATTCTGCAGTAATTCTTCTAAAAAAGAACAAAAACAATAAGTTTGAAATTATTGAAACAAATGAAAAAAGCGAAACCGTTTTTGGTATTACTAAGAATGATTTAATTGAACAGCGGTTTGATAGTTTTTTTGGTGAAGATGAAGAAAAAAAAGAAGAACTTTGTCAGAAAATAAAGGATTTAAGAAATCAGGAGAAATTTATTTTTACTGGATCTTTTCGACGTAAAAACGACGAGTTATTCATTGCGGAAACAACTTTTGTTTCGGTAGATTTAAATAATGAAAATGTAATTCAGGTTTTTGTAAATGACATTACAGAAAAAAGATTGAGCGAAACAAAAATTTCAGAATCCGTTCAGAGTTTTAGAAATATTGTAGATAATTCACCCATTAGTATTTTCATTTTCACAAAAAACCAATTGGTTTATAAAAACTCAAAAGCGGAGTTAATTTTTAACCAATTTCTTGATAAATCAAAAACGGATCTTTTTGAAATTTTTCCTAAAGACCAGCAATTTTTATTGAATGAGTTAATAGGAGAGAATCTTGGAGAATCTGGGGCTTATACAGAAATAGTATTGGGTAGTAATGAAGAAGAAAAAAAGTTCAGTATAAGTTTGGTAAATGTCATTTATGATGGCACAAGTTCAATGCTACTTATGTTAATGGATATTAGTCTTCAAAATGAAAATAATATTCAAAAAATTCGTGCAGAAATAGCGGAAGAAGCAAATAAAAGACTGTCAGATGAAATAAATAAACACAAAGAAACGCAACACGATTTACTTGAGAAAACATCAAAACTTAATGCACTATTTGAAAGTTCAAGCAACTTGTTTATTTTAACGATTGATCGCGATTTAAACATCTCATCATTCAACACGAGTTTCAAAAACATGATGCGTCATTATTTAGATGCTGAAGTTAAAGTTGGAAATGACTTTTTAAACACTTTCCCAATAGAACAGGCGGCTTATGGTAAATTAATTAAACGATTTAAAAGAGCCTTGCGTGGCGAGTCTGTCGAAATAATAAGCCATTTTCCTACAAAGAAAGGTGAAATTTGGATAGAATCTTTCATTTGCCCCGTTAGGGTTGAAGGAGAAGAAATTAAAGAAATTGCTTTTATTGCACATAATATAACGGAGAAAGTAGAAAACGAACGTAAGGTATTGGATAGTGAGGCGAATAATAGAGCAACGGTATCCGCCATTCCTGATATGTTATTTAAAGTGAACAAAGAGGGATACTTTACTTATTATAGATTAAATGATGATGGTGGAGCTGTGCTGAAAGAATTTACTTTTACCACAGATTTGTTAGGTATGCATATTTTGACAGCGTTTAAAAACGTAAGACAAGGCAATATATTCTTACAAAACATTCAAAAAGCCTTGCGCACAGGTCAAGTTCATACACAAAACTTTATTATTCCATTTATTATTGGTAGAACAACAAAAAGAATGGTTTTTGAGAACCGATATTCACGTGTAAACTCGGATGAAGTTATTGTTATAACCCGTGATGTAACAGATAAAGTAGAATTTGAAACGCAGCTCATAGAATCGGTAAAGGAAAAAGAGATTTTATTAAAAGAAGTGCATCATAGGGTAAAAAATAATTTGCAAGTAATTAGCAGTATATTGAACCTGCAGTCGTCTTATGTCGAGGATGAAAAAACGTTAGAAATTATTAATGAAAGTCAAAACAGGATCCGGTCCATGTCATACATTCATGAAAGTTTATACCAAACCAAAGATTTTTCTTCGATAGATTTTCATGATTATATCACCAATTTAGTTCAAAATTTGGTTCATTCTTATCAATTATTTACTGGAAAAACGAAGCTAAACTTAGATATAGAAAAAGTTCAACTCATTTTAGATCAAGCTATACCTTGCGGCCTAATTTTAAATGAACTTGTCTCTAATTCATTGAAGTACGCTTATCCTGAAGAAACAGGTGGGGAAATTGAAATAGAGATAAAAGAGAAGGATGGTAAAATAAATATTAGAGTAGAAGATTTTGGGGTAGGACTGCCAGAAGGCTTTAAAATAGAGGATAGTGACTCCTTAGGACTTGGCCTTGTAGATACTTTGGTAGATCAAATAGATGGAGAACTTATCCTAAAAACAGGGGGTGGAACGAAATATTTAATTATATTTGAGAAGCAAGATTTGTAAGTAATTATGGCTAAAACAAATGTCTTAGTAGTCGAAGATGAGAGTATCGTTTCAAAAGATATTCAGCACAGCTTAAAAAAGTTGGGCTATAATGTTGTTGGTGCAGCGTCAACAGGGGAGAAAGCATTTGAACTTGCTTCTTCCGAATTACCTGATATAATCCTGATGGACATTATGTTAAAAGGGAGCATAAATGGTATCGAAACAGCTGAAAGGGTAAAGAGAGAATTAAATATTCCTGTTATTTATCTCACAGCTTATGCAGATGAGGCTACCTTATCAAAAGCAAAAGTTACCGAACCTTACGGTTATATTATAAAACCTTTCAAAGAAGTTGATTTACATACATCAATTGAAATGGCGCTTTATAAATACTCGAAAGAAAAAGAAGTATTAAAAGAAAGAGACCTTTTTTATTCCTTGATTGAAAATAAAGATTCAAAAGATTTTATTTTTGTTAAATCAAAAAGTCGCCTCGTAAAAATTAAAACCAATGACATTTATTATGTTGAGGCTTTAAAAGATTATGTGGTTATAAACACATTTGATAGTCGCTATACCATTCATTCTACAATGAAGGATATCGTGAATAAATTATCTGTGGATCAATTTATTAGAGTGCACCGTTCATTTATTGTTAGAATTGATAAAATTGCAGCAATAGAATATCCAAACTTACACCTGGAAAAAGATAAAAAAACTGTGCCAATTGGTGGGTCGTTTAAAGACCAGTTAATGAATAAATTAAACCTAATTTAAAGGATTAATCTTCAAAGGCATATTCGCGCTTTAAATCGTAAACATCTCGAATTAATTCAGACACCTCGTCAGCGTTTGTACCATCATACATTCCCCGTATTCTTCCATCAGGATCAATTAAAACAAAGTTTTCTGTATGAATAAAGTCTGATTCATCCCCATGATCAAAATTTGGGTCTGCCTTGTCTGGAACAATCAAATAAGACTTACGGGCCATAACATATAAAGCTTCTTTTGTACCAGTCATAAACCACCATTTTTCATGATTGGCTTCAAATCGTTCGGCATATTTATACATTACTTCCACTGTGTCAATTTTTGGATTTACCGTATGGCTTAAAATTAAAAAATTGGGGTCAGTTAAAAACTCTTTATGTACACGTTGCAGTTGTGTTGTCATTTTTGGGCAAATGCCGCCGCAGGTAGTAAAGAAAAAATCAGTTACAAAAATTTTCCCAGTTACATCTGCCTTTGTAATGGTTTCTCCAAGCTGGTTAACTAAGGAAAAATTAGAAATGGCGTGATCCTTTTTTTGCGATTGAAGAGAGCTGTCTACCAATGACGGATTAATATCAAAGGGACTAAAAACTTTTAATCTGTTTTTTTCATTCCGATTAAATGGAGATTCTGGATCATCAGAATAATGACGCATATTAAGAAATACAGCCACACCAATTCCGGAAACAAGGATGATGATAAATGCAATAACTGATTTAGACATTTTCGTAAACTTTTGGCAAAGTTACGGCTTTCAATCTATAGATTAGGCTGATTTTTGTTAGTTTTCAATAAACCGGTTCGTCTGTTCAATGAAAGAGGTATTTATTTAGAAGATATAATTAAAGGAAAGAATAAATGTGTTTTTGCGCTTAAAACACCTAAAAATTTAATTATGATAAAAAAATTACTACCTATTGTATTGTTATTATCGAGTGCAGCATTCGGTCAAAGCTTTATAAATGGAAGCTTTGAATTGACAACCTCTGTTGGTTGCGATTATAATAATACAATTGTCAATTTTAATTCAAAAATGGACAATGTGGAAATGTTTTCCGGAACAGAAATAGATATTGTTCAAGCCGGCTGTTTTGTTCCCACAATTCCGGATGGAGTAAAAGGAATTGCAATAGCGCGTGATCCATTAGCTGTGGGAGGTTCGGATGCTGTGAACATGGAGCTGGATGAAGCCCTAGTTGCTGGTTTGTCATATGAATTATCGTTTTGGGCTTACTCGAATCCAAGTCAACCAAACGGAGGTGTTGAAATTGGATGTACTGAGGATTCAGGAATAATGGGAGAGATTGTGGTAACCGTAACAACAACCCCTTCTGCGTGGGTTCTTTCATCAATCGTATTTGTTGCCCCTAACAATGCAACACATATTTCGGTTCGAAACGAACAAGATGCAACACATTGGAACTTTGTAGATCAGTTTAATATTGAGTTAGATTGCAGTCCAATAGAAATTGAAGCTTCGGAAACAGAATTGTGTTTTGATGAGGAATTAGTTTTAACAGCAACAGGAGAAGGTACCGTAACCTGGGATGATGGAGTTGTAAATGGAGAAGAATTTATTCCTGAAACAACAGGAATAATTACTTATACTGTTACAAGTGATGCTGATGGTGACTGTCCAGGGTCAATAGATATTGAGGTTTTTGAATTACCAGAAGTTATTGCGACTGTTGATAATGAGGTGATTTGTTTAGGTGACACGATAATATTAACAGGAGATGGAACAGCAACAGAATATGTTTGGGACCCAGTGGAGGTTGTTGATGCAGCACCTTTTGTTCCTGCTACAGCAGGTTCAGTAACATATACATTAACAGGAACAGATGATAATGGATGTGAAGATGATGATGAAATTACTGTAACCGTAAACGCGCTGCCAGAAGTGACTGCAGAAGTAAGTGATAATGAAATTTGTTTGGGAGAAGAGGTCGTGTTTACAGGATCTGGTGCTGAAACATATTTATGGGACCCAGCAGTGGTTATTGACGGTGATGCTTATGCACCAGTAGAAACAGGAATCTATACCGTATTAGGAACAGATGACAACGGGTGTGAAAACACAGCGACTGTTGAAGTAACGGTTTACCCTACATTAGAAATAACGTTTACTACAGTAGACGAAATTTTTGGAGCAGATGGCGAAATAGATATAACAGTTACTGGTGGAAACCCAGCTTATGTATTTGATTGGGATAACGACGGAACAGGCGATTTTGATGATGATGAAGATTTGACTGACTTAGTTGCTGGAACTTATGTAGTAGTAGTAGAGGATGATGCTGGATGTACAGCAACAGTTACTATTAATGTAGAAGGGCAAGTTAGTTTAGATGAATCTAACCTTCAAGTACTAGTATATCCTAACCCAACAATTGGGAATGTAAACATTGTTTACACAGGAACGTTTAACTATACCTTATCTGCAATTGACGGGGCTCAATTGATTAATGGAACAGCTACAAATAATGCAATAATTTCTTTAGAAAATTACGCGGCTGGTGTTTATTATATCACGTTAAATATTGATGGAAATAACGCTGTTTATAAGTTGATTAAGCAGTAATATTATTTAGCTTAAAAGATTAAGGCGGGCATTTTGTCCGCCTTTTTTTTGTTATGGTTGCCAATAAATTATTAAACCAATGTGTTAGCAAAAACTAGAGGTTCATTTTTTGCAGATGTGAAGAATAATAGCATCCTGATTCCAAACATTTAGTGGCACATAAATCCTATTTGGAAGGTGTTTATGCAATAAAATATTTTGTTTGGATGTGAAAACGATCGCAGTTTTGAGAAGAATATACCTTGATGGTTTCTATTCTAAGACCCTAGAAGAAACTTTCAGAAGAATTAACAACGGAATTTCCTCTTGAAACTTTAATTAATAAACCTTTTGATTTCGAATACAAAAGGAAAGACAAAGATGGGTTTGTGATCGAGGAGCAATACTTTTTTAATTGGGTTGAAAAAAAATAGCGTCCTTGGTTTAGGAATAATTTTAAATTCAACAATAATAAATGGAAGTTAAGTCTACTAAGCTTTGGGTATGGCCCGCATTATGATCAAAAAAAAGTATAATGGAAATAAAAAATGAACCCACAATTTGGGTTCATTTTTTTATAAAATTCTAATTATTATTACTCGCCCTTTTCCTCAACAGTGCTCTTTAAATAAAGTTCTCCATACTGCTCATCACCCAATGGTGCTGGAGAATCTATCATAACATCTCGTCCGCTATTGTTTTTAGGAAAAGCAATATAATCTCGAATCGAATCAGAACCACCCATTGTGGCCACCAATCTATCAAAACCAAATGCTAAACCACCATGTGGCGGTGCACCGTATTCAAAAGCATTCATTAAAAAACCAAATTGTGCTTTTGCCTCTTCGTCTGAAAAACCTAATAGTTCAAACATACGTGCCTGCAATTGTTTATTATGAATTCGAATTGATCCTCCACCAAGCTCCACGCCATTCATAGCTAAATCGTAAGCGTTTGCTCTTACTTTTCCAGGTTCTGTATCAATTAAAGCAAAATCTTCTTGCTTAGGAGATGTAAATGGGTGATGCATGGCGTGATATCTATCACTTTCTTCATCCCATTCTAATAATGGAAAATCCAATACCCATAATGGTGCAAATACATTAGGGTCTCTTAACCCTAATTCAGTTCCCATGTGCAGGCGTAACTCATTCATTTGTGAACGAACTTTGTCTGTTTCACCTGAAAGAACTAAAATTAAATCTCCTTTTTCTGCTCCAGCAGCAGTAGCCCAAGCAGCTAATGCTGCTTGATCGAAAAACTTATCTACTGATGACTTAAATGTGCCATCTTCATTGCATTTGCAATAAATCATGCCTAAAGCTCCAATTTGCGGACGCTTTACCCAATTTACAAGTGCATCTAGTTGTTTTCTTGAATAATTAGCACAACCTTTTGCGTTAATACCAACGACTAATTCAGCATTGTCAAAAACACCAAAGTTTTTTCCTTGTGCCACGCTATTTAAATTTACAAACTCCATCTCAAATCGAATGTCTGGTTTGTCTGATCCATAACGCTCCATTGCTTCAGCATAAGTCATTCTTGGAAAATCTTCCGTAAACTCATGATTTCTGCAAGTCTTGAATAAATGTTTGATTAATCCTTCAAACGTATTCAATACATCTTCTTGCTCCACAAAAGCCATTTCGCAATCAATTTGCGTAAACTCTGGCTGTCTATCTGCTCTTAAATCTTCATCTCTAAAGCATTTTACAATTTGGTAATACCTATCATAACCAGAAACCATTAGCAATTGCTTAAAAGTTTGCGGCGATTGAGGTAGCGCATAAAATTGTCCCGGATTCATTCTGCTTGGTACTACAAAATCTCGGGCACCTTCTGGTGTAGACTTAATTAAATAAGGTGTTTCAACCTCCATAAAATCTACCGTATCCAAATATTTTCGAGTTTCTAAGGAAACTTTATGTCTTAGTTTTAATTTTTCTTGAACGGGGTTTCTTCGCAAATCTAAATAGCGATATTTCATTCTAATTTCTTCACCGCCATCCGTTTCATCTTCAATAGTAAATGGTGGTGTAATTGAAGCATTCAAGACTGTTACAGCCGTAGCTTTAATCTCAATATCACCCGTTACCATTTCTGGGTTTTTTTGATATCGTTCAATTACTTCTCCTTCAATTTGTACGACAAATTCGCGCCCTAACCCTTTTAATTGTTCCATTATTTCATTTGAAACAACGCCAGTTTCTCCAACAATTTGAATAATACCATAGCGATCTCTTAAATCAACCCATAAGATATTTCCTTTGTTTCGAATGGTTTGTACCCATCCTGCAACAGTTACTGTTGTTCCAATGTTTTCGGCTCTTAATTCTCCGCAAGTATGTGATCTGTACATGAAAGTAATACTAAATTTTAGGCTGTAAAGGTAGTTAATTCATCCCGTTTTAAAGAATCAATTTTTTTTTAAACAGTAGATCAACAACAAAACAAGCAAAATAGATATCTTCGTTCCAGTAAAAATCAAGTTAAATGCGAATATCGATTGCTGTTTTTTTAGCGTTTTTATTGAGCTGTGGCGCTTCAATAACAAATGAAAGAACCATTAAAATTGCCTGTGCATCAAATATGCAATTGGCTATGGATTCTATTACCGTTTTATTTAATGCTGAATATGGTATACAATGTGAGGTTACTTCTGGTTCGTCTGGAATGTTGACATCTCAAATAGAAAACGGAGCACCATATGATGTTTTTGTTTCGGCAAACATGAATTATCCCGAAACTATTTATAAAAATGGGAATGGAAGTAAACCTGTTATTTACGCAAAAGGGAGGTTACTTTTAGTCGTGAACAAACGAAGTAATTATCCATCAATTGAAGCCGTATTTAATGATACTGAAATCCGGAGAATTGGTATTGCGAATAACCAAATTGCGCCGTACGGAATGGCGGCCAACCAGTATTTGAAAGAAACAGGTAAATTGAATGGTTTAAAACAACGTTTGGTTGTTGGTGAAAGTGTTGGGCAAGTCAATCAATACATGACTATGAATGCTGTTGATGCGGCTTTTACTAGTTATTCGTTCAAGGTGAAAAACGGAAATAAATTCAACTACTTTGAAATTGACTCGGCTTATTTTGAACCTATTTATCAAGGTATAATGATTTTAGGTCATGGAAATAAAAGTAAGGCTGATCCCGCAAACAGACTGTTAACGTTTTTCACAACAAAAAAATGTAAAGACGTTTTAAACTATTTTGGATACCTTACAGAATAATGGATTATACACCGTTTTTGGTCACCTTTAAATTAGCCTGTTTCACAACGCTAATTTTATTTGTGATAGGAATTCCTATTGCTTACTTCATAGCGTTTTCAAAATGGAAGGGTAAAGCAATTTTAGAAAGTATAATGATGTTGCCAATTGTGCTTCCACCAACAGTACTCGGTTTTTATTTCATCTTTTTTTTAGGACCAAAAAGTGTGGTAGGTGAGTTATTTGAAAATACCTTCGACTTTTCATTAGCATTTTCTTTTCAAGGGATTTTACTCGGATCAGTTATTTATTGTTTGCCTTTTATGTTAACCCCAATAATTAATGGATTTAGAAGCATTCCAAAAAACTTAATAGAGTCTACAAAACTGCTACATAAATCTAGAATAAATGCATTGTGGTTTGTCTTTATTCCATTAATAAAAAGAAGTGTTATTAGCGGTGTTTTACTCACTTTTGCACATACAATAGGTGAGTTTGGATTAATTTTAATGATTGGCGGTAAATTTGGTGAAACCAATGTGGCGTCTGTTGCTATTTATGATGAAATGAACGCCATGAACTATGATGTTGTTCACCATTATGCGCTCATTTTATTAATTATTAGCTTTATCCTTATTTTCAGTTTGAATTTGCTCACAAGAAATACTACACGACCAGACATTGCTTAAAATTGACCTATATAAAACCTTTAAAACACGCCAAAGAACAGCGGAAATTAGTTGCGAGGCGCAATTTGATTTAGGCGTAACATCTGCTATTTATGGAAAATCAGGTGTAGGAAAATCAACTGTTTTAAGAATGATTGCAGGTTTAGAAAAAGCAGATGCAGGATTAATCCAATTTCAGGATGAGGTTTGGTTTGATGATACTACTAAAACGAATCAACCAATTGCAGCACGTAATATTGGTTTTGTTTTTCAAGATTTTAATCTGTTTCCAAACATGACCGTTGAAGGAAACTTAAAATATGCAGCAATAGCCGGCAAAGAAATCTCAAGTGAAATTATGCACTTGATGGACGTTATGGATTTAACAAAGTTGAGTAAAATTTATCCGCGTGAATTATCCGTAGGGGAGAAGCAACGTGTTTCTATTGTTAGAGCTATATCTCGAAACCCAAAACTATTGTTATTAGATGAACCTTTTTCGGCATTGGATGATGAATCAATCGGAGATTTGATGCGTGAAATAAAAGTCATTCAAAAAGAAATAGGTACAACCGTGCTTTTAGTTAGTCACCGCAAAGATGCTATATTGGAAATGGCTGATTCTGTTGTGCACATGCAAAATGGACAAGCGATAATTCAAGGGCGTCCGCAAGACATTTTAACTAAAGGGTTTTAGTCACAAAAACTATAGCCGATTTTATTGCTTCTCTTTAATAAAAACGTTTTATCGGTTTATTTTTTTACTACCAGAATAGTTGCATTTTCTAAATTTGATTTAATATTGAAATAGTAGATTCCTGCGGCAAGTGATTCCATTTCCACAGTTTCATTATTAAAACCATTACCCGATAAAACTACTTCTCCTTTAGGAGTTAATAAAATATAATTGAAATTACCAGCAAGTTCAATATTTATGGCACTAACTGTGGGGTTTGGATATATGTTAATCGCTGCAATATTAAAAGACGAGACAGCTAATTGACTGTTGATGGTAAAGGTAGCTGTGTCAGCGCATCCCATTGAACCACGCACGATAACTGTATATGTTCCACCCGCAAGTCCACCTATGCTCGCAGGATCATCAAAATCTCCAGTTTCATCATTATCCCAATCTACAGTATATGCAGGTATACCACCAGTTATTGTAATGTCAACACTACCATCATCCCCCGCAATTTCGTCATTAGATACTCCTGTAACTTCAATTGCATCCGCAACTTCCAAGTCAACACTTCCAGTACCAACACAGCCGTTAATATCTGTTCCTGTCACAAAATAAATAGTTGTACCCGGTACAGTTGTAGTGTAAGTTTCATCATTCTCGATAAGGGGGTCTTCCCAAACATAAGTTTCTGCGCCAATAGCGGTAAATACAACGTCGTTTCCTAAACATGTGACATCCACATCAACGCTTGCTATTATTTCTGGAGATGCGTGAACGGTAATTTCAATTGTCGCTGAACTCGAGCACCCAATGTCATAATCACCTGTCAGTGTATAAATGTGTGTTCCCACTCCTGGCGAAAAATCTAAAGGGTCCCATGAATATGAATCTGCATCCCCTGCGGCTGATAAAACGATAGTTTCGTCCTCGCAATAATTCTCATCTCCTGCTCCAGGAATAACGGTTGGCAATGGCAATACTGTTACCTCTACCACTAATGGACAATCAGTGGCATCAAGCGTTGTTGCGGTATAAATAAATATCCCTACGGTCTCTGGTGTAAAAGGAACAGCATCAAAAACACCACCGTCCCAAATAATATCTTCTCCACTCGCTGCAGTCGCATCAAGCGTAACTTCTCCGCCAATGCATATTGTAAAAGCAGAAACCTCTAGCTCCATTTCTGTGCAGCCTTGAGCGAAAAGGGAGTTAAACCCCAACCCAGTGGTTAATAGAATAAAGAGCGTAAATAATATTTTCATAATTATAGTTTTTGAAATACTAAAATACAAAACATTTAATTTAGATTCAATTTTGCCAAGGTTAATGGATGAACGTTAAAATTATTCGGATGAATAATGATGTTTGCTAGGCTTTTGAATAATTAAATTCAAGTTATTAAATAGACTGTGACTAAAATCAAACCAGAATTTAAAGCACAAAAAAAAGGTCAGCGCGCCTGAGGCGTACTGACCTTTTAAAATATTGTTTAAGAATTACTTTTTCACTACTTTGATAGTAGTAGTAGTATTCTCGTTTTTAACATTTACGAAGTAAACACCATCAGCAAATTCTTTCAAGTTGATTACTTCTTTGTCAGTAGCATTTCCAACAACTAAGATGTCACCGTTAATTGCAACTAACTGGTAAGAGAATGTTCCACCTAACTCAATGTTTACGAATTCCGTAGTTGGATTCGGATAAACAGCAACGTTAGCAGCATTTAAGTCGTCAATTCCAACTTGGCTGTTTAAATCAATAGTACGTTCAGCTTCACAACCAGCACTACCCATAACCATTACAGTATAGATACCACCTGTTAAACCAGTAAGGTCTTGTGTATCACCCCATTCACCAGTTCCGTCATTATCCCAATCGTAATCATAAGATGCAGCTCCACCAGAAATTTCAATGTCGATTTCTCCATCATCACCTACAGTTTCAATAGTAACACCAACAACTGAAATTGTAATATTATCTACAACCTCTACATCAACTGATGCTACGTTAGAACAACCAAATTCGTCCCATCCCCATACAGTATAGGTAGTAGTACCAATAGACTCAGGTGTAAATTCTACACCGTCCCAAATGCCGTTATCCCAATCATACGTTTCACCGCCACCGCCGCTTACAACGACAGATCCTCCAATACAAATTACATCTGCATCTGCAGATGCAGTAATTGTAGGTAAAGCATGAACTTCAACAGTAACTTCGTCAGATACTTCTTCACCAACGCAACCACCAGTAGTAGATGTTCCAGTAAGAGTGAATGTATACGTTCCAACGCCAGGCATTAAATCAAGATCGTCTCCGTCATTCCAAACATAAACGTCTGCTCCGCCAGCAGCTGAAAGTGCAATCATTTCATCTTCACAGAAATTTAAATCCCCTGCACCAGCTAATACAACTGGAGGTCCAAAAACTTCAATAACAATAGCGTCTTCTTCTGCAAAAGGACAATCACCTTCATCATCACTTGTAGGTAAGTAAGTGTAAACACCAACTACTCCTGGATCAAAAGCAACACCATCTAAAATTCCACCAGTCCAAGTAACTGCACCAAGAGCTTCAGCATCAATTGTTACCAATTCTCCTTCACATGTTTCAGCGTCAGATACAGTTATTACCATATCTTCACAAGCAGGTAAAAGTTCGATTGTAAAATCTACTTTACTACCCCATGTAAATGAAGCACATGGATTAAGAGGTGGAGAACCACCTTCATGTTGCATTATACGCATACGTGTTGTACCTTCAATTGCATCATCAGGTACTGTAAATGTCGGTGACATTACTGTTGGAATGTTATTATAAATTTTTGTTGCAACGATTTCATCTAGATCAAAAGTTTCACTGTGATCAAAATCAATCCAAACATTTCCACCATTACTGTAGTTACCGCCGCAACTTCCCCATGACAGGTCAATTACGTAATCGGCACCAATCGTTAAATCAGCAACCTGAGCCGTTTCGTCTTCAAGACCTAAAATAGCTGGAGAACAACCTACGTATGAGATTGATGAGCTTTCGCCAACCAAATCTGCACTCTGCAAGTTGGTGTCACCGGTAGAGCTCGGTCCTCCCGTGCAATACTGCGCGTTTACTACGGCCGTAGAAAATGCCGCCACAGTAAATAAAAGTAATTTTTTTTTCATAATAATTAGTAATTGGTTAATACATACATAAACAGTATCTTAAACGATTTATGGACGCGTTTCAAGTAAGCAATTTATGAATATTCATTTACATAGATAGGGGAAATGCGTGTTTTTTTTGTATGTATGTTTTTTTTATTCCAAACAAACGTACTAAAAAGCTGTATATCAATGATCTACAATAAAGATAGTTTTAATAGTTTTTAAGACTAATTACCTAATTTTTAGAGAAATATGTATAGGTCTATTGACGGATACTAAATTAAAACACCTAGAAATTGAAATAATATGGTTTCAATTTAGTGGCGTAGATCTCGTTTTTTGATGCTCAAAATTAGGTGTTTGTTGATGCTGATTTGATAACATCAATTAGAGAATGACCGATTTGTAATATATTTGCTGTATAAATAGTGTTTGTTTGGAAATACAACAAAATCAAAATCGATTCTTTTGAGAATTATTTCCATTTCTTTCTTGTCGTCTGATGCTGAGTCATCTCATAGAAAATAAATGAAATTAATTCTCAATATATACGCGGTTTGTAAAAGTTCGTCTATTTCCAACCAAGCATTAAACAACGTGTTTATTATGAAATTTTTAAGACTAGTTTCTTTTTTTTTATTTGCTTTTATTGTCGCTTGTGGAGGCGGGGAACAATCTTTTGAGGACACTAAAGGTAGTAGCGTTGAAACACCTATTATTCGAGGATTCGAATCTGTTTCACCAGCAACTTCTGGAATTGATTTTGCAAACAAATTTGAAGAAACAGAAGAACGGAATTATTATAATTTTGAGTACATCTATAATGGCGGTGGTGTTGCCGTCGGAGACATCAATAATGATGGCTTACAAGATCTTTTTTTTACAGGAAACGCGACTTCAGATAAATTGTATTTAAACAAAGGAAATTTGGTTTTTGATGATATTACTGAATCAGCGTTTAATGATGATTTATCAACTAATTGGCATACAGGCGTAACAATGGTTGATATTAATAGTGATGGCTGGTTAGATATTTATGTTTGCAGATCAGGCGGAGATGTTGAACGGGATGAATTGAGAAACCTTTTATTTGTAAACAATCATGACAATACGTTTACAGAAAAGGGTGCAGAATTTGGTGTAGATGTTGACAAACGAACAACTAGCGCCTCGTTTTTTGATTATGATAATGACGGGGACCTTGATTTATATGTGTTAAATCATCCAAAACAAACGGGAAAAGAGGAGTTTAATAATCAACAAGTAATTGCCATGAAAAAGTCGGGTGATGATATGGATGTTTTGCTCGAAAATCAGGATGGAAAATATGTTGACGTAAGCGAAGCAGCAGGCATAAAAGCGCATATGTTTGGTTTGGGTCTTGCTATTAGTGATTTAAATGGAGATGGTTTTCAAGACATTTATGTTTCAAATGATTTTGTTGATCCTGATTTGATGTATATGAATAATGGAGATGGTACCTTTTCTGAAGAAATTCGAGAGAGAACGCATCATGTATCTAATTTTTCTATGGGGAATGATGTTGCTGATTTTAATAATGATGGCTATGTAGATATCTTAACCTTAGATATGGCAAGTGAAGATCATATGCGTTCAAAAAAGAATATGGGCGCCATGAGTACTGATAAGTTTTGGAATATTGTTGACATTGGATTTCACTTGCAATACATGTTTAACAATTTGCAATTAAATAATGGAAATGGTACTTTTTCAGACATTGCTCAAGTTGCCGGAGTTGCAAAAACGGATTGGAGTTGGGCCCCGTTGTTTGCCGATTTTGATAACGACGGTAAAAAAGATTTATTCATTACAAATGGATACCGAAGAGAGTTAAGAGACAATGATTATAATGCAGAATATAATTACAAAAAAGCAACAGGAGAAATTGAAAATTTTCAAGATGGATTAGAATTGGTTCCAACTTCTAAAATTGAAAATTATATGTATCAGAATCAAGGAGATCTTCAGTTTTCAAAAACTACGGCTGATTGGGGTTTAGATTCGCCAATAAATTCAAATGGCGCGGCTTACGCAGATTTAGACAATGATGGGGATTTAGATTTGGTATTGAATAACATGGATGAGATAGCATCTGTTTTTGAGAATAAATTAAGCGGAGCATCAACCAATTACGTGCGTATAAAAGTTGGTGGTTATGGTAATAACTTACAAGCACTTGGCACCAAAGTCAAAATTTTTACGGACGAAGGAATGCAATTTCAAGAGCTACATGTTGCAAGGGGTTATATATCTTCTGTTGAACCGGTATTACATTTTGGATTAGGTGGGGCTGAAAAGGTGAATAAAATCGAAGCTGAATGGCTAGATGGCACAACATTGGTTTTGAATGATATTACTTTAAACAGCACAATTGAACTAAATCATACCGAAGGAAAAAAAGTAGCACTTCCAGCAACTAAAAACAATCAGTTATTTACAGATATTTCAGATTCAATTTTGGATTTTCAACATAAAGAAATTCCAGCGCAAGATTTTGATTTCGAAATTTTATTACCAAATAAACTATCACAATCAGGTCCGTTTATTGCCAAAGGTGATATTAATGGTGATGGACTAGAGGACATTTATATAACTGGACCTTATGATGGAACTGGAAAAATGTTTGTACAGACAAGTCAAGGTTTTGAAGCTGTTTCAGGTCCTTGGTTAAAAGAAAAAGAACGGGAAGAAATGGACGCACTGTTTTTAGATGTGGATGGAGATGAGGATTTGGATTTATATGTGGTCTCTGGTGGAAATGAATTCTTTCATGACTCACCAAAATTGCAAGATCAATTGTATATCAATGATGGAAAAGGAAATTTTACCAATGAGTCAGAACGTTTACCAGAAATGATAATCGCAGGTCAGTCGGTAACCGAGGGAGATTTTGATGGAGACGGTGATTTGGATCTTTATATTGGAGGAAGACAAATTCCAGGATATTATCCTTTCATTCCTAAAAGTTATTTATTAGAAAACAATAATGGTACGTTTACGGATGTTACAAGGAACTCTCCAGGAATAGCATCACCAGGCTTGGTTACTGACGCCATTTTCGACGATTTTGATGGAGATCAAGACTTAGATTTAATCGTGGTTGGCGAATGGATGCCTGTTGTGTTTTTTGAAAACAAGGATAATAAATTTGAAAATGTGACCAATAAATATAATCCAACAATGGATGTAGGGTGGTATTATTCAATTGAAAAAGGTGATTTTAATGCAGATGGCAAAATGGATTATATTGTAGGTAACCTTGGAGAAAATAATAAATTTCACCCGACAAAAAAATATCCTTTGGAAATCTATTGTCATGATTTTGATGGGAATGGCACTAATGACATTGTGTTAGGAGAGTATCAAAATAATATTTGTTATCCTGTAAGGGGGAAACAATGTTCTACTGAACAAATGCCATTTATCTCTCAAAAATACACAACCTATTCTGACTACTCTACAGCGGCATTGAGTAGCATTTATGGAGATAGTCAACTGAAACAAGCTTTGCATTTTTCAGCAACCAATTTTAGTTCGCAGATTTTCATCAGTCAAGGAAACACGTATGAAATTCAAAGGCTACCTGTGTATTGTCAATTGGGTCCATTAAATAAAACCATTGTTGATGATTTTAATAAAGATGGAAATATGGACGCCTTAGTTGTGGGGAATAATTTTGGAGTAGAGGTGGAAACTATTCGATATGATGGCTCGCGTGGTTGTTTGATTTTAGGAGATGGAAAAGGTGGTTTTCAACAACTCAGCCCAATGGAGTCTGGATTTTTTGAAAATGAAGACTGCAAAGATATGGCGCAATTAACCTTTAAAGGCAAATCCGTAATTATTACGGTTTCTAACCAGGCAAAAGCGAAAACATTTTTAATAAAGGATTAGACATGATTGAGGTATACACAGACGCGTATTTTATGAAGGAGGCTTTAAAAGAGGCCGAATTAGCTTTTGAGGAGAATGAAGTCCCTGTTGGCGCAGTCATAGTTTTGAACAAAACTATAATTGCTCGCGCTCACAATTTAACCGAGAGGTTAACTGATGTTACTGCACATGCTGAAATGCAAGCAATAACTGCGGCAAGTGAATATATTGGTGCAAAATATCTTAAAAAATGTATCCTATACGTTACATTAGAACCTTGCGCTATGTGCGCGGGAGCCTTGGCTTGGACGCAAATAGAACGCGTTGTTTTTGGCGCAAGTGATGATCGTAAAAAACACGTGGATGCCAACATTTATCATCCAAAAACCAAAATAGAACGGGGCCTAATGGAGGCAGAAGCCGTGCAACTAATGCAAACCTTTTTCGCTAAAAAAAGAGGTTAAATAAAGGTTAAAATTGCACTTTGTTTTTCAAAAGATGTATATTTGTTCTGTGTTTAGCCTAAAACATATCGGAGCATATTTTTTGCTATTGGTTTATAGCGTGTCCTTTGGGCATCAGATTATTCCGCATCACCATCATCAAAATTCTGAGTATCATAACCCTGATTTGGTGGGGACGCATGATCATTGTGTTGCTGAAGAAGAAACACATAACCATGTTGCGCATGAAGATCATTTTGATGAGGGAATTTTTGATTATTTAGCCTGTGTTTTAGGGAGTCATGAGCACAATTCACCTACTGATTGTGAGCTTATTGAAGTGTCTAACGATCAAAAAAACAATGGAAAAACTTCGAATAAAGCAGCAGATTTTGGCATAGACCATGCCAGTTTATATGGTGACATTTTGCAATCGCAAACACCAACTCGCATACTTTCACTTTGTATTGCGAACAAAGATCCTTTGGCCGAAAACAAGGCTAAAAGAGGGCCACCTCAGATCTAAAATTAGGTCGTTACATTTTTCTTATGAACGGATCCTTTGACTTAATTCTTGTCTGAATCGAGTTAAAAAATCAATGAATTTTAAATTAGTTAAGACGATTCTGTCGTCTTCTATAATGAAAGAATAATGTTAAATAAAGTCATTCATTTTAGTATAAAAAACAAGTTTGTAATTGGCTTGTTTACGCTGGGGCTTATTGTTTGGGGAATTTATTCCGCAACAAGATTGCCGATTGATGCGTTGCCTGATATTACCAATAATCAGGTACAAATTATAACCACCTCGCCAACTTTGGCCACACAAGAGGTTGAAAAATTTATTACCTATCCAATTGAAAGGGAGGTAAAGTCAATTCCAAATATTGTTGAATTGAGATCTGTCAGTCGTTTTGGCTTGAGTTTGATAACGGTAGTATTTGAAGAGGATGTGGACATTTATTGGGCACGGAATCAAATTACCGAACGGATAAAAGCCGCTGAGCAAAACATACCACCAGGTTTAGGAACGCCAGAATTGGCTCCTGTGAGTACTGGTTTAGGTGAAATTTATCAATATGTGGTTAGTGCCGAAAAAGGGTATGAAGACAAGTATGATGAAATGGAATTGCGAACCATTCAAGATTGGATTATTGTACCGCAATTATTAGGAACAAAAGGGGTTGCGGAAGTAAATACATTAGGTGGTAGGTTGAAAGAATATGAGGTGGCCGTTGATCCCGATAAGCTTAAAAGTATGGCTGTTACTATGGCCGAAATTTTTGAAGCTTTAGAGGTCAACAATGAGAATACCGGCGGCGCATATATCGACAAAAAACCAAGTGCTTATTATATCCGTGGAGTAGGAATGGTCAAGGAATTGGACGAGATTAACAAAATCGTTGTCAAAGTTGAGAACGGTTTACCTATTCTAATTCGTGATGTTGCAACTGTGCAATTTGGCAATGCAATTCGTTACGGTGCTACAACTAAAGATGGCAAAGGAGAAGTTGTAAGTGGTATGGTAATGATGCTCAAAGGAGCAAATAGTGCTGAAGTTGTATTTCGTGTGAAAGAAAAAGTTGAGGTTATAAAAGAAACCCTGCCAGAAGGTGTTACAATTGAACCTTTTTTAGATCGCTCGAAACTTGTAAATAACGCGATTAGCACAGTTGAAAAAAACTTGATAGAAGGCGCCTTAATTGTCATTTTTATATTGGTGCTTTTAATTGGTAATTGGCGCGCAGGGTTAATTGTAGCTTCCGTAATTCCATTGGCTTTATTATTTGCTATTTCGTTAATGAATTTATTTGGAGTTAGCGGAAACCTAATGAGCCTAGGTGCGATAGATTTTGGTTTAATAGTAGACGGGGCCGTGATTATTGTGGAGGCGATTATTCACACTCTCCATAAAAGAACAAGTGGTAAAACGTTGACGGCTGAAGAGATGGACGAGGAAGTTTATCAAGCATCTTCCAAAATAAGAACTTCAGCAGCTTTTGGAGAAATAATTATTTTGATCGTGTATTTGCCAATTCTGGTGTTAGTAGGTATTGAAGGAAAAATGTTTGGACCCATGGCGCAAACTGTTTCATTTGCCATTTTAGGTGCCTTTCTTTTATCCTTAACGTATGTGCCAATGATGAGTGCTTTATTTTTGAGCAAACAGGTGAAGAAAAAGAAGACAATCTCGGATAAAATCATCAATTTTTTAAATCATTACTATCAAAAATTACTCGGTTTTGCCTTTAAAATTAAAGGTGGAATTATCGCTGTTTCACTTCTGTTATTTATAGGTGCTTTGGCTTTGTTTAATAGTTTAGGCGGAGAGTTTATTCCAACATTAGAGGAGGGTGATATAGCAACCCATGTGATTATACCACCAGGTAGTTCTTTGGAACAGGAAATTGAAACTACGACCAAGGCGGAGCAATTATTAATGGCCAATTTTCCAGAGGTGGAGCAGGTAGTTTCTAAAATTGGTAGTGCAGAAGTTCCAACCGATCCCATGCCTATGGAAGTAGCGGATGTGATGGTTATTTTAAAACCAAAAAGTGAATGGACTAGCGCTAAAACTAAGGAGGAATTAATGCAAAAGATGGAGGGGGTTTTGGACGATTTACCTGGAGTTACGACAGAGTTTACTCAACCTATTCAAATGCGTTTTAACGAATTAATGACTGGGGTGAGAAGTGATGTTGGAATAAAAGTTTTTGGTGAGGATATTGACATGTTGGTTGGTTTTGGAGATGAAATCGTGAGCATTGTTCAAGGAGTAGAAGGTGTTGTGGATGCACGTGCTGAAACGATAGCAGGACTTCCGCAAATATCAGTGAACTATGATAAAGATAAACTGGCGCTGTATGGATTGAATGTTGGAGATTTAAATCAGTTGGTTAGAATGGGTTTTGCAGGCGAAAAAGCGGGAGTTGTTTATGAAGGTGAAAAAAGGTTTGACCTTGTTGTACGATTAGCTGAAGAGGATCGCCAGGACATGGACGACTTGAAGAATATGTATGTCACTTTACCTTCTGGCAGTCAAATTCCATTAGCACAAGTGGCAGACATTACAATGGAACGTGGCCCTGCGCAAATTAGTCGTGAACAGGGTAAACGTCGAATAATAATTGGTTTTAATGTGCGGGAGAGAGATGTGCAATCTGTGGTTAAAGAAATACAGGATAAATTGAAAAGCAGTTTAGATTTGCCAGTTGGTTATTATGTTGAATACGCAGGGCAATTTGAGAATTTGGTGGAGGCAAATAAACGCTTGTCCATTGCTGTGCCAATTGCCTTAGTTTTTATTTTGGCTCTTTTATATATCACCTTTAAAAGTTTACCACAAGCCTTGCTCATTTTTACAGCAATTCCACTTGCCGCAATTGGTGGTGTAGTCGCTTTATGGATGCGAGACATGCCGTTTAGTATTTCCGCGGGAGTTGGATTTATCGCATTGTTTGGTGTAGCCGTGTTAAATGGAATTGTCTTAATTGGATATTTTAATCAATTAAAAGCAGAAGGAATGACAGATATTGTTGCTCGAATTAAAGAAGGAACAAAAGTGAGGTTGCGTCCAGTTATTATGACAGCCGCTGTGGCTTCCTTAGGGTTTTTGCCAATGGCAATGAGTAATTCTGCTGGGGCTGAGGTTCAAAAACCATTAGCAACGGTTGTAATGGGTGGTTTGTTAACAGCCACATTTTTAACCTTAATTGTGTTGCCAATTCTTTATTATTATTTAGAGAAAGGCTTCAAAATTAAATCGAATGGCGCTAAAACGATCGCTTTATTTCTGATTGGTTTTATTTCAATAAACAGCATGGCACAAGTCGAGATTAAAAACTTGGATGAGGCCATAGAGTTAGGATTAACCAATAATCATCAAATAAAAATTGCTGCACTCAATGTGCAACGTCAAACTGAACTAAAAGGGACGGCTTATGATGTGCCGAAAACAGACCTTGGTGCAACTTATGGACAGATAAATACGGCAAGTTTTGATCAAAGTTATAGCATTTCGCAGCAATTTAACCCGGCCCTTTATGTGGCCAAAAAGAAATATTTAGCTACGGGTATTGCGGCCAGTAAAATTGAAGAACTGATGGCGCAACAAGAAGTGCGTTATCAAATTCAGTTGGCGTGGAATGAGGCGGCCTATCACCATAGTATGGATGCAATATTATTATCGCAAGATAGTGTTTGGCAAATATTTGCAGAAAAAGCAGGATTCAAATATGAGCTTGGTGATGGAAATATAATTGAAAAAACCGCCGTCGACTTAAAGGCCCTTGAGTCAAATTATGAATATTTGGACAATATGTTAAAAAAGGGACCTGTGATAAACGAGCTGTTTGTTTTACTCAACACATCTAATATTAAAATGGACATGCCTTCACTTGAAAAATTATTACTGATTGGTGATACGAGTAAAGCAAATTTGGCTAACAATCCAATTTTGCAACAAGCAAATCAAGAGGTAAGCACAGCACAAGCGTCAGAAAAAGTAAGTCGTGCCAGTAATTTTCCGGATCTAACAATTGGCTATTTTATACAGTCCATTCAAGGAGAGCAAATTGTAGACGGTGCGCCAGTAATTTATGATGGCACACCACGTTTTCAAGGTGTTAATTTAGGCTTGAGTATCCCTTTATTTTATGGGTCGAATAAAGCCAAAAAGGCGGCAGCGCAAACAAACGTATTGATAGAAGAGCAACATGCCGACTTTGTTTTGAAACAGTTGGAACAGCAACTTTATAGTGCAACACGTGCATTAATGCTACAAAACATGCAGGTCAATTTTTATGAAAAAGCGAAAGAAAACGCGAATTTGCTAATTGAAAAAGCCACACTAAGTTATGTTAATGGTGAGATTGATTATGTAGAATATGCAGCAGCAATCACAGCATCTTTTGACATTAGAAAAAAACGATTAAGTGCCATTAAGGTATATAATGTACGCGTTTATCACATTCAGTATTTAATGAACGCATTGTAAAAGTATAAGAAAATGAAAAATCAAAAATATATAATTGGGATCGTAATTGGAATGGCCTTTATGGTGGCCCTTTACTTTACCTACACCTATTTTTCGGATGAAGACACAACAGAAGTTGTGGATGAACATGCGGATCATGCGGATGATCAAAGCAATCATCATGGACATGGAAAAACAGTTGAATTAAACAGCTCGCAATATGCCAACGCGGGTATTGAATTGGGTTGGTTTGAAAAAAAGAACATGAGTGAGGTGGTTCATGCCAATGGCTATACCAAATTGCCGCCACAAAATCAGGCAGATGTTTCTGTTTTCACAACAGGTTTGGTGAAAACCATTAAAGTAGTTGAAGGGCAAGAAGTGAAAAAAGGTGCGGTATTGGCTTATGTAGAAAGTCCAGCATTTACAATTTTGCAACAAGAGTATTTGGTGTCAAAAAGTAATTTAGATTTTTTAAAATTAGAGTATGACCGCCAAGTGACTTTAAGTGCTGAAAATGTAAACGCAAAAAAAGTGCTCGAAAAAACCAAGGCAGAGTTAGAAGCAGAACAAGCCCGCTATAATTCTTTAAAAAAGCAATTGGCTGTTTTCAAAATTAACGGAGATGGCGGAACAATTTCCACTATTCCAATTGTTGCTCCTATTGGTGGACATATTACAGAAATTTATGTAAATATTGGATCTTCGGTTGAGGTGGGTAAACCTCTTTTTTCAATCATGGATAATTCTGAAATGCATGTTGATTTATTGGTTTATGAACAAGATTTACCTAAGGTAGCAGAAGGACAAACCGTACACTTTGTTTTGACCAACCAATCCAATAAGGAAATTGAAGGCGTTGTTTTTAATGTTGGAAAATCATTTGAAAATGAAACCAAAACGGTGGCTGTTCATGCGCATATCAAAAATAAAGACGCGGCATTGATTCCTGGAATGTATGTAAATGCTTTGATCGATATTGGGTCAAACAAAGTAAAAACCTTGCCAGAAGGAGCTGTAGTTCAAGCCGAAGGAAGATCCTTTATTTTTCTTTATGAAAAAGAAAATGATGAATCGCATGAAGGGCATAGCCATGGTGGGGATAAAACCACTTTTTCCAGAATTGAGGTAAAAACAGGGCCGTCGCAATTAGGCTATATCCAAGTTGCACCGCTCCAAAAAATTCACCAAGGAGATAAAATTGTTTTGAGCGGAGCTTACTATTTACAGAGTCATTTGCAAAAAAGTGAAAGTGGGGGAGAGCATAGCCATTAAACGATTAGAATTTTTCTAACGGGAGTATAACTGACCATTCAAAACTTTAGTATGAGTGTAACATAAAGGTTTTGGATGGTCGTACTTAAGTATCTAAAAAGAAGGAAAACTGTGTGCGGTTTTGTGGAAGGGATGTGGTGACACAAATTTCAAAGAAATCTCTAAACCACCGCGGTAATTTGTGGCTGAACTAAGGGGAGAAACATTAATGTCATACCCTATTCCTAAGCCGCAATTTGCATAATTAAAATATACAGTTGGAATAACTGCGTCTGACAAAAAGCGGTAATAGCACCCTAAGGAAACATCAAACTTGGCAACATATTCGGTATAATGACTTTTTTCTTTTATGAGGTATTTAAACATAGTGCCTATTACAAGCTCTTGCTCTTTGGATTTGCGTTGATATAAAAAAGAAGGCTCTACCGCCCATGAAGAATTATTCAGCCCAAACGAACCTCTGCCATGCAAAACATAACGCTGATAATATCTTGATTGTTGTGGACCAACAAAACTCTGGTTGGGTTTATTTAAATGATGAACAGCCAGTCCAATTTGGATAAATTTTGCATCATAAGAACTTACGGTTCCACTGTTCATTTGGTAAGTCCATAAAGCACCTGCTCCAGCGTCAAAAGCCATAAAAGGTTGAAAGGAAACACTTTCTCCGCTCGACATGGAGCTATTATATCCTGTTCCGTCATATTGATTATCCCATTGGGCATTTGTTAAACTAACGCTGTGTTGCACCACACCTAGTTTTATACCAAAACTGAGGTAATGATTGGCATTAACTTTTTGATGATAAGCCGTATGTAAATCACCCTGGAATCTTTTAAAATTAAGACTACCAGCTTTGTCGCTCAATAAAGAACCACCAATACCTATATATTTATTTTGCCATGATTCTCCTTTAATTTTTCCATCAATGGCGAAAGCGTATGTTGTAAAAGGGTTACCAATATTGGCCCACTGATTTTTATAATGAGCAGAAATACGCAAGTCAGAAGAAAATGCACCAGCCATTGCGGGTGATTGTAATAATGGCGTTTTACTCAGCTGACTAAAATGGACATCTTGTCCATTGACAGAAGTATATAAAAGAACAAAAAAGAGTGAAAATATAAATTTCATAAGCGTTATTTTGTAAGTGTTATATCACCGTTTAGATTAAATGATTCTCCGTTTTGGTAGGTTCCATTTACGAGGTATACAAAAACGTCATTGTTGACAGGTTTACCTTTAAAGAAGCCGTCCCAACCTATGGCTTGGTCTGTGCTTTCAAAAACTTTTTGCCCCCAACGATTGTAAATCGTTAATGTCATTTCTGAAATACCACTTCCGCGAACATAAAAGGCATCATTTTCACCGTCACCATTCGGACTAAAGACTGTTGGAATATAAATATGATAGCTGCATTCTGCTTCTACGTCAGTTATTTCGAAGATGGTTGAACTCTCTCCACATTCATTTGAAACTGTATAGGTATACAAGCCTAGCTCATCTTGCATTGGGTTGTAGAAATTGGTTCCAGAATAGAAACTAGGAGACCATGTACCGCCCAAATCGGGGCTTCCTTCAAGTAGGTCAAAAATATTTATAGGATCGTCGTTCGGGCAAACGTTTAAAAGTGCTGATTCGCCAGAATTTGGGAGTTGTTTTTCAGAAACGACTACAGTTGCGCTTGAACTTCCGCATAAATTGCTAACGGTATAAGTGTAAATTCCAGGTCCGTCGATTGATGGTACAAAATCGAATCCGGAACTTAATTCAGGAGACCAAATGCCTCCTGAATCAAAAGTTCCTTCAATCGAATTGGTTAGGGTATAGGGGTCAGCGTTTATGCAAATATTTAGTGCACCATCTTCTCCTGCTAAGGGCAGTGGAAGGATACTAATAATAATTGTTGAATTTTCGAATCCGCAACTGTTTGAAACAGTATACTCATAGGAATCTTCAGTATCTAATAGAGGGTTAAATATGTCTGTTCCTGAACTTAATACTGGTTCCCATACACCACCTAATTCAGGCGTACCATTTAATGAATCCACTAAGTTAAAGGCATCTTCAGCAAGACAAATTAAGACCGTATGATCTAATCCAGCATTTGGAAGTGGATTGAGTGTTACCACAACTTCCGAAACATCCGATCCGCAGGCCGTTTCTATGGTATAAGTATATGTGTCTGCAGGGTCAAGTGATGGGTCAAATTCGTCTGTTCCTGAAACTAATGCAGGTGACCAATCGCCACCAACGTCAGGTGTCCCTCCTAATAAATCAAATAAGCTAAAAGCCCCATCTGTCGGACAAATGGCCGTTGAATTGTCGGTCCCTGCATTTGGTGTTTCCGTTAAAACAGTCGTTATAATTGAACTTGCTGTTCCGCAAACATTTGAAAGGCTGTAAGTATATTCACCAAAAACATCAATTGCCGGGTCAAATAAGTCGGTTCCAGAATCCATTATTGGTGACCAAACACCCCCTAATTCAGGATCTCCAATGAGCTCATCAAAAAGGTTTAGGGGATCATCTTCTTCACAAAGTAGAATTGCAGCATCTGCACCAGTATTTGGAATACCATCTATTACAATGACAGCAACATCACTTGAGGCTAAACCGCAAGCATTGCTCAAGGAATAAGAATAAGTTGCAACAAGATCGAGACTTGGATCAAAGACTCCTGTTTCAGAATCCATGACCGGAGACCATGCCCCACCTAAACTAGGAGACCCTCCAAGTTCTAAATATAAGTCTGTAGGGTCACCTGTAATACAAAGGCTTATTTCTGATCCAATTCCTGCATCAGGTAAATCAGTTTCAATTGATAGTGTTACAACTGAGGTGCTGCTGCCACAAGAATTGCTAATTGAATATGTATATTCTCCTGCTGCGTCTATCGCAGGGTCAAAATCTGACGTTCCAGATGCTAATGCAGGAGACCAGGATCCTCCAATATCTGGTGCTCCACCAAGTTGCGTCATAAGGTCGAACAAATCATCAGACAAACATATGGATACCGTACTGTCTATTCCAGCATTTGGAGCTGAGTCGTCAAGCAAAACGATAACCTCTGAGCTTGATTCTCCGCAAACACTAATTAGTGTATAGGTATAAGTTCCTGCCGCATCTGCCGCTGGATCAAAAACACCAGTACCTGAAATTAATAGGGGAGTCCATTCACCACCAGGATCTGGAGCTCCGGTTAGTTCTACAAACAAATCTACGGCATCATCTGCCGTGCAATAAGTAATACTGCCATCTCCACCAGGATCGGCTCCGTCACCCATAAATACTGTAACCGTATCTGTTTGGTCTTGACAAACTCCACCACCAGTAATTTCAGCAACATAAATCGTTTCAACCAAAGGGTTAAATGTTTGACTAGCACCAACGGCACCAGTAATAATGCCGTCCAAAGAATGCCAAGTATATTCAGCTAATAATGGGCCCGAGGCGGTAAGATTTACATCACTTCCTGGGCAAACAGTTTGGTCTTCACCTGCGTTAAGCACCGCAATGCCATCACCATCCTCTACGTTTATAAGATAATCACAATTCGCTCCAGCAAAACCATCTACCATTATATAATAGACCTCACCAATTGTCATTCCAGTGCCGTTAACAGTAAAGGTTCCTGAGTTTTCACCATCTGTCATATCGCAATCTGAAAAGCGAACCCAGTCCGAACCGTCGTATTGAAGAATGCCAACTTGTATGCCATCTAAACCACAACCAGAAACGGTAAAGTCTAATGTGACTGTGGTTGATGTGGCCTCAAAGCGTAACCAAGAATTATTTTGTACTGTACCTAAGAAAGCTTGTGTTGAAGGACAACTACCTCCGGTTCCTATCATATTATTAGGCAAATCCTCATGATAATAGGTGCTTGTATTACCACAATAACCATCAAAATTACAGATATAAGGGGCTTGCAACGCTATATCTGCCGCTACTGGATTCCCACTGCAAGATTCAGGTGGAGCTGGGCATGATATTTCTGCTGCCCATCCGTCATTTGTTCCAGCTCCATCTGACACGAAACGAAACGTTACGCAGGTTGAAAAAGTGGACAACATAAATTCACTAAATCCAGGGTCGTCTGTATTATCAATTTTCATGATAAGATCACCGTCAATATCTGTTCCATCATACATATAAAGTGTATCTCCTGTGCCTAGTGCATCAAAAAAACCAGTGACATCAAAATCAAAGGTTAAGAAATCGCTGGCGCCTGAGCAGAACGTTACGGTATAGTCTTCATCATTTAAATAGTCACCCGTTGTGCTTGGGTCAGAATCAGTAAATGTGCCAGAGCAAGTGAAAATTGTGTTTCCGTCCTCCACATCCATTTCATAGGTTTGGGCATTCAAATTAAACCCTGTTAGCAAGATGCTTAGAAAAGTGAAAAAGAGATTTTTGAAATTCAATAGTGTGCGCATAGTACCCCGTTTGAAAAGTTTGAATTCGCAATTTATGCCGCATCAGTTGACTTAATTTTTTTTTGTGGCGGAATGCACAGAAAAGCCTTGAATGGCTGACCTGAGGGGTGAATGTTTATTTATCTGTGGCTAAATGCTACGCAAATAAGTATGTTTTTTATGATTTTGAGATTCGATCTAGATCAAAATGACGTGAGATAGGGTATTCCTTTTGAAGATAATCCAATATCACTTTCTTTTGTTGTGACTTTCCAGTAATGGACTTCAAATAGTTTTTATTTATGATGACTGATCGGTGGATTTTTTCAAAGTCTAATTCATGCTCAAGTTGGATGGCAATATTTTTTAATGTCGCACGAAGCATTTTCTTTTTCAATTCGTTTTCTTCTAAATAGCTGACATTAACATAATTGTCATTTGCCTCAATAACAATTATGTTTTTAGATAAAACACGTAAGGTGTCCAATTGATTTGTTCCATTTAAAAGAACATAGTCTTTAGTTTCCGAAACTCCTGCTGTAAGATTTGTATTGATACTCCCCTTTTTGTCAGAAAAAATAAGTTCAAAAAATACCGGAACAATTGAGGTCGCCGCTGACATAATTAGGATATCATTGAGATTAATGACACTTGCGGATGAAAAGATGAAATACAGTGAAATAAAAAACATTATGGGTATTGCTAAAAGTCTAATTAAGAGCAAAGCTTTTTTTTGAAACACAAAATAGACAGCAAAAACTAAAAACAGCACGATCAATGATGCTATAATTACACGCGGTAAATGATTTTCTGCAATCCCTCGATAATCCCTGAATGGGTTAATTAATAGAATAAAAAGTAAAAAATAAAGCGCAAGAAGCACCGCTAATTTTATAGGTCGATATTTGGTAAACCACTTATGCATTGGACTTATTGAAACGGCGTATTATTAGCGCTATTAATACTAGAAACACACTGAATAGAATAAAGATAAGTAAATCGCCCGTCATTTCCTTTTTCTCAATGAGTCTTTGCTTATTATGCTTTAACTGGGAAATTTCTTTTTCTTGTAAAGAGAAATTATACAAATAACTCAATTCTTCAATTTTCTGTTTCGAAATTACTTCTAACATATTGGAATGGAGTGAGTCGTGCACACTCTTATAATCATAAGCTACTTTATAATGCTTTAGGTTATAATGGTTTTTTGCTAAACCATCACTCGAGGCAATCCACATGGTCAAAAATTCATTTTTATTCTCATAGTTCTGAATCATCTCATAGTACAGGTTAGATGAGTCCAACTGGTTTTCTAGGGCAAAAATTTCTCCAAGCGCATTGGTTAAATTAAACTTTATTTCTATAAATGAACTTGAATCAATCATAGCAAGAGAAGCTTGCATTTGTTTTTTTGAAACAGTAAGATTTTTTCGCTTTTTTTCAACAAGGGCAAGGCCATAATTACCATAAATAATTCCTTCTAGATTATTTTCCTCCTCCTCAATAAGCAATGATTTTGTAAAATATAAATTGGCCAATAAGGTACTATCTTGCTCTAAGAATGTTTCGCCCAAATTATAATAACGGATTGAAACTTGAAGTGGGTTGTTCAGCGTTTCTTCAATTTTTATAGACTGCTTGAAATAACGGACTGCTAAAGGATAATTTTTTTGAATTTTAAAGATTACTCCAATATTATTTAGGCAGACAGAAACACGCCCTTGATCATTTGAGAGGATTGCATTTTGTAAGGCACTAATATAATTGTTCGTTGCTAAATCATAAAAACCCTTGTTTTTATATACAATTCCTTTTATTGTATGTGCATTAATGCGTTGAACAAGCGTTGCATTTTTTTCTTTTGTTAATAGCACACTGTCTGCATAATTCAAAGCCGAATCAGGAAACGATTCAATTGAGGCGTAAGCCTTAATTAAGAAAAAATCTAGTTCCGTATTTTCCGATTCTTCTTGAGCGAAAATTAACATTGAGTAAATGCACAGGGTGAATAATAGAACAGTTTTAGTCACAATTAAAGAATTTAGTTAACCGAATTACAGGAAAATTCGTTAAAAGATCAAGTTTTAATCTAGAAAACGAATATTTTAGATGAAATCAAAAACGTATAAGATGGAGAATATTCAAGGAACGGACGTTTATTTATTGGATCAAATGATGAAAGGCAGGTATTTGCCTTCAGATAAAATATTAGATGCTGGTTGCGGTGGTGGACGAAATATGCGGTGGTTTGCATTAAATAATTATTCAGTATATGGTTGTGATTTGAATCAAGAAGCAATGACTTATGCTCAAAAACATACGGATTTAGGAAGCGAAAAATTTAAAGTTTCGGCTGTAGAAGAAATGCCCTATGATAACTTGGAATTTGACCATGTAATTTGCAATGCGGTATTACATTTTGCGAATAACGAGCAACATTTCTTGGCAATGGTTTCTGAACAGGATCGTGTTTTGAAATCAGGCGGTACGTTATTTGTGCGTATGACTTCGACATTTGGACTACCAGAAAATTATCAGTTAATTGGAGAAGGGCGGTATTTGTTGGCAGACGGAACAGAGCGATTTTTACTGACAAAAGATTTGCTAACAAAGGTTAAAACAGTTGGTTTTGAACTTGTTGAGCCAGTGAAATCAGTTTTGGTGGAAGAGTTGCGCTCAATGACGACACTTGTATTAAGAAAACTTGACGAATCAACCTTTTCTTCCTAATTTGCGTTATTATTGAACTTATGAAACCCATCCTAATTATATCAGTGCTTGTTGGTTGCTTCGTTTTAAGTTGCAGAAAAGATCCAATTATTGTAATTGAGGAACCAGAGATAATAATCCCCTTTACGGTAAAATATTTAGAGGGTGACTATTCTGGTGTAGAATATCTTCATTATGAAAAATGGCATCATTCTGGAGGAATTACAGATGGAGATTGGACTGGTTGGCCTTATACTCAATCCGAAACGACAAGTCCAGCTTGGGCAACTATCGAAAATACTGAAGGGAATGTACTGAATATTGAAGCAGAAGATGTTGATTTTTGGTATCCCAACTTTAATGAGGCCTTTGTATTAGATAGTACCCTGGTTTATGAAGAAAATGATTTTAAAGTTGCCTTTACTGGTTCGTTGAATGATTCTCTTATTATAGATTTAACAGTTGTACAATTCGACAGAGATGTTAATATGATCAGTAATACCGAGACAAGTACCTATAATTTGTTTACGTTAAAATATTTATTGAAGCGGGATTAATTAGTGACGCTTATGAAGAACTTATTTGTTGCGTTTTCGGAAATACATTCTAAGTAGCACCATAAAGACAACTTATTTAAACGTAAAAAAAGAAGCTCAGCAATTGCCGAGCTTCTTTTTTTTTCATGCCATATCAGCAGCTGTATATTTGGTAATATAGTATGCCTAATTTGTAGCTAAGTAAGTAGTTTAGTCCACCATTCTCATATAATATGCGATTCCAAATGGCAATGTCCCAACAGTAATTGTTTCATCCGAAACAATGCTTCCATCAGATCCCAAAGTATATGCTGTTACTTTATCCTCAACAACTCCCATAAATGAATGGGTCACAAATAACTTATCACCATCTCTGTTTACAACTAAATTATGTGGTGCAGCAATTTCAGTGTCAAAAGGGCTTACAATAAGTTCTCCATCAGAGTCATCCACCGTATAAATTTGGTCTCCCAAGATATTTGTGACGTACAAGTAATTATTTTCTGGAGAATGGTAAATACCATGAGAACCTGGTAAGTCTACCCGTGTTATTTCATTCAGATTTGCTCCGTTTAAAACAATCAACGTTCCTGACTGGCAGGCAACAAAGACTCTGTTTCCATTTTTGACAAAGAACAAATGCGCGTCTTTTTCAACTGGAACGGCGTGCATACGCTCAAATGTTGAAGTTGAATATAGGAATACACTATCTGGTGTATCCATTTCACTAAATATAGAAACATAAGCCTTGGACCCATTGTCTCTCAAAAACACGTCATGTGGCTTAACACCTAAATCTACTGTTTCCATTACAGTATTCGAACTCAAGTCAATAACTGAAACGGTTTTATCCACATCATTATTCACCCAAAGTTGACTACCTTGCTTATCCGCCCACATGTGAAAGACACCATTACCAACAGTAATTGAACTTTCTACAGTTCGTGAATCTGGATCAACAATGTGCACGCTATTTTGCGCTCTATCGGCAATATAAATTTTATCGTTTTGATAAACATAAAGGGCATAAACAGGATCGGAATCTGGAATAAATAAGGTTTCAACCACCTCGTTCGTTTCAGCATTAATAAAGCTAACACTTTGGTCAATTCTATTTGCTGTTATTACAATTTCCTCAAACTCCATGTCGTCATCATCACAGGAATAAAAAGCCAGTGGAGCGATCATTATTAAAGCTAAAATACTTTTACTTTTTTTCATAGTTTATTTAATTAAAGGGTTATTAATTCTACAATTGAAAAAGGGTGACATCACTTGAAATAAAACCATACTTAATGGGTTCTATTTTGGTGAGAACAGTAACTTTCTTGTTTTTACTACAATCGCTATTACCTTAATTGCTTCCTAGGTTAATGTCAGCTTTAATTGCGCCAATTTGATGATTTAGAGACGTCTTTCTATTGTCGTCAATTGGGTAAGTATTAGCGGGTGAGTATTGAATATTCAACACTGCAAATTTAGAGGTAATGTACTTGGACTCCCAAATTGAATATTGAGACAAATTGAATACTTAAAAAGATAAGTACGTATTTAAACTTATACTTTCCTATTTGCCGTCAAATTCGGGTATAAATACATAAACAATTGATAATGTATCTATTATAGTTTGAGGAATAGCTGTGGTTTGAGGATTTATTGGAAGGATAATTATTCTCCGATTCTTAAGAAGTGAATTCTTCTAAATAAATATGAAATCAATAATTTTAGCAATTAAAAGAATCAAATTAGGACTAAATTAAATCGATTTGCGTATAAAATTTTCACTCCTTACAAAAAGAGTGATTTTAATTTTTAACTATTCGATTAAAGCCAATTAATTTTTATGCGCATTTATACCTATCGTTGAATTTGGCTTGAATACGGCTTGAATACGGCTTGAAATAAGCTGTATTATTGAGGAAATGTGGGAAGAGGCAAGTTGGCGTAAAGTATTGGAATAATTATGTAAATAAGGCTTATAATCATGGCATATTTGAGATTTCAAGTTACGATAAGCCTTATTTTTTCATTTTCATCTCCAGCCAAAGTCTTAAGGTCTCTTTATCTTCAGGTGTCAATACATTCTTTTTTCCTTTGGGCATTTTACCACTAATAAAAACCTCAACATTAATTTTTGCCGCGAAATAATCCATGGTTTTAGCGGTAAAATAATACTCGGGTTTCTTTTTGCTATGGCATTCATTGCAGTTATTTTCTAAAACAGTTAATGCTGCCAATTTTAAACTATCGGTTGAATCTTGATATGGCGTGAAGGCTGACTCCTTATCTATCCGGGTGAAAGAAAACACCAATAAAGAAATGAATAAGGAAAAGATTAAAAAACGCATACAGCTAAAGGTACAAAACTAATGCCACTTTAGTTTTTAAGGTAGATGTAGGCATTAAGCGAAGTGGCAATAATTAACCAAATAAAATAAGGCAAAACCAATAGACCTTTTGATTTCATTTGGACAAATCCACTAAAAAGAAAATAGCCCACCAAAGCAGTTAAAGCTGCGATAATAATGAACGCAATAAAAACGGCTTGATATTTAAAAAAGACTGGATTCCATGCAAAATTGAGTAACCATTGTAAAACAAATAAACCAATGAGTAGGCTTTTATTCGAACTGTTTTGATAAGCATAAGCCATGTAAATTGCAAAGCAAATCATAATCGTAGTCCAAGCTGCACCAAAAACCCAACCGGGCGGTGTCCATGGCGCAACATTTAAATTGGCGTACCAATTGGATCGTGTGCCCGTTCCCGTAAAGAATCCACCTAGTCCTAATCCAATGAAGTTAATTACTAGAAATAAAATGATTCGCAAAGCCATGAGGTTGTTTTAATTTAAAACAAATATAGGCTGTAATTGTTCGCAGTGTTCTCGATACAAGTTTTGGTGAACTTCGCTAATTCATTAAGAATCATTCGAAATGACTGCTAAAAGGCCCTCTTTGGTGAATTTCATTTTGCTCACCCATTAAAAATTTCGGGATAAGTTAACGGAACCAACTAATTGCGAGAAGCGATCTAAGTATTACCAGCAAAGCAACCTAATATCTAAAAATTAACAGCCTTCGCCGTACGTCACTTCTTTAATACTAAAATCTTCACCATACGTCACCCATTTAATGGTGAAATCTTCGCCGTAGGTTACTTTTTCCCACTCTCCTTGATCATCCGCGCCATAATCCACCCACTTCACGCTAACATCCTCACCAGAGGTTACTTTTTTAACCGCGTAATCTTCACCGTAAGTTACAATTTTGATTTCTCCGTAAACTTCGCAAGCAGTGTTACCGGTTGTTTTTACATCTGATTTATTTGTTTCCGATTGGAAACTCGTAAGGCCTATAATTCCTAAAGCAAGAATTGTAGCTCCGATTAAGAGTTGTTTTTTCATAGGGCATTCGTTTTTTGGTCTTATAAGCCATCAAAAATTTTAGATTTTATCTAGTTTTTTGAGAAGTAGTGGTTTTGCTAAACAGTTAACAGCTCATATTTATTACATATAACTGTTTATTTTCCCCCATGGTTGCCTTATAAAGACTTAATTTTTAGAACTAAACCCGATTTAATGCCTAAGAAAACTGAAATCAACGGTGAGTATTTGTTATAGTCGAATTCAGGTTAATAAACAGTTCGATTTACCATTTGCGATATGGAATCATTTTGTAGTGAAACACCCGCGGATGAACTATGATTTTGCAAAAGAGCAGTATAGTTAATCCTTTCTGCGTTGAGCATTTCATCCGAATAAGCAATTTTATCAGGATTATTTAATGGTGCTGGGGTATCTATTTTCACCACATTTTCTGTTGAATGCGATTGTACCTTAATTGAGCGTCTTTCTTCATGAACAGGTTTTAAATCACGAAATTCTGTGATTATTTTTTCAACAAAAACAGTATCAATTTGAGGTATAAGGGCCATTTTATTGTTTTCAACGTTTTGTCCAAAAAAGCCTGAATAACCAAACAAAGTAAATAAGATAGCGCAAGCAGCAACGGCCGCCCAAGTTGGAACTTTATGTGCAAAAACTGCAAAAACACCGCCTTTTTTATTTTGCAGTGCATTACTCGCAGCTACTGCTACCATTGGCGCTTGCAAAGTTGCAGCCTCAGTAGCCATAATGTTTTTGGCCGTAGCAACCATTTTTCTCTGCTCACAATATTCCTGTTCTGAAATTTCAGAAAGCACCAACTCTTGCTCGGTTGCGGTTAATTCTTCGAAGTCTTTTTGCGCTAATAAATCGCTTAAATCTGTTTTCATAACATTAATGTTGGTAATGAATTAATTTTTTGGAAAGTGCTCGGGTTGCGCTGTGAAGTCTTGACTTAACTGTGCCTAATGGGCAGTTGGCAACTTCGGCAATTTCGTTTAAAGAAAGGCCTTCATAATACCTCAGAATAAACGCTTCTTTATAAACTGGGTGAAGCTCGTTAAGGCGTTCTGCCAGTTCTTGTTTAAAGGCTGCATTGTCTATTGAATCTAGGTTACCTGAAGCTGATAATTCTCCAATTTGGTCCAGATCGACCGTGGTTTTATTTTGTTGCCGATAAGCGTTTTTGCATTGGTTGGCTGCCACTGTAAAAATCCATGTTTTGAAATTTTTGCTGGTATCAAATTTCGAAGGATCGTTGACAATTTTAAGAAAAAGGTCCTGTAAAAAATCTTGCGCCTTTACTTCATCCTGCCCTAACATGCGATACATAAAATACAAAAGACGATTACTGTATCGCGCGTACAACTCGTTAAAGGCTGCTTCTTTCCCTTTTTGAATAAGGGTCATTAGCGCTTCGTCTGTATGGTTTTTATAGTTTTTCATAAAAAATGGAAAGGTTCCACCCGTCTGTCAGCTGACGGACGGGTGGAACCTTTCCTTATTCTCAGGTTTACTTACTTATGGTTCAGTGAGAATAAAATTAACAGTCCTTAAATCTGTTTTTAGCTGTTTCGGCATGTGGTGTGCCAGCCGCAATGGTTTGAATGATTTTTTTAACCTGCTCTTGTTTCCGCGTGTCTTGAATCGTAACGTAATGATCAAATAAAATAAAAAGCCCAGGTAAATAGGTGAGGTTATGCCGTTTTACCTGCTCAGGAAACTGCTCACTAGAGGTACTAAAGGTTAAATGATCCAATAAAAATTTATTTTCAAAATTATTAATGATGTCTGAAGTATTATTGAAGGCCTCTTCAGAATAGCGTAAAGCTAAACCAACATTATACATGTTTTTATTTAATACAGAGTCCTGACTTGCGTAGTTTCCATAGGCAAAATAAAGTGGGCTTTCCTCCCTATTTTCAACAATATAGTGCACCAAAGCTAATTGGTCTTTCATTTCTGTTGTTGTTGTAGTAATAGCCGCCTTTTTTAATTGATGGTTGCGGTATTCAGCCGATCCATATGCACAATAAATATTGATGATGCTTATGTCTCTTCTAATTCCTGCTCCGTATTGTAAAACCAATGCGGGATAGGTGTCATTGTCTCCTGCGGTTAACAAGGTAGCGTTTTGGTTGGTTGAGTTTAGCATGTTATAAGTGAGGGCCAATAGGTTGGGGGAGATGTCGCCTGATGCCAGCCACTTTTTACTTAATTCTTCTATTTTATTGGTATCACCTTCGATCATGTAGGCGTTCATTAAGTCAGGATAAATCTCTGTTCTATTAGGATCAAGAGCATAGGCTTTTTCTGCCCAGCTGCTAATTTCTTTCACTTCTTCACCAGTTGAACCCCAAATGCTAGAATTCCATGATTTTAAATGATAATATTGATAGGTTTTAGGAATTGTTTTTTCCATTCGGGTGATCACTTCTCCCATTGTGGAGAACCATGCATCTCTGTCAGTTGTTTCAGCTGCCATTATTTTTGCCATTCTGGCTGCGGCATAAATATTTTCCCAAATTTCACCATTTTTTTTATCCTTTTTAAGTTCCATTTCCCAAAGTCCATATTGTTCAACATACCATTCATAGGTTTTATAAACTTTAATAATGGAATGTACTTTTTCTGGTTGTGCGGCTTGAGCAAAACTTGTATTAAATAAAAGGGTAATAATTAACGTACTTATTGATAGTAATAATTTCATTGTTCTAAGATTTGATTTTCCGTAATACACAAGATCATCAATAAAGTTCGCACAGAAATGTTAAAAAAGTGAAATTTTAGTTTTTAGAACATAAAAAAGGGAGTGTTCTAGTAGGATAGAATGCGGGCTTATATAGTGGGAAATGTATTAGTAACTCTTACCGAATTAAAGTTGTATTTCCAGAACGTTTAATTTTTTCTCCTTCTTTAGCACTGTAAAGAAGTACCCATGTGAAGACTCCTGGGTTTAGCGTTTCATTTAAAAAGTTACCATCCCAACCTAAAGCTTGATCAGTGGTTTCAAAAATGAGTTGTCCGTAGCGGTTGTAAACAGAAAAGTGGATTGAATCAATCCCATCACCTTTAACAAACAATAAATCATTATACCCATCATTATTGGGAGAAAAAGCGGTTGGAACACCAATTCTCAATCCAAAATTGACCATTACAATAACAGAATCACTTGTTTTACATCCGTTCGCGTCAATAAGTTGAACAGTGTAAGTTTGTGTTTGATTAGGAGAAACAGTGTTTGTAGGACATTCAGGGCAATCGACGAGATAAGAAGGAGTCCATGTAAAATCACCCAATGATAAACTATTGGCTATGAGGTTTACACTTCCACCAAATTCTATTATTGTGTCATTATTGACTTCAATTAAGGGTTTTTCCAGCACAATTATTTCTTCGTTATGTGTAGATGTTTCCCCCACGTCATTTGTGGCTGTTAAAGTGATTGTATATATTCCAGGAGTGTTGCTACAAATAATTGGATTTTGAAGGGTTGATGTATTCGGTTCAAATGCCGGTCCAAAATCCCAAAACCATTCAGTTACTTCACCCACAGTTGTGTCTTGAATTGAAAAACAAGCATTCGAACAAACCGCATTTGGCAAAATAAATCCTGCATAAATAGCATCACAATCAATGACGGTAATTGTTATAGTTGCTATGCCTTCGCAGCCGTTTTCATTGGTTCCAATAACAGTATATATTGTTGTTCCAATTGGAGGTTCAAAAGCTACTCCATCCGTTATACCTAAATCCCAAACATAAGTGGATGAACCTGACCCTGTTAATGTGATGAGGTCACCTTCACAAACTTGATCATCATCTGCATTGGCTTCAATCGTTGGGGAATCGAGAATATTTACTGTTACAAAATCACTACTCGAACAACCTGAAACAGTATCTGTTCCTTCAACAATGCATGTAAAGATTCCTGCAACTATTGGGGTGAATGGGGAGCCGTCAGTTATGTCTAAATTCCAAGTATATAGGTGAGCACCTTCTCCTGTAAGAAAGACGGATTCTCCTAAGCAAACTGTTGAATCATCAACAAGTGCGTTTACAATTGGTGCTTCATGCACTGTTATTTCAATCGTTTCAATTGCTTCACACACACCATTTGTAATACTCAGCGCAACATCAGTAGTACCAATGCCCGGAAAATAAGGATAACCGATCACTATATCTGGAGTCCAATCATAAATTCCTCCATCAGCACCATCAACAGTAAAAATGACAGAATCACCTTCACATATAGCCTCAGCAGTTGGCACAATTTCAAATTCTGGATATTCATAAACGATAACTTCAACCGTTCGATTACAATCGCCTTCGAAATCGCTCATAGCGGTGTATAGATGCGTGCCAATTGCTGGAATAAATGGTTCCCCATCAATTATACCACCGTCCCAAGTGACCATGCCATCATTTAAAGATGTGCCGGCTAAAGTAACTTCGTCACCCAGACAAACTTCAGTTGCTGAAATGTACGTATCCAATGTGTCACAAGCATAGTCTACAATGCCGTCAAACGAAACATTCCATAGGTGATATACGGGAGCTATTTCATTTCTAAATGTCAACAACATACTTTCATCTGTTGCTATAAATGTGATTGTTATTAAATACCAACTAAAATCGGCACCTCCTTCAAATTCGAAAAAATACGTTGAATCACCCAACTCAACTTCAAGCGTGCCATCTGTCCACCATTCAAAACCACCACCACCACTACTAGACCACGTTTCGGCCATATAAAAACTCAACTCATATTCAACTCCTAGCACTAATTCATCAATCCAGGTTCCACTTTTTTCACTACTCCAGCCAGTAACCCATGTTGTGTGGCCGTTTGGAGGGTTTTCAACTGGATAGGACCATGGGCTAGCGCCCATCCACCCATAATTATTAGAAACATCTGGCGTCCCAATAATTTCAAACCATTCCAAAGGATCTTCTCCATATCCCGTAACACCTGTGTTTGATGGGTGCGCAATTTGGCTATTTCCACTAGTTGAAAACAGGAGGAATAAAGGAAGGATTAAGATGGTATAAATGATTCGTAATCGCATTTATTAACGCAGTAGTTTTGGGTAATAATAGTTTTATATATTAGGTTTAAAATAACGCTTTTATATCTAAATTATTGTTAATCAGACAATTTATAACTGTTTTTAACAAAAAATAACCCCGCATTCCAGTAGGGCGGAATGCGGGGTTAAGAAAAAAGAATAGCGACTATTTAAGTACTAGTCTTTTTGTAAGCATGGCTCCTTCGGTATTTAAAACAACATTATAAATTCCTTTGGATAATCCGGCATTGCCTAATTCAAGGTTTTGCTTATTCACTCCTAAATTTGAATTATAAATGGTTGAATAAACTTGATTTCCGAGCATATCATATATGTTGATTTGCATAGGGTTACTTGTTGTTGAATAATAAGTCAATGTTATGTTTTGGCTAATAGAACTAGGATTCGGGAAGATTGAAACATCTTGAAGAATTAAGTCATTCTCTTGCGTTGAAAGTAAACCCGACACATTAAAATCGTCAATAAAAAAGTTGTTCATAAAATCCGCTGCAGTAAATTCAATTTTAAATCGAACATTACTCGTCTCAGTTCCAGAAGGTAAATTAATAGATACATTTTGCCAATTGTCAGCTCCAGTTGGTGTAAAGTTTCCTTCATGATGTCCAGTGCAAACCATGTCGTTGGCATTAATATTATCAAGTAATGTCCAACCTGCCTCACAATCTTTCCAATAAGAAACAGTTAATCGCATGTCTTGCGGATCAAAAATCCCACCACTAGTTGTAGCAAAAATATAGTTGAAGCTTAAAACAGCATCTGAAGTATTGGAGAGGTTAAAAGATGGAGAGATCAACATATCTTTTGTTCCACCAATTCCACGATAATAATTAGGATAAATAATTGGATCAGGATCAGGTTTGAAATATTCTAATCCAATGCATTGCGAACCTGAGCGACCTGCATAATCTACCAAGCTCCATTCTACCTCATTGTTTTCTGGGTTAAAAACATGCCAGCCTTCTGTTTCAAAATTTTCGTTTTCAAAATCTTCGGCATACGGCCCTTCATATTTCCAATAATCACCCAATACATGTGTACATCTGGTTTTTGTTAAGGATTCAGATCCCGCTGCATTGCTTACGGTTAATTGCGCATCATAAATACCAGGAGCTGCATAGGTCACAATTGGTGATGCTTCTGTAGAATAAGCTGGCGTTCCTCCAGGAAAAGTCCAGCTATATTCATCTGTTACGGCACGCGTCACAGCAGGAAAATATTGAATTCCAACTCCGGGACAAACAATGTTAGTCGTCAAGTAAAAATCGGGCAAAGGGGTGCATAAAACGGCTTCATCTAGTACTCCAGCATTGTTTAGGTTTGTTTCTGTATGCAAGTTGTTTCTGCCAGAAATAGGTGTTTCTAAGGTTAGGGTCATTACATCTCTTTGTCCAAACGTAAACATGCGCGAACAATAAGAATATTCCATATAGTTTTGAATATTTTCCGCAATTCCATCATTACAATCATCTGTGCCTACTAAAGGGCAACTCGTGTGTCCTGCAGTAACAGGTGTGTCCTCAATACTATCATCTCCGCAAGCAACACCTGGGTTATTATTACTTCCCCAAACATGTGGCAAGCTTAACCAGTGACCAATTTCATGGGTTAATGCGCGCGAATTATAGTCAGAACCGGTTCCAATGCTTCCGATATAGTCATTCAAAATAATAATACCGTCTGCAAAAAATAAGGCACCTGTAACAGCAGAAGGATAATAAGCATATCCTGCTACGCCATCTCGCATTGATTTAACAATCCACACATTTAAATAACGCGTGCGAGGCCATTGATTCAGCTTAGAAAAATCATCACCAATGTTGGTTTCATGCGAATAAATGTGTTCAATACCATTCGAGCAATTTCCATAGGGATCTTTATTGGCCAATCGAAATTCAATTTTAGTATCAGCAGCTATATCTTGAAACTCATCCATGAGTTCAGATGTGTCAGCATTCATTTTTCTGAAGTCACGATTTAGAATGGCCATTTGATCTAAAATCTGAGCATCTGAAATGTTTTCTGATCCGTTTTCATGAATAACATGGAAAACCACAGGAATGGTGTAGGTTTCAGATCGATCACCGCCTCTGGTTTGGATATAGTTTTTACTGCGTTCTAACAATTCTTCTTGATCCTTTTCTAGTCCAGGATATGCCGCATATAATGCGGGTAGTTTATGCTGTAAACCACAGCCAATAGGCACCTCTTCTTGGGCTGATATTTGTGGTGTAAAAAACAACACAAGAAAAAGAGTCACAAATAATTCATAAATATTTTTCATACGTAAGCGATTTTTAGTTAAAATGTATATATACAAGTTAGGGCGATTGTACATGGATAACTGAGCATTCAATAAATGTGGACTACCGTTCAATCAATAATTCAACATTTTAACTCTTCTTAGCACCTCATTATCAATATTGTTAACGAATAAACGGTGTTCAGGAAAAGATTGAATTATACATGTCTAAGGGTTTTTATGATTGTTGTTTGAGCTTCATGATTTTGTCGATATCAAATAAATGTTAGCTCAGATAAAAACAGTAATTTCACTTAAAATTTACGTATGAAAAAATCTGCACCCGGCTGGGGAAAGGCCATAGGAATAATCATGATTTGTTTAGGTGGGTTAGGAGTTTTCTACCAGATCTATAAAATGATCATTCCTGCTTTTTTTGGAAATTTACCAAGAGCCATGAATAATTTTCCGCATTTAGATAATGACATAGCATTTAACCAATTTAGTAATATGATGGGTATGTCTGCAACACAGGCCAATCTGTTAATTGCATATGGCGTTTTAGCATTGATATTGACTATTTTTTATATTCTTGGGGGTGTAAAGCTATTGACAGCAACACCTGCTAATTATAATTTTGCTAAAAATGCACTTCTTGGATTTATTCTATTAAATGCTGCAGGTTGTATCTACTTTTTTACAAGCCACTCGGGTTTCATTGTGAAAGTATTAATGATTTATGCTATTGTTGGACTAGTCTTTGACATAGCGCTTTTAGCTATATTAATGTCAAGTAATAAGGCTGATTATGGAATCGGCGTTGAAGAGTCCATGCAAGTTTATTCGGCTGAAGCAGAGAACGAGGAAGTTTCGTAAAATAAGAGGGGTCTTGTTTTGGCCCGTATAGCAACAGAAACGATTACCCATTTAATTTTATAATTTTCTTTGCAACTGATCCGCGTTCACTCAACCTAATAATTGCCAAAACCAGTCGTGCAATAACATTTCTTGGAAAAATAATTTTGCCATTATTTGCCACCTTCGCATCACGTTCAGCAATGACTTGGGCTAAAAGTTCTGGTGGGGAATGAAAAACTTCTTGCGCAAATTTCCAAGCACCATCTCGAGCCAATTTCATACTAAAATCGATTAAAAAATCATCTACAGATTTCGTCCATTTAAGGATTTTTTTTAGGGTTGGCCAAATTTCCGACAAGTCCTTTTCCACCTCCCCTACCAAGCTCGACAGGACTTCATTGATCTTGTCAAAGTCACCTTTAAGATCTTCCAAATTTTTGCCTTTTGAAATTTCCGCAGCAGCAATACCAAGGTCTAAATTAATGTGTGCATTAATTCCAATTAACAAATGCTGAAGTAAAATAGGCCAATACTTTTTGCTTTTATCAAATGCCACATTCCATGATCTTGAGACTTCGGCATTGTTTTGAAAAGCGAAATAAGCCTCCAAATAACGCGAGGCAAATACCACATCTAATTTTTCCATCCGTGGCCCATCATCAAAGTAATTATCCGCGATTCCCTCTTTTACTTTAACCGTTACTTTTTTATAAAGCGCAGCAAAATATCCCAATGGATTATTGGACTTTTCTGAGGATGCAATAATTAAATCTAATTGTTGAATTACATCATCAATGGTGTTAATGGGAGGTAGATTCATAATTGTTGGGGTGGTTAGGTTTAGGGTAAAGGTAAGAAAATGTGGGATGTGGGATTTTTTGGGATTGTAAATCCCTTTAGGTTTTTTTAAACGTAGGGTTTGTAGGACTGTGGAAGGAGGGTGTTAAATGTAAGCTTTGCAATAATCAGGGTTAGTCACAAAATTGAATTGATTATCACTAATCCTAATCTCATCTCAGCAATTGGGCAGTCCAAAACTGTGACAATGGTAACACCTTGTTCTTGCAGCCTTAAAATATTAAAGGCTGCTTCGCCAATTAAAGAGTTAGATAGATTGGGGGCCATGAAGGTTTATTTATTCAAAGAATCATGACGGTAGCACTTCTTTTGGAATATAATAATTTCCATTTTCATTTATTTTTAGTGGTAAAAAAAGTGGTCGACCACCAAGTGCTGTATTAACAAATGTTAATGCTTCTCCGGTGTCATCATCCACATGAATAATTATACGCCCTCCTAACCAAAACTCCTCTTTGGGGACTTCAGCATATACCCTCCAGGCATGTTTTATTATTTCTTCACTATATAAGTTTTTATCGTTTTCACAATAATAAGCTTCAAAAGGAGTTTCTTTATCATAATAAATACCCCCTCTTTGTTCATCTAAATCATCTATTACTTTTTGTAATAGTTCTTCACAATATTCTTTAGTATAATTCATTTTTATAAGTTTTTTAAATAGGTTTCCAAATCAAAACCCTCAAAACCTGCTAATTCCATTGTTTTTTTAAAATCCAAATTGAATGATTCTAAGTCTCTAAATATATCTGCTTTGCTCCACGTATTTGTAAATTTACTACTTTTTACAAATTCACTTAAAACATAGCTTTCGTGAATCACATCAGGTATTTCGTAGAATTTTTTCACATAATTATTTGGGAACAATTCTTTCAAGCGATTAAACATTTTCATGTGATACAATTCATGTTGAACAGTATAAGAAGTTACTTCATAGGGACCTGTGATAGAATTTCCAGAAAATAGATACAAAGCTGGCCCATCCAAATTAATTCCAGGATAATTCTTACTCGGATGATAAGTAGCCGTGAAAAACCCATGCAAGGGTCTATCTTGGCAAGACTTATATAAGTCTTGCCATTTTTGGTTATTTCTATCAATAAAGAACATATCAATATCATACTCCTTTTTTATTCTGCTTGCGATTTTATCAAATTTTGTAGAACTTATCACACCCTCATTTATTATTGTGAATTTACCTGAGTTTCTTGCTTTTTCAACAAACTCCTCAAATACCCCCACCAAAACCTGCCCATTCCTCCCAAAATATGGCGCAATGGCTCTTTCCATTTCGGCACCTGCTTTTGCTTCGGCAATGATTACGTATCTTTAATGAACTCATAAAGATGTTTGTTTGATCGAAAAATAGTCCGGCCGGAATGCTATTTTCACGCTTTGTTTTGGGCCTTTATTTCTTAAAGTTTTACTAAAGTACTTTAGCAGAACGTAATCTATTTACGTTGTGAAAAAATAATTTCTTCACACGCTAGTGCATGGTCGGAAATAGACAAATTTCTGATTCCAATAACTATCGAGAGATTAGATTTTTATTTTGTTTTTTTTCCTTTCAGGCGCTACTCTAATGTACGTTAACATAAGGGGATAAATTGTGTTTAGTAAAGGGGGTGTGAATGGTAAGGTTTTTCAAAAATAGCCTGTAATAATCTATAAGTCAGTTAATTATTGTTAATATCGACACGTAGCCCAAATTAAAGCCCCGTACTTATACCAGTGAATTCCCGTACTTATACCAGTGAATTCCCGTACTTATACAAGTAGAATTTTAACATAATATTGCAAAAAACAGCTTGAATTACTGTGCCTTTTGCGTGTATTTTACGTTATCATATTAAGTGGGATAATATTCCCACCTAATGCGTTAACCTATAAAACAATAATTTATGAATAATCCTATTCGAATTGGACTCATGGATGAGACCACAAAAGATCCATGTGCAATTAAATAATTGATTACGGATGTAATTAATTATCAAATCATTTTTGAAGCTTGGAATCGAGATGAATTGATCAATAAAATGAAACTAAATTCAGTTGATTTATTAATCTTGAATTTGCAAATGACGTTTTTGCATAGTTCCAAATCAATTCAGGAATTAAAAACACATTTTCCAAACATGAAAATAATATTACTGTCGCTTTACAATCAACCCAAAGTATTTTTGAATTATTTAGAGATGGGAATTAATGGCGTGGTTTTAAAACATTTTAATTCCGATCAAATCCTTGAAACAATTGATGGTGTAATGCAACATGGTTACTATTATTCCGAAGTCATAATGAAATCTATTTCTCTTTTTCAATCTAAAAGAAGTCAACTAAAAGCGATCAATTTTTCTGGCACTGAATTGAAGATAATTAAAGGTATTTGCAATGAAATGACCAGCGATTCAATGAGTAAGAAGCTGTTCTTATCAAAGAGAACAATTGATTGGCACCGCAATGAAGTTAAACTCAAGATTGGCGCTAAGTCAACTATTGGCGTAGTGAAATATGCTATAGCTGTTGGTCTTTTTATTCTATAAGTTTCTCAAAAGACTAGTATTAGTCCGGATCAGAGTCCAAAATAACACAATCACATTCAACCGTTTTGGCAGGTAATGTAATGGTTTTTGAAAGTGAGGCGTTTGGACCCAAATTGCGCACAAAAACAGGATCTTTTTGTTTAATAATGTTCCCCTTTTTGTCGTAAGCCGTAACATGAACCGTAACGTTTTTGTGGCTTCGTGACGACGAATTATTAACTGTTATTTCAACTGTTGAGGTGAGGATTAAAGATTCCACTGCAGAACAATTAACACTTAAATCAATTTTATCTGGTGTATTCAGAATAGACTCTAAATTGTGACCGTTTTGGGTTAAATAGATATAAATACCGCCGCCAGCCATTGCTAAAAGGAGGATGAATACTAAAAACTTTTTCATGCGTATTGAATATCAGGTGATTGATAGTGTTTAGTCGAGCAATATTATTTTCACTAACTTACAGCATTAAAGATACTGACTTATTTAACTTGCGTTGTTACTATGTCACTACAAAATGACTACCCTGCTCAAAATAAATTTACCCTTGCATTTGAGGATAAAAGATTAGAGCAAGAATTTAGAAAATCTTACGACAAAAGCGTCAGGCTGCCTTTGCGTTATGGAATTATTATATCCATACTTTCATGGTACAGTGGCTTATATTTGATTTATGCCATAATTCCTGAGCAATTTTCGTGGTTAGCCCCACTAACTCTTATAAGTATAGGTGTCGTTTTTGGACTTATTGTTTACACAACTTATAAAGCACGTTTTCGAGGTTATTATCACAATATTGGTGCCTTTTCTAATGCTTGGGGTGGATTATTTGCCATCTATTTTTGTGATCAGTTTCCGGGTGGAGAGAGTTTAACGTTACCCGTTCTTATTTTCATCATATTTTTTGGTTCTTATATGATTCGTTTGCGCTGGATAGCAGGGTTTGTGGCGGCATTATCCTATGTTTTGGGTTATCATATTTACATCTTAATTTATTCAGATTTATCTGGCCAAGAAATTCTTGTTTATGCCTTTGTTGCTTGGATGACACTCATATTTGCCATTTTAGCAGGTAGAGTCGCCGAAGCGAATAATCGTTTGGCTTATACCCAAAGCCTTACAATTAAGAAACAACGTGATATTATTGAACACGAAAAAGAAGTGCTCTTGAAAGAAGTGCACCATAGGGTCAAAAACAACCTGCAAATTATTGTAAGCCTCATTAATTTGCAAATAATGAAATTGGATAATAAAGAGATAGAGGAGGCGCTAAAAGAAACGCAAGGAAGGGTAATGTCCATGTCACTGGTGCATCACCGCATTCGAGAATCATCAAATTTTACTGAAATATTGTTAAAAGAGTATGCCAAAGAATTAATTAGTCGGAGTCAACAAGTCTATAAAGGCGAACCAGTAACATTTGACCTAGACATAGCTGACGAAATTAAGGTAGATATAGAAACTGCGATTCCATTAGGTTTAATAATTAACGAAATAGCAACTAATTTTTTCAAACATTGTCATCCGGTTGATGGTGAAAAACGTACTTGTTTTCTTCACGCTTCAATAGACGCGGAAAATAATTACCACATTAAATGCAGCGATAACGGGACGCAATTTCCAACGGATCTTGACATGGAAAATATAGAAACGTTGGGCCTTGAATTAATTCACAGCTTGACGGACCAAATAGACGGATATTTTGATTTTTACAATGAGAATGGCGTAGTGTATGAAATTAATTTTAAGCCATAAAGAAGTTATCTCTTTTATAATATCCGTTTTCAAAACGTCTCCTCTCCTTTTCTAACCACTACTTTCTAAAATGCCAAATCTAGCGTAGCGAAGAACAAAAAAGAGGACATTCTGATAATAAATAAAATCGATCTGTTCATATACTTTTTCAAGTGCGGTACTTTTTTGTTTTTAAAACTTGAGCTAAACCATTAGCGCTTACGTAACTTTTGGCTAACGCTCTGCATTTTCTAATCCAATAGATGAGCTGGTTTGCAAGCCTGCGTGTAGAAACCATAATAAATGGTCACATTGGTTATCAGGATGCAATCGCAGTACGGTTTTATTAATCGGGAGGGTGGGGTTATAAATCCCTTCAATTTTGCTTAAAGGCAGGGCTATAAACCCTGCGGAGTGCATGTTAAATATTAAAAAGAGAGAAAATCATCAGACTTTTAACCAACAACTTCCACCGTCAAGGCATCATCAGTCTTAGTCACTTTAGTTACACCATGCTTTCCTAAACCTTTAATACCTTTATCCCATTGCTTATTAGATAAGCCTGCAGCTGTTTTAAGATCGCCTAATTCCATTGAACCAGCTTTCATTAAGATGTCAAAAATCACTCGTTCATTCTCTGTCAATTCGGGCCCGTCTGCGTTGTCCGAAGCTTCAGCGGAGGAATTGTTCTCGTTTCCAAAAACTTCAGGTTTCATTTGAGGAAAGAAAAGTACTTCTTGAATGGATTGGTTGTTCGTTAAATACATCACCAAACGGTCAATTCCTATTCCTAAACCAGATGTTGGCGGCATTCCGTATTCCAAGGCACGTAAAAAATCTTGATCTATAAATTCTCCAGCTTCGTCATCTCCCTTGGCAGCTAATTTTAGTTGTTCTTCAAAACGTTCGCGTTGGTCAATTGGGTCGTTCAATTCAGAATATGCATTTGCAACTTCTTTACCGCAAATCATTAACTCAAATCTTTCTGTCAGCGTTGGATCATCACGGTGTTCTTTGCAAAGTGGTGACATTTCTTTGGGATAATCTGTAACAAACGTTGGTTGGATATAATTTCCTTCGCATTTTTCACCAAAGATTTCATCAATCAATTTACCGCGACCCATGGTATTGTCTACCTCAATCCCGTTGGCTTTACACCAGGTCATTAGTTCTTCTTCTGATTTTCCGTTAATGTCAAAATCTGTAAAATCAATAATGGATTGACGCATGGTCACTCTCTTATACGGCGCTTTAAAGCTTACTTGGTGCTCGCCAAATATTGCATCTGATGTTCCGTTAACAGCAATGGCACAATGCTCGAGCAATTGCTCAGTAAAGTCCATCATCCAATTATAATCTTTATAGGAAACATAAATTTCCATGGCTGTAAACTCAGGATTATGGGTTCTGTCCATCCCTTCATTTCTGAAGTTTTTTGAGAATTCATATACACCATCAAATCCGCCAACAATCAATCTTTTTAAATATAATTCGTTCGCAATTCTTAAATACAAAGGAATGTTTAAGGCATTATGATGTGTTGCAAATGGCCGTGCAGCTGCTCCACCTGCAATAGGTTGTAAAACTGGCGTTTCTACTTCAAAATATTCACGATCGTTAAAAAATTGACGCATTGCTGTCATCAATTTTGTACGTTTTACAAAAACTTCTTTTACATGGGGATTTACGACCAAATCAACATAACGTTGACGGTAGCGTAATTCTGGATTGGTAAACGCATCATAAACATTTCCAGCTTCATCCGTTTTAACTTGAGGAAGTGGTTTCATAGATTTGCTCAAAACCGTAAATTTTAAAACCTTCACAGACATTTCGCCAACTTGTGTTTTAAAAAGGATTCCTTCTATTCCAATAAAATCGCCTAAATCCAATAATTTTTTGAAAACATCATTGTACATCATTTTATCTTCACCCGGACAAATTTCGTCTCGATTAAAGTAAACTTGGATGCGCCCTGCACTATCTTGCAAATCGCCAAATGATGCTTTTCCTTGAATTTTTCTACGCATCAACCTTCCTGCAATGACAACGGCCTTGCCTTCTTCAAAGTTTTCCTTTATCTGACTAGACAAATGGTCTACAGGGTAAAGAGCTGCAGGAAAAGGATTTATTCCTAATTCTCGTAGTTTATCCGCAGATTGGCGGCGTTGTATTTCTTGATCAGATAGGTCTTGATTACTCATAGTATAGGCGATTAAAGAAGGCAAAGATAATTGTTAAATGCATGTCATATTGCATTTGAAACTAAAATTTAACGAAATAACTAGAACATTTACCCAAATTTCACGTTCAAAAGAAGTAAGTTTGAAAGTTTTTTAGGATGAAAACGTCTAGAAAAATTTGAGTTTCAAAAGCAGCACAACAGATGAAAGAACTAATTGCCAGTTTATCCAACCAAATTCGCGAAGCGATTCAAATTGGAGAATCAACTAATTTTAATGCGACCAATAAAACCATTTCTTCAATTTTGGTATGTGGTTTAGGAGGTTCCGGCATTGGCGGAAAAATAGTTAGTCTATTATTAAAGAGCGAATTAAAAGTTCCATTTTTATGTATTAATGACTATGAGGTTCCGGCTTGGGTGAATGAAAACACGCTGGTGATTGCATCTTCTTATTCGGGAGATACAGAAGAAACGTTAACAGCCGTAAAAGAATGTAAAGCGAGAGGGTCTGAGATTGCTGTTATAACATCTGGTGGAACAATATTGGAAATGGCAAAAACCAATAACTGGAACCATTTTGTAGTACCTGGCGGTGAGCAACCGCGTGCAATGTTGGCTTATTCGGTTGTGCAGCAATTATATATTTTGGAACGATATGGATTAATTTCGAATCAACCGACAACGGAATTAAATAGTGTACCAGATTTTATTGACGGAAACGAAACGATTATTAGAGACGAGGCTTTGCGATTAGCAACGTCCTTTCATGGTAAACGTGCCATAATTTATGCCGGAAATGATTTTGAAGGTGTTGCTGTAAGATGGCGCCAACAATTTAATGAAAATGCAAAAGAATTGGCGTGGCATCATGTTTTTCCAGAAATGACGCATAATGAGTTGGTAGGATGGGCCGGTGGTTCTAATAACCAAGCACCAATATTTTTAGTTTCCAACTTCAATCATCCACGAATCAATCGCAGATGGGAAATAAGTAAGGAAATAATTGAAAAGCATACGGGTACAGTTTTAGAAACAACAGCAGTTGGCGTGAATAGAATTGCACAAAACTTTTACTTGATTCACTTAGGTGATTGGGTTTCTTATTTAATTTCTGAAATCAAACAAATTGATGCAGTTGAGGTTGACGTTATTAGTCATTTGAAAGACGAAATGGCTAAAATGAAATAAGTCAACCTTTCCAAAGCTGCACTAAACAAGTGCTTTCAAAAATGCCATTAAATTTTCAGGCGACAATCTTTTGCTATAATTCGGATCAACATGTTGGTATTGAATGACCCCATCTTTTATGATAAAAACAGAAGGAACGGGTAAAATGTGAGTGGTATTCCCACTCCACCATTCCAAGTCCATATTATATTCCTTTTTGTATTTTAAATACAATTCCTCACTCACTTTCCAACCAATACCAAAAGCTTGCATTGCTAAAGCATCCTTATCAGAAAACAAGGTATAATCCATTGCTCCGCTTCGTATAATTGAAGTGTCTAATTTTGAATAATCATCAGGGGTAACTCCAATTAGTTCAAAGCCCAATGCATCAATACTGTCTTTTATTTCTCCTAAAGCAGATAAATGACGCATGCAATATGGGCACCATCCTCCGCGGTAAAAAACAAGGACTGTTGGCTTGTCACCAATGTATTGTTGTAGATCTGTTTTTTCACCAGCCAAATTATAAACGCTTGCACTTGGGGCTTTTTGAGCATTCTTAATAGGACAGATTTCATACATGGCATCTTGTCCATATGAAAGAAAGGCACTGAGCGATAATAAGGTGATGAGAAAGGTTTTCATTGTTCCAATTTGAAATTAAGACGGTATGGCGATCGAATAATTACAAACTAGCGATTAACCTGGATCTGTAAATCGCGGATCAGTCACAAACTCCTCGTCCGATAAAGAGAGTAAGAACATTTTTAAAAAGTATTTTTCTTCGGTAGTTAAAAGCACGCCACCATCATCAATTTGTTTCATTAATGGATCAATGGTTGGTGAATGGTGTAATCCTTCACTATAATGATTAATCACCTCATCTAAGGTTTCAAACCTGCCGTCATGCATATATGGGGCTGTATATACTAAATTTCTTAAGGAGGGTGTTTTAAATTTTCCATCATCTGATGAAATTCCAGTATGTTTTCCTAAACCTTTATCGGTTATAACGGCATCTAAGCCATTATTATGAAATAAGTTATCTGTCCAAAGTGGGTTAAATGAATCTCCATGACAATGAATGCAATCGCCGCCATCCTCAGATTGAAAAATGACAAATCCCTGATAGGCTGCTAATTCATCCTCCATACTCCATCCGCTAGATCCAATTAAATAATTAGCGTTCATGTATTTATCCATAGGTGAATTGCCAGAAATTAAGGTCCGTTCAAATTGCGCAATGGCTTTTGCCACCATTATAGAATCAATGATTTTAGAACCAAAGGCGCGCTCAAATAAAAGAGGATATTGGTCGTCGGCTTGTAATTCACTAACTGCATTAACCCAATTTTCGTGCATTTCTACCACATCTGTGACTGGTGCAAGGGCTTGCGCTTCCATAGAAGGTCTTCGGCCGTCCCAAAAAAGATGATCCATCCAACCAAGATTAAACAGTGGCATGGCGTTTCGTTCTCCTAATAATCCATCAATACCAAGACTGAATGCAGCTGTATCACTAAAGGCTAAACTGGGGTCATGACAACCTGCGCAAGCCATAGTATTATCGCCAGACAAACGCTCCTCAAAAAACAACATCCTTCCTAATTCAACCCCCTCAACCGTCATAGGGTTGTCATCTGGAATTGCCATTGGGGCTAAATATTTTATAAGACGTTCCGGATATTCAATCACATAAGGTGTCGTATCAGCTACGTTAAGACTTGGGTCTTTCCGGCAAGAATTTGCCAAGATTAAAATTCCGATTATTGATAAGAGTAATTTCACCATCCTTAAAATTATAACGTAAAGATAGTCATAATGGTTTTTTGAACAAAACATTCTATCTACGATCTATTGAACGGTATATCACAGCAATTATTAGATTGTCAATGAAACAATGTAAATTTGTCATCTATTACAAAACAACAATGAAACAAGTCAAGTATATCGACAAAGGGTTAATCGACTACAAAGAAGCGTGGGATTATCAAGAGGTTTTATTCAAAGAAGCCATTCAATTAAAGATCCAAAAACGAGATGGTAATACAGAGGAAGATCCATTAAATAATTTAATATTTTGTGAGCATCCGCATGTTTATACCTTAGGAAAAAGCGGATCAGAATCAAACTTATTGATTAATGAGGAGATGTTGCGCTCAAAAAACGCCCAGTTTTATAAAATAAATCGGGGTGGCGATATTACCTATCATGGCCCTGGTCAGTTAGTGATGTATCCTATTTTTGATTTGGATCAGTTTTTTACTGATATTCATAAATACATGCGCTTTTTGGAAGAAGCAGTCATATTAACGTTAAGTGAGTTTGCAATTAATGCAGGTCGTTTGGATGGAATGACGGGAGTATGGTTGGACGCCGGATTACCAAGCGAAAGAAAAATATGCGCAATGGGCGTAAAGAGCTCGAGGTGGGTAACCATGCATGGTATTGCTTTGAATGTGAATACAGACTTATCTTATTTTAATCACATTGTACCTTGCGGAATTGTAGATAAAGCTGTAACTTCAATGGAACGTGAATTAGGTTCAACGGTCGATTTTCAAGCAGTGCAACAGGCATTAAAAGAAAACATGGCTAATATTTTTGATTTTGATTACGTTGATTAAAGTGACACGGGGTACTTCTATAGTTCGACTTGCTCACTAAACGAACCTCACTGTCCTCATTGAAAAAAGAATAAAAATGAAATACGTAAAAAAGATATTAAAATGGACCGGAATTCTAATTTTGGCGCTCTTGGTTATTGCAAATTTAGCGATCATTTTTACAGGGCGTTATTATATTTATAAAGGAATTGCGAACACGTATTTTAGAGGCCATATTCGCCCAACAATTTATGATCTTGATGTTTTTGAAAACCGTGCAGTTGAAATTGGAAAACCGCAACCATGGGTTGAACACCCACAATTGGGCAGTTTTGCTATTTCGGCGGAACAACGTGAAACGGTTGAATCTTTAAACCCTTCATCTTTACTTGTTGCCTGGGGAGATACATTGATTTATGAAGAATATTGGGGAGAGCATGATCAAAATCAAATTAGTAATTCATTCTCCATGGCAAAATCAATCGTGTCTTTATTAATAGGTGTGGCATTGGATGAAGGCAAAATAAAATCATTGGACGAACCTGTGGCTAATTATTTACCTGAGTTTGATGATGAGAAAAAGGACATTACAATTCGACATATTTTAACCATGAGTTCTGGCTTGTCTTGGACTGAGAGTTATGTGAGTCCGTTTTGTGATGTGGCTGAATTGTATTACGATACGGATGATCGAGACTTGGCCTTGAACAGAAGGACGATTGAAGAAGATCCTGGATTGACGTTCAAATATAAAAGTGGAGACACACAAGTGTTGATGTATATTTTAATGGCAGCAACTGGTACTTCGGTTTCTGACTATGCAAGCGAAAAGTTATGGATTCCTATGGGTGCAGAAAGTGAAGCTATGTGGAGTTTGGTTGATGATGAAAAGAGTTCCGAGAAAGCATTTTGCTGTTTCTATTCCACTTCGCGTGATTTTATTCGCTTGGGTAAATTGGTGAATAATGATGGAAATTGGAATGGAAGGCAATTGGTTAGTGCGGCCTATGTAAATGAATTTTCAAGTTTGGCGCCATTGAAAGAACCCAATGGGAAAGCGAATAGTCGCTATGCATTTCAATATTGGGTTTACACCGGAATGCCTTACGAGGTGACTTATTTTAGAGGCATGTCTGGGCAGTACATTATTTCTATTCCAGAAAAAGACTTGGTGATTGTAAGAACAGGTTCGGGTACTATGCCAAGTTGGAAAAACACAGAAACTGTTACGGATGATAATTTAGAAGGACATTATCAAGAACTGCCAAGTTATATTGCCATTGGGGTTACTTTAATGGCACAGGCTGGGGGAAAATAGTAATTTTCTAGGGAGATAGAAATGTATAAATACAACCGTGCTTAGCAATAAACAAATAACACATATTAGTAAATTTCTGAGTTTGGTTTTACGACATAAGCCTGAAACGATTCAAGTTCGGTTGGATGAAAATGGATGGGTGGATGTCGACGAGTTGCTTCTAAAAGTAAATGCACACGGAATAATTATTGACCGTGAGGCGCTTAATCATGTAGTTGAAACCAATGCTAAAAAAAGATTTGCTTTTAATGATCAATGTGATAAAATTAGGGCAAGTCAAGGGCATTCTATTGCGATTGAACTAGGGTATACCCCTCAAATACCACCTGTAATTTTATATCATGGAACGTCTATTGCTTCGGTTCAGTCTATTTTGGACGCTGGACTTAATAAACGAAACAGACAACATGTTCATTTAAGCTTTGAGATGGAGACAGCATTAAACGTTGGCCAAAGGCATGGTAAACCATACATTTTCGAGGTGCTAGCAAAGCAAATGCACGCTGAGGGATACTTATTTTTTAAATCTGAAAATGGTGTATGGCTCACGAATGACGTTCCAACGAAATACTTGCGCCCAGTAAGTCAATAAAAGCTAGATTATTTTTCATACCTTATAGCAACATTAACCCACAGCTATGAGTCCACTTGAAAATAATCTAGATCCTGATAAAGACTTGGATCGTAAAAAAAAGGAATTAGAGAATAAAAAACTGAAAGTTGAGATTAAGAATTTATCTTTTGAACGCTGGAAATTTTTCTTTGGTTTTATTCCAATTATTGGTTTGCTAGCAACTATCATTTTTCAGATTTACACGTTTAGGGTAGAAGAAGAACAGCATCAAGAAAGTCGATCTGACCAGTTGGCAAGTGATTACTTCACACAATTTCACGCACACCCGCAAGACTTAGAACATAAATTATCCGTTTCTACTGACGCTTGTAAGGATGGGAGTTTAAATTTTGATGTACAACAGAGTTATTGTCAAAAAATTATTGGTTTAGAGAATGACATAAGTGATCAAAAAAAGCTAGATAGTTTAAGTCAAAACGAAATGTCTCAAGTTTTAAGCATAGAAGATAAAGAACGCTCATTAGAAATAAACAGGTTGGACTCTTTATTAGAATTAAGTAAGGAAGAACTAAAAGCTCAAACTAATAATAGTGATTTGAATAAATACAATGCTATTAAAAAGGATATTAGCTCTTATAATCGCCAAATAGATGTAATCGTTAGTCAAAGTGATGTGATTAAAAAAACACAAGTTAAAACAGATTCAATAGATGCGGCGCAACGTAAAATAATTGGAGCAACATTTACTAAAGATTCTAAGTACACCGTTTTAATTGAGGAAGAAAGTTGGTTTAAAGCGGGTTATTTCCGACAGTTTGGAGAAACAAGGGTTTCATTGGATAAATTTCAATCAGATGTTGCCTCAATTTCGATTAAGTTAATTGATTCGCAAACAAACAAGGAAACTAAAAAAATAGGAAGCTTTACACTTAAACCAGGTGAGAAAGAAAGAATTGAAACAGATAGATTTATCTATGAAATTGTTTTTCAACGAATTGGTAGCGCAGGTAAAAACCCATTTAATAAAGCGGTGTATTTTGCATATCGAAAGTATAAGAATTAGCAATAGCATTCCAGTATTGCAGGTTAATAAGGGAGTATGCAAATTGTCAAGTTCATTTTTTAGTCTTATTCGGTGGCATATTCGTTATTACACTTTACATTTATTTGGATAGAATCTCAATGCTGTACAATCCTCAAGGGCGCTATTTTGATGGACACGTGGTTTATAAAGATTATGCCGGCAACTTTTATGGTATAGTTTGTTTGATATTTGTATTGCTTTCTGGAGGATTGGTCTGGGAATTAACTCGGCAAAAATAGAATTTGTAAAGGCATAGGAAAAGTCAACTTCTCGGTTGGTTTAAAAGAGTAATTAAATAAAAAAATATGGCAAATGAACTTTGGGGAACGCTTTCAATATACGACCATAGAGACGCGATTTTTGTGAAATCGCTCATATTATTTGACCGCTTAGTCATTCCTGTTCCGAACAAACCAATCGGAGATTTAACTGTGGCTGAAATTGATCAATTATATTCGAATGCTTCGTATTTAGAAAAGCATAATGCAGCAATAATATATGATTGGGATTCAGCTGAATTTCAAAATTGGCAAGCCGAGTATTCAAGAGAAGCCTTAAGCATTGGGAGCAGAGACAGCCTCTATGATAGCCGACTGCTTTTACAAAGAAAAACAGATGAATTAAAGCCAGATAACGTTCATGACGTAATATCAGTTCCAGTTTATAGCGCACGAAAAAAGTTTGTAGATGCGTATAAAATAATTGATACATATGCCCAAGAAGCAATGTCAGTAGAACTGAGCCAACTAATTTCTGTTCCAAGCGAAAACACGCCTTTGGAAAGCATAATTGCCCTAAGAAATAAGCCGAGCTTTCAATCTGCAAGAAGAGCTTTGAGAGATTGGCAAATAACGAAGATGCCGGAAGTTCTAGGAGAAAAATCAACTAAAAATATTGGTCTGGCAATTGAGGATTATCAGCGAATGTTAGGTCGGTATGAAGAAGAAATGCATAATGCTAAGTTTAAAAAGAAAAAGGTAATTGTAACATCAATGTTAACTCTTGGATCTATTTTTTCTGCTGCTTTGGGACAAACTCAAACTGCAATTGCCCTATTTGCTGGTGCAGCTCCGAACTTGTTTAATATTAAGGAAGCTTTTACTCCAACATGGAAATCATTAAGAGACAAAGACTACGAAGCCGGAGGTGTAATTTATGAGGCCAATAAATTGCTAAAATAAGAATAGTTGTTGCGCTAATGGTATTGCTAACATATCCGTTTAAACGTATTAAAACTTAAAGAAGCAATAAAGCCCCCTTAAGTTTATTGAACAATTATTTGCATTAATTATTCGGGGCGCCGGCATCTAACCAGCACTTAACTTGTGCCAGTCGATCACTCGTATAAGCATTGCCAATAGGCATACTTTTATTAGTTAATACTTCACTTTTGAGTTTTCCGTTATCAGCGTAGGCCTTAATTTCTGAATAATTAGTTAAGGCACCATCTGGAGAATTACTTCCATGACAAGCCAGACACGTTGCATCAAATAAAGGTTTTATTGTCACGCTGTAGGTTACGGTACTACAATCAAATCCTGCAGTTGGAGGTGTTGTGACGTTGTTTCCCTGATTTTCATTATCGTCATGATCCTCATCATGTTCTTTTTCGCAGCCTACACCTATTAAAAGAAACAGCAGGCTTGCGAACATTAATTTATAATAGTTCATAATTGAATTTTTGAAGTGTAAAGTGGGGAATAGGATATGCTTCAAAAAAAGAGGCTAATAATTGATATTCACTTAATAAATTAAAAATAATGTTTCAATTATTAGTTTACAGCTTATTCCACTTGCCAAAGTTGGAATCTTCGAGAGACAGTTTTAATAAGGACCGTCTGAACATTTTGAGCCTTGTCATTTAAGCTACAGTTGCAGCTCTCGGCATAAATTTTAGTTCCAGTGTAATTATTGGCAGCCCAATTACTTGAACTGGCGCAATGACATGAATTGCAGCTCGCTTCATAAAATGATTTAATGATTGCTGAAGAAGTAACAGTTGTGTTGTCCACCTCCCCCGTTTCAGTGTCTGTGTTTTTTGTGTTGGTCGCTAATACGGATGGTACTTCGACCGGAATGATTCCCTTGTGTTTGTTCATGTTATAGAAATTTTGAAGTTTATAATTACTAATGTGTACGTATAATCATAAAGAATTATTATTTGAAGGTGCCGCTTTTTATTTTACTGTAGTAATTAGGGAGCGATCAGTCGTCTAAATCATCATTTCAACCGTGAACGCTATTAAGTTGGATAAAGTTGGACAATTGCTGTAAACTGTTTTTCGCCCCAGAAATCGAACACATTAAACGGGCATACAATTGGAAACATCACTAATTATAGCTGCTTTTAATGCACGCAATTCAACCTGTTTCCCTAGGTTGAACTACCCGATCACACCCATAAACATCCATTTTCTGTTTAGATACCAGTAAGTTAGCCTCAGACTTTACGAACATGTAAGGCAATTTCAAACCTAACAAATTTAATTATGGCTAAGGAAAAAAATAACCACTCATTCTTATCACAAGATGATACGGTGAGCATGAAAGGATTATCAAATGGATATGCTTCCTATTTGTATGGATACCCACTCGTTTTGATGGGGATCACAGAAAATTTAACGCAAAGTACAATTGAAACAGCGAGTAGTGGTGGTGCGCCAATCAATCAACTTGGAAAGCAAAGAGAATTCCCATCTACTGAGTTTTCTGCTGTTGTGCTGCCAAGTACGTCTACTTTATATGTTTCGGCATTTATGAATTTACGAAAAGAACCATTAATTCTACATTTGCCAGATTTCGGTGATCGCTTTTTTCAAATGCCTATTTTAGATGGATGGTCAAATGTCAATAAAGATTCACCAAGTACACGTTTAGGAAGTCCTGAAGGGGATTACGTAATTGTAGGGCCAAGTGATAATAGAGATTATTCGGGAGATGGAAGAATTGTTATAAAAATGGATACGGATACAGCATGGATGGTTGGTCGTGTTTTTACGGACGCTTCTGATAAGGATTTAGCTTTTATCAATGAAAACTTATACCCTAGTCTAACTTTAACGCCCTGGAGTAAGCGAAATGATCCCAATTTTCAACCAGATGCTGATTTGCCATTGAATCCATTCATTGAAAAGTTTGGGAGCCCTGTTGTTTCATTAGAAAACATGAATGCTGGAATGTTCTTTACCAAACTGGCTGCTATGATGAACTTTAATGCGTCCGTTTTACCACGTGATGAAGAAATGATAAAAAAACTAGTTGAAATAGGTTTTACGTTTGACAAGGATGGTGTTTCTTTTGAGTACGGAAAGTTAAGCGAAGCGGATGCTAAAAAGTTCAGAAAAGAACCTAAAAAAGCCAAATTGCAAATTCAAAAGAATCAGGCGAAGTTGGAAGAAGAAGTGGCAAAAGCGAAGCTTTATTTACATTTTCCGCCAATTGATCAAGAGGTTGTTGAAACGGGTTGGGTATTCCCAAAAGAAGTGGAATTGGCTGAATTTGCCGATAATTATAAATTCCGCGCAAAAATTGCACGTTGGGCTTTTGGAGCGAATCCAGTTGAAGATGTGCTTTATGGTTATGGAAGAGTAAAGTCGGGTGATGGTAAAAATAAATTTACGGTAACGTTTGATACTTTACCACCAGCAAGTGAAAAAGCATTTTGGTCGGTTACTATTTACAATAGTGACGGAACGTTGGTTTATAATACCAATGCAATTGATGCTGGAGTTGAATATAATGCGATTGGTATTCCATATGTGCAAGAGCATAAGCCAAAGTTGCATAACCTTGGCAAGTCAATCACATTGTATTTGCAATCAGATGCGCCTGAAGTAGGATCTACAGAATTTCAAAATTGGTTACCAACTCCCAATCAGCCAGATTCAGAAGGTTCAAAAGATTTTATTGTATTTCTAAGAATTTACATTCCAGAATTAGTTCTTCAAGAAGATGGACAACCAGCTGTTGAAGACGGGTGCTATATCCCAAAAAGAAATTGGTTTCCAGGCAGCATTACTAAGGCTAATTAGACGTTGTTCATAAACAAACAGGAATTAATTATTACTCACCTAAATATATAGTTATGAATAAAGAAAGTAAAGGGATCGTTGAGAAGTTAGATAAACCGAATATCGTTTTTCTGATTACCGATCAACAAACCTGGAACCCCGATTATGCGGATGGTTTTCCTAAAGATCCAAAAGTGAGAAAGGAGAGCTTTCCAGCAATGGATAAATTGTTAAAGAACAGCATGGCTTTTCAAAATGCACATTGCAATTCGTGTACGTGCACACCAAGTCGTACAACACTTTTTACGGGGACGTATCCGGCTGTGCATGAGGCGAAACAGGTATTGGCTTTTGACGATCCATTTAACAATCAAGATCCACCAAAAGGAAGTATGCAAATTATGCAAGGTGTGTTGAAAAATAATATGCCTAATATGTTTCGTATGATGGAAGCTGCGGATTATCAAGTGGCTTACAAAGGAAAATGGCACATCACAAAACCAACTCAATTTGTTGTTGGTGAGCCAGCCAGAAAACTAGAAAATCAATTTAATGAGCTTTATTGGACAGAACAGGATGGCCCACATCTCTCTGAAATGTATGGAGCACATGAATGGAATTATCCAGATGCTGGTGATGATGGCCGCATGTTTAATTTTGGTGGAGGAGATATAAATAATGACGGTCGTTTTGTAGATGGAAACGGGCAAAGTGCCTATTATGGCGAGTCAATTTCCAAGGCCAAAAGAAGAAAAGCAAGTGCGGTTAATTACATTAATAATGTAGATACAAATGACGGTAAAAATCCATTTTTCTTAGTAGTGTCGCTGGTTAATCCGCATGATGTTTTGTCTTATCCAGGAGATGGAGTGGCTTTTCCTAGGGAAAATAGACCCGTTTACAAAACCGCAGGGTATAAGGATCGTGATTTTGAAAATATCAAAGTGAAATTGCCCAACACATGGAATGAGAAATTAAATACCAAGCCGAAAATTCAAAAATCATGGAGAAGGTTGTGTCAAGCTGTTGGCAAAATAGGCCCAAATGAAAAAGAGAAAGCATTGAGTTATATTAAGTTCTATTCGCATCTCACTTCGGTTGTTGATAAAGAATTGGATAAAGTATTGGTTGCACTTCAAAAAAATGATCTCTACAAAAACACTTTATTTGTGCGCATTAGCGATCATGGTGATATGGGAATGTCGCATGGTAGACAGCGTCAGAAAATGTACAATACGTATGAGCAAACGATCAATGTTCCAATGATTTTTTCTCACCCAAAATTTAAAACAAGTCAATCGACTGAAGCGTTGGTTGGTTTAATTGATTTGATGCCGACTATGGCTGAAATAGTTGGTCTAGATCCAGCTGAATATGGTTTCCAAGGTAAAAGTTTGGTAGATGTTTTGAATGATCCAATGGCTGAGGTACAAGATCATGTACACTTTACTTTTGATGACAATTATGCCTCAACGAAAACGCCATGGGATATGGGTGCTTGTCACATTCGTTTCATCAAGAAAAAGGATGATGACGGCACTATTTGGAAATACGGCGTTTATTTTGATCCAGATTACGGACAAGAAATGGAGTATGAAATGTACAATTTAACTGCTGATCCAGATGAAGCTTACAACTTAGTACATGGTTCAAAAAAGCGTGCAGGTAAAATTTGGAATAAAAGGCAAGAATTACACAGTTTACTCACTGACGTTATGAAAGAAAAAGGCACATTGCCAGACGGCGTTTTTTGGCCTGAAACTTCTGGAGGAGAAGTCGGAGACGAATAAGAGTAAATGATAAGAAGTATAAATGTCAAGTGGCTTGGAGTCGCTTGGCATTTTTTTGTTTGCGGATTATTCTCGATACATCCTTCTGAGGCGGACTTCTGATAGTGGTTGGGATTAACTGAACGCAAGAAATTGAAAATTCTCACCATCCTTTTTCAATTCATTTTTCGCTTTCTAAACACCAAGACAATTCCCAAAACGAGTAAGCCAATTAGAAGTCCGATTATAAAACTGATTAAAGAAGTTGAGTTTTCAGTTTTTTCAGCATTAGTTTTCTCAAACTCTGGTGGTGATTCGCTCTGGGTTATGGGTGTTTCTGTATTTATTGAATCAATGGGTGTGTATAAGAGTGAATCCATTCGATCCAAATAATAATTGGAACCCAATTCAATTAATTCTTCACCAATCCACTCGTAAAAAATGGGTTCCTCATGAATGACTTTAACCTGGTAATTATTATTTTCATCCATTAATTCGGCGCCATTATCATCCAAAACGTTTTCTGTATAAGACCTTGTCTTTACTATCAGTCGTTCAATTGGAACCCCTATTTGTTCGGGATATGGATATCCGACAACAGCCTTTAAATTAACTTTTTCGAAATCCATTCCATTATGTATAATATGATCTGCTGCAATCAATTTTACAGTGCTGTCAGTTAATCTTAAAGGATAATAAACCGTTTCACTATCAAATGTTCCTGCTTCCCCAGTCGAAAAATTAGAGATTACTTTCTTAAAACCAGTTTTGTTTAGAATAATTAATGTTGTGTTTGAAGCACCAGGACAGCTTTGGCGAAAAGTTTCATAGGCAATGAGTAATCCAGAATTTGCCAAGCCATTTTGATGAGAAATGCGTAAGCGATACCCATGCATATAAGGAAGACGAATACTACTCAATGATTTCCTAATGTTTGGTTTGGATGAAATTGCTTTTAATTGAACCTCTGTCCCATAATAGCCATCATTTTCTTGTAATAAAAACTGACCTTCTTCATTATAGTCATCTGCTAAGTCGGTTTCTTTGACATATCCAAACCCACCTCTAAAATTAATTTTTTTCTAATTAGAGAAATGGTATCTATACCGATACTCATTTGGTCGATTGCTATACATTATAAAAGAATCTCTTCTAATGTGTGAGATTAGTTCTAGTGTCGTTAGGGAAGTATTAAAATTCACAAAACCCAAAGCATCATGGGTTGAATCAGGGCTGCAATAAACAAAAGTACGTTCAGAAAAACTATGCTTTACTTCAGCTTCATCCTGCTCAACTACTTTAAAAGTGTCGCCAATTTCAAAAGAGTCACATTGGGTATAATAATAATTCTGCGCGGATGAATTTAGACCTACCGAAAGGAGAAGCATAAAGAGCAATACGGGTGTTCTTATTACGGCATTCATGACCCGAAGGTAGGGCTTGATATGCTTCCTTTAAAAGATCTTTGATAGAAAGAATATCCGATTTATTATTCGTGCTATAATATTAATAATTAGTCGATTTGCTTATTTAATAAGCTATAATTGTCTTTGCAAACCTTGGAATAATCACTAGCTCGATTATTTTTTATTCCGCTTTTTCTTTCCAATCGCAATTCCCAAAAAGGTCAACATAAAGGCAATGAAAATATTGGAAAGCGTAAACACCTGCCAGCACCAATAATCACCAACGGCTACACCCAACATAGTCATCATAAAAATAGCCGTTGGATGCCATGGAATTAAGGATTCTATAATAGTTCCGGTATCCTCTAATGACCGCGATAAAACAGGTCGTGGAATATCAGCTTCATCAAATTTCTTTTTAAAAGCATCACCCACAATAAAACTTGTGGCGAATTGATTAGATGTCATGGCATTGGTAATTCCAGTAGAAATTAAAGCCGATCGCACTAAACCGCCCTTACTTTTAACCCAACCAAATAAGCGATCTACCAAAATCGGCATGGCATTAATTTTAGCAATGGTGCCAATAAACACAAAAACGAGTAATGTAATCACTAACGGTTCTTTCAAACTATAAATGCCTCCACGTGTAAATAATGTGGCCACATTATCTGAAACTTGAAAATCAATTGCAGCGGTATTGAAACCATGGATTAAACTATCTAAAACCGCATGAATTGCAAAAGGCTGAAAAATTAAGGCTAGTAAAACCGCTACTAAGGATGAAATCACCAATACTTGTAAGGTTGGAATGCGTTTAATTGAGCCAAATAAAACAATGAGGGGTGGTAATAACAATAAGAGGTTAAAATTGAACGCGGCTTCCGTCTCATTTAAAGTGGTGGTTAATAAAGCAAATTCTGTAGCGCCACCTTCCACTGGATAAACAAAACCGATTACCAAATAAAAGCCAATGGCAAATATGGCAGCCGGAATGGTCGTGTAAAGCATGGATTTTATGTGATCATAAACACTAATATCTACAGCAATGGCCGCAGCATTTGTGGTATCTGAAAGTGGAGACAGCTTATCGCCAAAAAATGAACCGCCAATTATAGCACCAGCAACGATCGGTAAATTGGCATCAAAAGAAATAGCGACACCCATTAATACTACGCCAACTGTGCCAACTGATCCCCAAGAGGTTCCTGTTAAGGTTGAAAATATAACTGGAACAATAAAGGCAATGACATATAAAAAGTCGGGATGAATGAGTTTTATACCATAATAAACAAGCATTGGAATGGTGCCGCAAGCAATCCATGAACCAATAACTAAACCAATGGAGAGTAAGACCAAAATGGCGGGCATTGCATTGCCAATTTTATCAATAATACTTTTGGTAATTTCTTCCCATTTATAGCCCATCCAACGCAATTGAACCATAGCAATAACACTGGCTAGAATGAAAACAAATTCAAGGGGAAACGCCTGTTGATCAAAAACATGAGGTCCAATTAAAATGCCGTAAACAATTAAGGCAATTAAACAAATAACCGGAAAAAGCGCATGGCGTATTGTGGTTGGTATTGGGTTTTCTTTGGACATAAATCAGTACTATGTTCGTATAAAAGTTTTGGTTATTCCACTTCCTGTACTACTTTTCACAACCAATACATCTAGTTGATTATCGGTGATGGCTATTATTTCTTGCGCATAAAAAACGGCGCTTTTATCTGCTAAATGAACCAGCACATATTTTCCATTATCATTTTCGCTCTCAGGGGCATAATCAATGTAATCGCAAAGGCTCCAAGGGTTGTCCCAATTTTTTTTTCCATTCAAATAAGTGCTGTATTTTTCAGGGCTTATGGTAATGATTAATTCAGCATCATCTGCATCTTGCCAACTACCAATCAGCATTTCCTTTTGGCTGCCTTTAGTAATTGCGTTTTTATCATTTTCTATTAGAGAGATGGCTTGGGTTTGATCCTCAGGAAGAACGTCTTCGGCAACTATAATATTGGGATTGGTCTCTGTTTCTCCACAGGAGAAAATCAAAAATAGAAGTAGGAAACACCCAATATTTTTCATATCAAAAGCAATATATACATTATTACATGAAATGAAATTTTAAGAATCTATTAAAACCGCTAAATTTGCAGAAAATAAATAGTGTCTGATTGGAAATAGAATTCATTTTAATTTTTCTGTAATTCCGAGGAGATACTATAAATCAATATTTTTAAGCTTGTATTTTGACAGGCTCGATTTTTGCACAATAAATAGGAGATGAGAAAAGACATAGAAATACCAAAGGTAGAAGGCGTATCCGTTGCAGTGGTAAAGGAATTGAATGATGAAAAAACAGCTGAGGTTTATAATGTTTATTTGATCAACGAAAAGGATGTTCAAATTGACATTGTTTTGGCAACATCTAAAGGGTATGGTGAGAATAAAACGACAGGCGAAAAAATAAAGACATCCGTTTTACGTCATGTAATTGGAGATGTTGAGGCAAAATCATTCGCGAAGATTGAACCAATTGTAGAGCAAGTTTTTGGAATTTCTAATGAGTATTGGGTTAGTTTTTCTTTGGATGGAAAAATGTATGATAAAAAATATGTGTTCTTGGCAGAGACCATCATTGATGACAACATGATTATGGTGCCAATAATTGAGCAAAAAGGAGTGATGATATAGCACGACAAAAAATCAGCTTTATCTGCTCTGAAAAGCTGAAAAAACTGCGGAACTTAGTTAATATTCCTAATGCTAAATATATCACTCGATAGCTTTAAAAGCCTAGTCGATTATTTTGCTTTATTAATTGTTACCTCGGCAGTAATACTTCCTCCGCCTACTATCGAAATAAGTTCTTCGACGGTTAATTCTTTAAATTGAAAAGCTTTCATAATTCAGTTTATTTTGTTGTGGTTTCCAGCTCAATTTGATGTTCTCCCTTTACCTGATTCGATCCTTTTTCACAAATTTATTTTTTGATAAATGATTTAATATTTTTCACTAAATTGCTTCCAACAAACAAATTCCCCCATGCAATTAAAAAAAGTAAATCTTGAAAAGGTCTTGTTTTTAGACATTGAAACTGTGCCACAGCTCTATAACTTTAGTGAGTTAGATGAGAAGACCGCTGAGTTATATTTACACAAAAACAAATACATTCAAGAACGAGATGAACTATCGAATGATGAGGTATATGAAAAGGCAGGTATCTTTGCTGAATTCGGTAAAATAGTTTGCATTTCTTGCGGTATTGTACATGACGCACCTGATGGAAAAAGCATTCGTATGAAATCTTTTGCTAGTGATGATGAAAAGCAATTGCTCTTGGATTTTGCCAAAATGTTGAATCAAAATTATAATTCACCCTATCATATTTTATGCGGCCATAATGCCAAAGAATTTGATTTTCCATTTTTAGCACGGAGAATGTTGATTCACGGGATTGATTTACCAGGCGCATTGGATATTGCTGGTAAAAAGCCATGGGAAATTAATCATTTAGACACCATGGAACTTTGGAAATTCGGTGATTATAAACATTATACATCCATGAGTTTATTGTGCCATATTTTTAATGTTCCCACGCCAAAGGATGATATTACTGGGGCAGATGTAGCACGTGTTTATTACGAAGAAAATGACCTGGAACGTATTATGGTTTATTGCCAAAAAGATGTGATAGCCCTTATTCAATTGTTCTTGCGGTTTAGAAATGAAGACTTGGTTGATGAGGCTAATATTGTGCAGTAGATGAAAACCCGAATTCTATTTATGATGTTCAGTGTGAAGGGGAATGGTATACTACAGATCGCGTAAAACTCAAAAAACTATCTTCTGATTATCGACAATCGTATTTCTTTTGATGAGATTATTTCAATGAAAAAAGAAAGTTTAAAGAACTCATTTAAAGCTATGCTTTAAAAAGAAAGTACTGACCCAAAACCCATCCATTCGAACAGCATCTCTCAAGATCCACTCCAATTCTCGCATGCCAAAGGTTGTTTCTTCGGTACGTTGGTTTGTAAATACTCTGCCCTCGAAAACAGTATAATCTTCAATTGCAATCAGCTTATTTTGGTCATATTCTGTTTCGCTCCACCGCTTTTTGGCCTCTAAAAGCACTTCGTAATAGCGTTTGCTAAGTGTACTTGGAGAAAGGTATTCCACATAAGCATAAGTATGTGTTATTTTAGAAAAAAGAAAGAGGATATGTTTACTCGGCGTTATCTTTTGAGCGAAATCGAGCAGCAATTCTTCATCCTTGCTGTTCAAACTATTAATGAGTGCTAGTTTGAGCGCCTCAAAGCTTCGAAAGCCTTCGTGATAGCGCATAGGTTTAGCTTCTGATATCAATTGGCAAGACTCATTAATTTGACGCATTTCGTCATCTTTAAAAGTTAAGGCTACGCCTTTATCAAAATCGCCAACCTGATCAAAAGGCCCTGCATTAATAATTTCATTTTTACTGTTGATAAGCGCGTAACCAGCTTTTGTTTTGGCCTTATAAATGTCACCTAAACTTATTCTGGAAAGGCAATCATATTCAAAGGGGATTAGGATTTTATTTGCTAAATCAATTAAGCCATAATTGTTTTTTGTCTTAGCGACTATAGTCACATCCGATTCCGTTTCGGTGAAAGGTGGACGCATGAAATTAAATTTTAGCTCTTCATAATCAAATGGAATCAAAATATCGTTACTCGAGTTAACGACTCCCATTTTTTTGTCCTTCTGAACGATAAAATATGTGGCCGTAGGTAAGTCCAATTTTTGCACAATAGCATCATAAATAAGTGGGATTTTTAGAGCGGAATTGTATTCCTCAAAAACGCCCCATTTGTCATTTTTCCCTTGTACGCTTAAATACAATTTGAATCTGTTTGGAGTATATGGACTGTTCAATTTTTCACTATTTTGGATATAACGAATTGTCCTTAGTTCCCCCATTAAATGTTGTTTCCCTTCGATTTCTATAATTCCCAAATCCTGGTCCTTTTCGACAATCATAATGTTTGAACGTCTGTTGACCGTATGATAAATGCGATCATAAACTGTAGGCAAAAGCACTTGACCATCAATATTATACAAGCCAACAAAATCACCTGAACTCACAACAAAAAAACCGTTACTTTCGTAAACTTCGTCAAACTTTGAGGGCACAATAATTGAACGTGACGTAACAATACCAGTAAGGTTATTCTCTTTGACTAAATAGTGACTGCTACTTAAAACACTTACATTAAACGGCTCTATGAAGTCATATTTCATGGGTAAAATTTCAATTCCGGTTTTACTATATAAACCCATTTTACCTGCCTTAATAAGTAAGATATATTTCTTATCGGACAGTTTAATCTTGTCATATTCACAAGGGAATATGATTTCACCGTTATAATTTATCAAACCCTCTTTACCGTCCTTTTTTACAGTAACAAAACCCGTTATTCGTTTGTATATAAAATCATATTCTACAGGAATGATTAAAGTGCCTTTATTATCAGTTAAACCACACTTATCTTCAATTTTTACAAGATAGCCTTGACGACTGAAACGTGTTATTCGATCATAGACCCCAAGGGCAAATGTTGAATCATCTTTATGAAAACCAAATTGCCCATCAATTATGGTCACAAAGGTTTCGCCTTTATCAGGTGGACTATAACCAGTAACTTCAGATTCAATTCCTCCCTCCGGCACCTGTCCAGTGACAGCGAATGCCATAAAACATAGCAGTAAACAGAAAATCTGCTTTAGTGTATTTGCTATGAAATGAGTAATTTGCATCATACGAAGATAAAGATTTGCACTAATTTTTTGCGTCTTTTTAAAGATTGTACGTTTAATAAAAGAAAACCATGACAACAGAACACGTTTGGAACGATTTTAAAGCAGAACTATTCGGCTTTATAAAGTCGCGCATACAAAGTCAAGAGTTGGCTGAAGATCTTTTACAAGAAGTGTTTATCAAAATCCATGCAAATTTGAACTCCTTGGACGAAGGAGCCAATTTAGTCAGTTGGATTTATCGCATTACACGCAATACAATCATTGATTATTATCGGAAAAAGAAGCGCTTGGTTTATCAAGAGGATATCGAAGATAAGTTTCCTGAAGAATCTGAAGAATCGACAAAAGACTTGAGCAGTTGTTTGCTCTCTTTCATTAAAGAATTACCTGAAAAGGATCAAGATTTATTGAATAAAACAGCGTTTGGATCATTGAGCCAAAAAGAATATGCCGCTAGTTTAAACATGGGTTATTCAGCAGTTAAATCGCGATCGCAAAGAGCAAAAGAAAAACTAAAAAATTTATTTGTGCAGTGTTGCAATGTTCAAACAGACACGTATGGGAATGTGCTAGATGTGGATGATAAAGACTGTGATTGTTAAACTGTAGCTATTCTCGATACAATTAGGGTAAATCTCGCTGCGCTCATTAACCCAAATCACTCGAACTGACGTTGCAAACTTGCCCTATGCTTTGCGCGCTTTGAGTTAAAAAAATGATATTGAGTTTAAAACAATTTGCGTCTTTTTTAAAGTGTTGCGTTTGTATGGTTGACAAAAGAATGTATCACTTAAATTAATTAAAAATGAAAAATTGTAACTGTACATGTACCTGTGATGAAAACAATAATTGCACCTGTACGTGTGAAACAACCAATAGCTGTTGTTAAAAAAATGAGAGGGATTTATTCGAAAGAGTATTTCCCTCTTTTTAATTGCCTCCTTTCACAACTGCCAAAGCTATTGTCAGAACGCAGTAAAACTACTGCGACATGCGGAAAAAACTTTGCTCCAACCAAACAGTTCGCCATTCTTTCCAAAACTGCTCCATATCTGATTCAGAAACACCGAACTCATTTTGCATATATTGTTTTGAATCTGCAACAGATTGGCTGGATTTAAGATGATATTGTCCGCCATTTATTTCAAATAAACCTAATTGGAAATTGATAGGCGTTAGCTTTTTCAATGAGGCACTTGTTCTCGATACTATTTTTAGTTTGGCTGTGCCAAATTAAAAATCACTCGAACAGTCGTTTTGCATCAATTTAGTATTATTTCTTGTCTTGCTTTTTCCAAAATACTTGTATCTAATTACCTTTCGTCTAATTCTAAAGAACGTCAGTTCGAGTAATTTTCATTGAATAAAGCGAAGCAAGTTCAATGAGAATTGTATCGAGAACAAGCGGTTTAATTTATTATTTATCTATTGCCTAATAATAGTATGCGGAACTTCTTCCAAATCCCAATCGATAACTAAACCTTTAGCAAGATCATCAGCATTCTTTTTCCCGTACAAAATTTCGCAGAGGTAAAGCGCGGCTTCAAAACTTTTGGCCCCTCCGGCTGAGGTAATGAATTTTCCGTCGTGCACAAACAAAACGCTGTCTCTTACATCAAGACTTGGAAACATATCGCGCATGGCTTGTACATCTCCTGGGAAGGTTGTAGAAACAACCTCAGTTAATAAACCAGCTTTTGCCAAAACAAAAGCACCGTCACAGTGCGAGGTAACGTATTTAGCGCCTTTCGCAGTGTTGCGTACAAATTCAAGCATGTCAGTATCTTCTAAATCACTGTCCAAATGATGCTCGGCACTGGGTACGACTAAAATGTCAATTTTTGGCAAGTCGTCTTGTAAATAATCAAAGTCAGGTAAAATTCTAAGTCCTTCAAAACTTGTGATTGGATCTTTAGTATTGGCCACAGTAAAAACATTCATTGGTTTAATACTGTCTCTGAAAATGGTGTGGTGAAAAATGTCGTATGGCGCAGTAAGCTCTGAATTAAAAACGCCATCCATAATTAAAAATGCCACATTATAATTGGCCGAATCTAATTCTAATATTGGCATAGCTGAGTTAGATTCCCACTTGTTTTCTGAAGCTGGAGTTGAACAGGCAGCTAGTCCTAATAAAATAATTGTTATAGTGAAGACGCGCATAGGTGACAATTTAATAGTCGAGATAAGGTAATCCAGAACCTTCTAAATAACCCATTGTTATTTGGACACCATTAATTAAAAAATGCAGGATCATTGCATATTTTAAATTTCGAAATTTCATATAAACAAAACCTAAAACTAGGCCAAACACAAAGATTGCTAGAAAGTTCAACGGTTGCATATGAATAAGCGCAAAAATAGTACTACTCATTATAATTGCGCCATATGTTGACATACCAGACTGCAACATTTTCTTGATCAAAAACCCTCTAAACACAAGTTCTTCAAAAATTGCTGGTAGCATGGCAGAAATAACTAATGAAAAGATAAATTGAATCGCATCAGATTGAACATAAAGGGCTTCGAATTTCTCATTCAGCAAAATATCTCCCTCAATAATAGAATAGGGCAAGATTGAACGAAGTGTTCCGTTAATTATATCGAAGAGGGGAAACGATAGGTAGCAGGCTATAAATAAGCCGACTGTTATCAGAAGTGGTTTTAGCTTAATGGGTTGCATGTGGACCATGTCCGTAAAACGCTCACGAGTTAAACGTAAAAACAATAAAAATGCGACTAGAAATGAAAAAACATGATTGAATAAATTGAGTGTCATGACAAACCTAGGGTCTTGCACGTTAATAAGCATTAGATCCTCTTGACTCACTGTTATCCGAAGTGCTATGCTAAGTACGGCACTGCCCATTATTCCGCAAAAAATAACGAGTAAAATAAACATGATGACCTGCATTCCAGGTGAGAGGGTTTTTAGCATAACTTATTGCAAAACAATTTTTCGTTCGGAGTCCAATTTAAGCAAAATAAAAATCAAAACAGAGAATGACATCATGGAAGAACCGCCGTAACTAAAAAACGGAAGAGGAATTCCAATTACAGGGGCCAAACCAATAGCCATGCCTATATTAATCATGAAATGATAAAAGAAAATACTGGCTACACAGTAGGCATAAACACGTGTAAAAATTGAGCGTTGCCGTTCTGCAATGACGACCATTTTTAGGAGCAAAAAAGTATATAAACCTACCAAAACAAAAGAGCCTAAAAACCCGCGTTCTTCTGACCAAGTGCAGAAAATAAAATCTGTACTTTGCATAGGAACATGGCGTTGACTTGCGTTGGCTAAAGTTGCAGATCGATACCCTTTACCGATAAACCCGCCCGAACCAATAGCTGCTTTTGCACGGTTAATATTATAGCCTTTTCCATCTGGATCGTCAATTTTACCTAGCAACAAATCAATCCGTACTTTTTGATGCGATTGTAGAATGTTGGTATAACCAATTTCTACAAAATTCACGAATACAACAGCAATAATAAAACTACCAAAAAGTGAACGGTAAAGACTTTTACGGTTTCTGCGCATCACGAAAGACTTGATGATAAATGCAAAAGCACCGGTTATAAAAATTAAGGTGATGATAATTCCAGTTTTACCTGAAAGCTGCATCTTAGTGAATGGCAGCATAAAATTAGAATCTGCAACCAATAATGTTATGACTGCGATAATAACAGAAATCACTAAAAAGAGTAAAATATTTCCTGCGTAACCTTCACGATAGAGTACGAGCAAAAATGAGGTGAAAACGATAAAAGTTCCTGCATCTGGTTGTAATAAAACTAAGAAGCAGGGAATCCCCAATATCAATGCCGTTTCTTTATTTTTTGAAATGAAAGGAATGATTCCCCAAAGTGAAGAAATTCCTGCATTTTTACCCATTTTTTTTCGTTCTTTTGAGCTGCTATTTTGATCAATAAAACGCGCTAAGGCCAGAGCCACGCCAATTTTTGCAAATTCTGAAGGTTGAACACCAACACCAGCAAAACCAAACCACGATCGTGCTCCGTTAATAGGTGTTGTAAAAAGAACCCCGATTAGCAATAAGACAGTGAAACCATAAAACCAATAGGCATACTTTCTAATAAAATTTGATTCTAAAAAGAAAACAATAATACCCAAAAACAGCGCTACACCCAACCACATTATTTGTTTACCGTGCTCAGTATTCAAATCAAATAACCCAGGTCGTTCCGGGTTATATACAGAGGAATAAATATTACTGATGCCTAATAATACCAGCACCAAGTATACACCCAAAAGTGCCCAATCGATATTGGCAAATATTTTATTTTCTTGGGTTCTCATTTCCGAATAATATCGTTTATATCTGGAATTAAGTTGGCATTAATAATGCGGTTTTCTTTCACTGTATCCTTGATTGTTCGATTGATGTATTTCTCCATCATTAATGCCGCGACAGGAGCAGACCAAGTTCCACCAAAGCCCGAGTTTTCAATAAATACTGAAATAGCAATTTGCGGTTTATCTCTTGGGGCAAATGCCATAAAGTTGGAGTGATCTGTTAATTGATATACTTTGCCACTAATTCTTTTAAAGTTTTCTACGGTACCCGTTTTTCCACAAACAGCAATGCTGTCAATTCTTGCGCGGCGAGCCGTTCCGCCACTTTCATGAACCACACGCCACATGCCATCAACAACAGGTTCAAAATAGCTAGAATCGACCATGGTTCTATTCGGCGTTAAATAAATATCTGGCACGGTTGATCCTTCAATGTCCTTAATAAAATGTGGATAATAATAATAACCGCGATTGGCAATTATAGCTGCAAGGTTGGCCATTTCCATAGGTGTAATTAATACCTCACCTTGTCCAATTGCGATTGATTGAATTGTGCTAAAAGCCCATCTAAAATTTAAACGTCTGTTATAATAATCCGTGTCGGGGACATTACCAGTTACATTGGTTGGGAAATCTGTGTTCAAATCTACTCCAATTCCAAAACTACGAACGTAATCTGCCCAAATGTCCAATCCAATGGCCGCATCTTTAAATACGCTGGGATCTTTTCCTTGCTGAATAATGCGCCGAGTAAGTTGGACAAAATAGGGATTACATGACATTTTTACCCCGTCAGAAATACCCTGTGCTGTAGGATGATTATGGCAACCTAATAATGATTTATTACAGGGAAAGCTGGCGTTCTCCGTAACCACTCCTTCTTGCATTCCGATTAGCGCCATGACGGTTTTGAAAATGGAACCGGGCATATAAGCTGAGTTGATTGATCGGTTTTGTAAAGGTAAAAGCGTGTCCTCTTGTAAATGGCCATAATTGGAGCCCAAATGTCGACCAACCAATAAGTTTGGATCGTAGGATGGAGCAGAAATCATTGCCAAAATCTCACCTGTGGCAGGTTCTATACACACAATACTTCCCAATTTATTTTGCATCAATCGCTCGCCATATTCTTGCAATTCCCAATCAATTGACAATGTTATGTTTTGCCCTTGAACGGCAATAGTATCATATTTCCCATCTTCATATTCACCAGTTTGCATACCAATGGCATCTTGCAAGTAATACTTTACACCACGTTGCCCACGCAGTTGTTTTTCATACATGCGCTCAATCCCAGTTCGGCCAATATAATCTCCTGGTTTATAATAGGGATCTTTTTCAATGTCATTTGGGCTGGCTTCATTCATATAGCCCAAAACATGAGCAGCAATTTCTTTGGGATAAACACGCAAGGTTCTAGCAACTTCAAAAAATCCTGGATATTTATATAACTCTGGAGCGATTTGCGAAAATTCGTTAGGTGGAATTTGGCGCACAATTTCTGAAGGTTTTTTGGATGAATAAGCACGCGCTTTGGCCATTTTTGAGCTATAATCCTCCATTGAAATACCAAGCAATTTGGTGAGTGTTAAACTGTCTGTATTTTTTGCTTGACGTGGAATAACGTGAATATCATAATAGACTTCATTCGAGATTATTTTTTCACCATTCCTATCGTAAACAATTCCACGAGCGGGGTAGGTTAAAATTTTGTTTTCAGATATGGTTGCGGCTCTGTCTTTCCATTTATCGTCGACCACTTGCATGTAAAAAAGCCGTACAATAAATGAAAGCGGAATTAGAACAAAAATGAGGGCGATTACATATTTTCTATTATCTATATTTCTCATTTCTTCGAGGGCTTATAAAAGATATATTGGAAGAGAATAATGAGAAATAGAGAAAAGGCTAGACTGATGATTGTTTTAAGTAAAATCTGCCCAATTTGATCAAAACGAAGTACTTCTATAATGAAAAACCACAAATGATGGATAAAAAGTAAGACCGCGGCGTAGGTTAAAAACCATAATTTACCCATGTCATGTATTGAGGGCAGTAAAACAGGATCATAACCATCTCTAGGTTTAATAATATTCAATATAGTTGGACGTAAGTATCCAATGACAAGCGCTGCGGAAGCATTCAAGCCAAATGTATTACTGAATGCATCAACAGAGATTCCCAAGACAAACGCCACAAGCATGGTGATTAAAATATTGAGTTCAAATGGCAACATCAAAACCATCACCGGATAGATCATAGGATTGATATACATGCTGAATTGAAAATTATTCACCACCAAACCCTGAATGAGTACAATCAAGATAAAATAAGCGCCATATTTAACCCATGTATTATTCATCTCCAAAATAGGCTACTTCTAGTTCTAACTGTTCGTTTCGCATTACATTTTTCACTACATAAACATGATAAACGGCATTATAATTGACAGCTAATTTTATGTTTAATCCAATGGTTTGTTCGCCATCTTTTGATAAAACTTCATCTATTGTTCCAACGGCAATTCCTTCAGGAAACTGAGTACCACCACCCCTTGTTACAACATTATCTCCAAGATCAATAGAGATATCTCGTTTGACGGCGTCAATTTGCGCATAGGCATTATCTTTCCCGTCCCAAGTCAAAAACCAATACTCATTATTCTTGAGTAGTTTAACATTAATTTGCGATTTTTCGGTGAGCACTGTCATTACAATTGCATAGTGATTAGAGACGTCTGTAATGATACCAACAACACCATCATCTGCAATTACGCCCATGCCAATTTCTATTCCCTGTGCGGTTCCTTTATTCAGTGTAAAATAATTGTCGCGTCTAGTACTGGAAGAATTAATGACGGTAGCGGGAATGTATTGAAACTGTTCTTTCTTTAATGTGTCGTTTACGTAATAGGTATCTCCCTGCAATACATAAAAGCTATTGGGCTGTTGTGACAAAAGTTCAGCATTGTGATTCATCAGGCGTTCATTGGCGTCCGATAATCTAAAATGTTTATCAATATTGTGTTTTTTTTCAACGAACCAGCCAATGATACTAGAAGAGGTATTGGTCATTTTGGAGCGGTGGTAATCTTTACTGTTAAAAAAAAGCGTTAATACAAATACTTGTAGAACGAAGAAGATCAAAAAATCTCTAAATTTCTTTAAGAATTGAATTAAGTTTCGCATTTGGTTTTAACATTCACCATTGGTTAATTAATACTTGCAAGTAAGGGTGTTTTTAACACCGCAGCGCCCTTGCTAACGTAGATCCTCAACCTCCAAAGAGGTTTGTTTAAAACATATTGAAGTCCTCGAAGTGAGCTTATCGCATTAAGAATTGGAAACGTCCAATATTCTTCAAGGCAATACTTGTTCCTCTTGCAACTGCTCTTAGCGGATCTTCAGCAATATGAATTGGCAATTTCGTTTTTTCCGAAATTCGACTATCCAACCCTCTTAACATTGAACCACCACCAGCTAGGTAAATACCAGTTTTGTATATATCCGCAGAAAGTTCTGGAGGTGTCATTTCCAAGGCAGTTAAAATAGCCTCTTCAATTTTTGAAATGCTTTTATCTAAAGCATGCGCAACTTCCGAATAAGTAATTGAGATTTCTTTCGGAATACCCGTCATTAAATCTCGACCACGAACTGCAAATGGTGGCGGAGCTTTATCACCTAAATCAGTTAAAGCAGAACCTACTTCAATTTTAATTTGTTCAGCTGTGCGCTCACCAACAAGGATGTTATGTTGACGTCGCATATATTCTTCAATGTCAGTAGTAAAATCATCACCAGCAACACGAATTGATTTATCACAAACGATACCACCTAATGCAATTACTGCAATTTCAGATGTTCCACCGCCTATATCAATAATCATGTTTCCCATTGGTTCTTCCACATCAATTCCAATTCCAATTGCTGCTGCCATTGGTTCGTGAATCAAAAATACTTCCTTTGCTCCTGCGTGCTCAGCACTATCTCTTACCGCTCTTTTTTCTACTTCAGTAATTCCTGATGGAATACAAATTACCATTCTTAACGAAGGTGTAATGAGTCGATTTCCCGTATGAATCATTTTGATCATTCCGCGAATCATTTGCTCGGCCGATTCAAAATCAGCAATTACACCATCTTTCAGAGGCCTAATAGTTTCGATTAATTTATGCGTTTTACCATGCATTTGCTGCGCGGTTTTTCCAATGGCAACAATTGCCCCAGATTGAATATCTTTTGCGACAATTGAAGGTTCATCTACTACAACCTTATCATTCATAATGATAAGCGTATTGGCTGTACCCAAATCGATCGCAATTTCGCGTGTAAAAAAATCAAATAGTCCCATTCGACAATATTATTTCTGTTATTCGTGGTTTAATCCTTAAGTCTACTGCTTTTTCGTAAAAAAGTTACCGAATTGACTGTTTATCAAAGGATTTTGTTTGTTAATGTTTAAAATGTCTGTTGCCAGTAAATACCATACTCATTCCAACAGTGTCACAATAAGCAATCGATAATTCATCCTTAATTGACCCACCTGGCTGAACTACAGCAGTAATTCCTGCATTGTGTGCAATTTCTACACAGTCAGGAAATGGGAAAAATGCGTCAGAAGCCATTACGGCTCCATTTAAGTCAAATTTAAATGATTGTGCTTTGTGAATTGCTTGGTTTAAAGCGTCTACTCGAGAAGTTTGTCCCGTTCCACTCGCAAATAATTGACCGTTTTTAGCCAATACAATTGTATTTGATTTGGTATGCTTTACTAGTTTATTTGCAAATTCTAAATCAATTAACTCCTGCGCAGTGGGAACCGCGTTCGTTCGTGATTCAAAATTTTCTTTTTTATCTGTAATCTTATCTTTTTCTTGTTCTAAAACACCATTTAAAATGGTTCTGAACTGTTTGGTTGGCAATTCAACTTCTTTTTGAATTAGAATAACACGGTTTTTCTTTCCTTTTATAATTTCAAGTGCATCTGCATCATAAGCGGGTGCAATTACAACCTCACAAAATAATTGATGAATTTGATTCGCAGTTGCCGCGTCAATGGTCGTATTTGAAATTAAAATTCCACCAAATGCCGAAACCGGATCACCAGCTAAGGCGTCTTTATAAGCTTCTGCTAATGTGCTACGCGTTGCTAATCCACAAGCATTATTATGTTTAAGAATTGCAAACGTTGGATTATCATTTTTAAAATCAGCCATTAGTTGCACAGCCGCATCAACATCCAAGAGGTTGTTATACGAAAGTGCTTTCCCATGCAATTTGTCAAACATGGCATCCATGTCTCCGTAAAAAACACCTTTTTGATGTGGGTTTTCTCCGTAACGCAAAATTGATGCTTCTGAGATACTTGCTTTGAAAATATCTTTTTCTCCTTGGTTAAAATAGTTGAAGATATGCGTATCGTAATGAGATGAAACTTCAAATGCTGCTGAAGCGAATGCCTTACGTTCATCCATTGATGATCCCTCTTCATAATCTGTTATGATTTTTAAAAAGGCACCGTATTGGTTTTTAGAAGGAATGATAACGACATCCTTATAGTTTTTTGCAGCAGCTCTAATTAAAGAAATTCCACCAATATCAATTTTTTCAATAATATCAGCATGATCTGCTCCAGAAGCAACAGTAGCTTCAAACGGATAAAGATCTACAATTACAACATCCAATTCTGGAATATCATATTCTGCGGTCTGAATTTGATCTTGCTCATGATCTCTTCGCGATAAAATTCCACCAAATACTTTTGGGTGCAAAGTTTTAACACGTCCACCTAAAATTGATGGGTAAGATGTGAGGTCTTCAACACGCTCAACTTGAATTCCTAAATCTTCAATAAATTTTTGAGTTCCTCCAGTTGAGAAAATCTTTACTCCTTGTGCATCTAATGCTTTGGCAATGTCATCCAAGCCAGTTTTATCAAATACCGAAATCAATGCATTTTTGATCCTTTTTCTATCCGCCATTTCTTGTCTAAAATCAGTTCTTTTACTAGAAGATACAAAGGTATTATTTTAGTATCGATTAAATGGCGAAAATCAAAGAAAAAAGGGTGGTTTTTTAATAAATGTAGTGATTTGTCGATTATTTGTTGCGAACTACGATTTTTTGGTGTTCAATGGACAAATTTAGAGCTTGTCTAAAAAATGCATATTTTTGTGACGAATTACACTTAACAAACTATGAAAACGCAAACACCAACGACGAAACTACTATTAACATTGCTTAGCATAGTTTTTATGACCTTTGGAGGTCAAAGTCAAACCTGTCTTACGGACTGGACAAACAAAGTTCCCATTACAATTGACAATACAGCCGGGGGCGAATTAACAGATTATCAAATTCAATTAATATTTGATACAGCAACTCCAATTGCTTTAGGTGAAATGGAATCTGACGGAAGCGATATTCGTTTTACAGCAGATGGGTGTTGCGATCAAATTTGCTATTATATAGAGAGTGGAATTAATACGGCAACGACGGTTATTTGGATAAATGTTCCCTTAGTTGAGGCGGGAGCTACTGAAACAATTTATGCATTTTTTGGAAATAGTGATGCTGAAGCAGTTTCTGACGCCGCTTGCACTTTTACATTTTGGGCAGGATTTGATGATGAATATACAGGGTTTGAATATATGTGCGGTGGCATAAGTGACTCAACTGTTTCTGGAGGCAATTTAAACTTATCGTGGGGAAGTAATGGTATGATTGGTTCAGCCATGACATTTCCTATGGAGGAAATTTACACAGCTGAAATGATGTCAAACGGTACTAGTGGAACTTGGCCTGCTATTTATTGGGCAAGAGAGACTACAAAAAAGAATTATGGATTAATGACAAATGGAAGTCAAGCCCGAATTTCCTTAATTGGTGCTGGAACGGATTGGTGCTCGGGTCATAACTGGGCGTCTTCTTTAGAAACTTATACGAGTAGTGTAGGGCTTTGGTCTTTTACATGGCGAGCAACGGGCGATTTAATTGCTGACTTTCCAACAGTTGGTGAAATCACAACTGATAATAGCTTATATGCTAAAGATGAGGATTTACGTTTACTGATTGGTGGAATATCTTCAGGATCAGGGTCTATGAATTTGGAATGGGTACGGGTAAGAAAATATGCAGAATTTCCGCCTACAATTGCGATTGAACTGCCAGTAGATTTTGAGCCAGGACCCCCTTTAGAATTGGAGGAAGAAGTTATTGGCTGTGGTGAAGCAATATTAGATGCTGGTGAAGGATACGCCGTTTACGATTGGAGTTCAGGCGGAGAAGATCAGTTAGAAACGGTTGATGGATCTGGTACGTATTCAATTACGGTCATTGATGATGAAGGTTGTTTTCAAGAAGGTTCAATAGATGCAGTGGTTGCGCCAATTTATGCCATTGCACTAACAGATATTGTTTGCTCTGGTGATGGTTATGAATTTCCTGATGGAACAGTAGAGATAGACATCACTGAAGAGATTATTTATACGAGTTACTTTGAGACGGTAACTTTTGGATGTGATAGTTTGGTTACGGTAACTGTTGCTGTATATGAGTATAGTCCTGTTTTAGATTTGGGAGATGATATTACTTCATGTGAAGATACGGTTTGGCTTGATGCCGGAGATGGTTTTGCTTCTTATGACTGGGAATTAGGCCCTGATACGCAACTTAATCCAGCAATCTTGTCAGAAGAATATACTGTGACTGTTATTGATGATAATGGCTGTGAGCAAACAGAAACAATTGTTGTGAACATTATATTAATTAATAATGCAACAACACTAGATGGATTTACGATTACTGCAGATGACGCAGATGCTGCTGAATATCAGTGGTTGGATTGTGATGCTGATTATGCAGTAATTGATGGTGAAACTGCAATTAGTTTTGAAGCATTAGTGGACGGAAATTATGCTGTTGAATTAACAAAAGGAGAATGTGTTGACACTTCGGCTTGTGTTAATATTAGTGGGGTATCGATTTCTGAAAACACACCAGAATTATTTACACTTTATCCAAACCCAACGCAAGGAGAAGTAAATATTGTATTTACCGAGAATATTGGATCAGTGGTAATTCGAATTACCAATGTTGAAGGAAAAATTATTCAAGAATTTGAGCATGATTCTAAAACCATTCAATTGAACATTGAAGGTGAAAGTGGAATTTACTTTCTAGAAGTTATCTCTGCGGAAGGAAGTCATGTTGTTAAGGTGATTAAAGATTAAATAATTACAACTCTGTTTATTATTAAAGGTGCTAATTTTTGATTAGCACCTTTTTTATATCTTGTAAAAACGTAAAACTTGATTAGAATCTTATTCGTTTTTCTTTTATTCGGCGGAACTTTATCAGGTTGTGTTATGAATACTCATTCCGCAGATCGAGCGGTGATGTTAGAACATAATGAGGCGGAAATACTGGCATATGCAGGCGGAAGTCTTAGTGGTGGATTGCTATTCGAATATAATGTTGGAATAGGCTTAGGAGGGCGCATTGGCATGTCAGATAATTTTATGTTTGGAGCTTCAGCAGACTTGAATTATAATTCACATAAACCAGAATGGGTTGACAATATACTTTACGGACAAGTTTCTATTGAGCAAAAACTTTCAATTGTAAAAGATATTTTTGCGATTAAGTTAAAAGAGGGGATTTTTATAAATAATTTTTATGGAACTATAAGTGAAAACCCTACAACAGGTTTGTACGCATTTGTGTCACAAGAGCCAGTCATTCCCTATATATCGCCTTCTTTATTAATTTCTCCAGAGGGGAGAAAGACTAAAAAATGGCAGTTAACAATAGGACTAAACAGTACTATTGGTTTAAGGTCGGGGCTTAATCCTTGGACCGTAGGCGGCTCTCTTTTATTTGATTATGCTGATCAAAAAGATAAATTTTTAACAGGATTTGAATTAGGCGGAGGAATACAGCGATTAGTAAAAGATGGTGATGTCGTTTATCTTTCGTTGGGAATCTTTTTCTCAAAATTTAAGAAAGTAACTCCGCGTCCGTCTTTGGAATATTAAGTTTACCAACCGCTTGAATAAACTTTAGTACCACGTCCACAATCATGTTTTTTACAGTAAGTCGCACCTGCATTTAAACAAATATCTTTTTCGTCAATTCCAGCTACCCAATCGTCCACAATTTGTTTTAAAACGTACGCCCCAGGATAAAGCAAACTATTTGAACGTACCAAAGGATAGCCACCGGCTAACATAAATTCTTCTTGCAAATAGCCATAAGAAACGCAAGCATTCATTACAATATCCGTTCGCTTATCAGATAAATTAACCCATGGTTGAATGTCAATATAATCCATTACGCCATTGTGCCCGTTAAACATGATCAAGTCCGCCGCATCTGCAACTTTTAATTCTGACGAATCTTTCAATAAAACTGTTTGTGATCGATTGCCAGAAATAGCCGCTAAATAATCATTCACCGTTTCTTCCATTCTGTCGCCGCGATAAGCATCTGCGACCAAATAAACTTTTGTATCAGCATAGTTTTTTTCAAAGACCACGCGTTCCAAAACGTTGCTGTCAATATCTAAGTCTTCGTAAATTAATTTCCATTCGGATTGTTTTTTGAAGTAGGCTTTAGTGCCGCCGCTTGTTGCCCAATATAAATTACTTTTTAAACTCATGCCGTTTCCTAAGGAAGGCGTAGTAGGAACTATTCCCTGGTGTTCATTATCGCAAAGCGGAACATAAACGTGAACAATTAAAGGATGTTTATTTGCCTTTTTGGCTTGAAGGCGTTCAATAATTGTTGATCGATCAAAAAACGTATCGATTGGCTCGGGTGAATTGAACACAGAATCAGGAACGATTTGAAAGCAACTATTAGCGTTGACATCAGGATCTTCCCAACCGGTGGCATTGTTTTCATTCGAGTTGCCGGAAAAACATCCCAATAAAAACCCGCTTATTGCCAAAATGTAAATCAACTTTTTCATAAATTATCAGGATCTATTATTAGCCTATCGTATTAATTCGATTTTAAAATCTTTTCGTTCAGAGAAGTGTCCCTGAATTACTGAAACGATTAAATCACCAATAGTAACATCTTTTTTAGTATTCTCTTGATTCGTGATAAATGAAAAATCACGAATTTTTGATGCTATTTCACCAAAAAATGGCCAAAAAAGCATAAAAATGAATGATTTTAGTATAATTAGAGGCAAATAAATAAAAAATTTAAAAACCGCTTCTAAATCTGCACCCGTTTCAGGATCGAAATATTTATCATATTCCATTTGACTAAAATCAACCTTAAAATTATTTGAGAACGCTTCAAAAAAGGCCTCATTATCTAAACCATAAAGTCCCAAATCATTCTCAATTTGAGTATTGGCGTTGCTATTTTTAAACCAAGGCGCTTCCTTATCCGCAAAAGAAAGCACTTGGCAATAAATAGCCTTTAGCTCGGGGTATGATATTTCAATTTTATTCGCTTTCATTTGGAATTCTAATCGTGACTAAAGTTCCGCTTTCCACAGAAGGTTCAAAATTCACGCTGCCATCTACTGAGTCCAATCTGCTGTTTATATTAAGCAAACCAATTCCGTTCTTCTCATTTTTAATTGAAAAACCTACTCCGTTATCTTCTACAATTACAATTGTATGTGATTGGTTTTTGATTAATTGAACACTGACCTCGCTTGCCTGACTATGTTTAATAATATTATTGATCAATTCTTGTAAAACTCTGAAAATGGTAATCTCAAGCTTTTGAGGTAGCCGACCCTCAAGACCAAAACAATCAAATGTGTATTCTATTTCTGTTAAGTCAAAAGCCATAGAAAGTGTATCTTTCAAGGCTGCAATTAAGCCCAATTCTTCTAATGATTTTGGCATCATTCTGTGGGATAATTCCCTCAATTCTGAGGTTGTCTTTTCCAATAGTTCTATTGAAAAGTCATCTGATACTTTTTGACTCACAAAAGTGCTTGAAAGTCTTATTTTTAAACTCCCTAATTGTTGCACAATGCTATCATGAAGGTCTTTTGCAATTCGTTGACGTTCATTTTCTTGTGCTTGAATAACTGAATTTAGTGATTGCTGTTTTAGGCGAATTTTTTCCTTTGATTGCTTTTCAACCAGGGTTCTTTTTCTTTTTTGTTGAATCAAAAGCACCACGAGCATTAAGGCAATTGCAATGATTATAATCGTGGTAATAATGATATTCTTATTGTAATTACTCAACTTTTCTTTTTCTAATTGAGCTTGCTTTCTTTCCAATTCGAGCGATTTTTTCTCCGTTTCAAATTCGGCTTCAAACTTGGCTAAACTTGTCGTTAGTTCTTTGTCAAGGCGTTTTTGTCCGAGTTGATTTATTTTAAAAATTGCATTTGCAGCTTCTTGAAATCTTTCTAGTTTGTAATTTGCTCTGTAAACATAGGTTAAGGCATGTATTTCTTGAACGAAATTTTCGATTGAATTATAATATTCGGCGGCTTTATAGGCCGTGTCAATGGCCATTTGATGATACCCTAAGGTGTCATAAAGCATGGCCTTTTTAATATTTAAAAATGCTTGACGTCCAATATCATTATTTCTTAATGCTATCGCCTCACTTGAGTCTATAACCATTTGCGCACCAGCAAAATCATTTTGATGTATTTTAACGTTTAGGTAGACGCTATAAGTACCTGCCATTTCTTTTTCATTTTTCAAAATTTTATTAAGACGAAGGGATTCGTCAAAATGGCCTGCTATTTCATTTAGTTTCTTTTGACTTTTTTTTTCGTCATCAGAGCCATATTCTTCATGCTCAAGTTCGAGCATTAAGCAGGCAATATTATGATGCATTGTAGCTGTTAAAGCATAATCCCTATTTGGGTTTTGTAGAATTTCGTGATATTGGTCGAAGGCTTCTGGAATTCGCTTCATAAAATAGTTGAGGTTAGCCATCAGGTACTTCGTATATAAAGCGCCTAATTCATCCCCCGTTTTATCAAATAGAATACCTGCTTTATTCAAATAGAATCTAGCTTCTAAATAATTTGATTTTTTAAGTTCTAGATAGCCTAAACAGTAAAAGCTATATGCTGAATCTTGCTGAGAGTCGATTAAATTACGATTCTCATTAAAAATTTGATAAACAGAGTCTTGTTCGCTTCTTGATCCAACCTTCAGGTAAGCATGAAACATATCAAGAATGCCATCCAATTCAAAACTTTCAGCATCCAACGGCGCTTTAAGGGTCGCCTCATAGATTAATAAATCTGACGTTTGAGCTGATGCATTTATGCAAAATGATGTAAACAAAATAATAGTGCTCAAGAAACGCATGATTGAAATTAAAGATTTTTTCACACCTTTTTTATTTTTGATGTTCTTTATCTGTAAACATAAATCAAATTTTACCCCTTTCGAGTTGAAACATAGATGTCGAACGGGTAAAAGGATTCATTGACAAATCGTTGACCTTCATTGAATTTAAATCTTTTTTAGGGTTCTTTAAAATATCTTTGAACTTGGTTCGTCTCCTAAGATGAACGCAAATAGAAAATGTCAAGCGCAAACGAAATAGTCATATCTAAAACAGTAGCCAAAGAGCAGAACAGGCTTTTTAATTTTATTCGTAAAAGAGTAAAGTCTACGCTAGATGCTGAGGATATTTTACAAGATGTATTTTATCAATTAGTTCGTGTTTCAGAAGATGTGAATACGATTGAAAAAATGAGTGCTTGGTTATTTCAAGTGGCGCGCAATCGAATTACAGATCTTTATAGAAAGAAAAAAAGTTTAAATTTTTCTGACATGAATAATGTGGTAACAGATGACGAGGGATCCTTGCAATTTGAAGCATACATTCCTGATTTAAACGACTTGCCAGACGCACTATTAACACGTGAAATGGTGTGGGAAGTATTGGAAGAAGGTCTAACTGAAATTCCGGTTGAGCAAAGAGATGTTTTTACCATGCATGAATTTGACGATTTATCTTTTAAAGAGATTGCAGAGGTAACGGGTGAAACAGTAAACACCTTGATTTCTAGAAAACGTTATGCGATACTTTATTTGCGAAAAAAATTGAGTGAATTATATAATGAAATATTAGGAGAATGAAAAAGAAAATGATTTTTATACCGTTTTTCTTTGTAGGAATGGCCGCATTGGTGACATGGATTTTAATGTTGCTTTGGAATTGGTTAATGCCAATAATTTTTGATTTGACTACGATCACCTTTTGGCAGGCATTAGGTTTGTTGGTAATGTCTAAACTATTATTCGGCGGTTTTGGTGGAGGAAAAAGAGGAGGGTCTTGCAATGGTTCAAATAACCATAGGGGATGGAAACATAAATTTAAACATAAGTGGGCAAATATGTCCGTAGAGGATAAAATGAAATGGGAGTCAAAATTTTCTGGTAAAGCAAATAGCGGGACAGAAGAGTTTGAGATAGATTCTAAATTAAGCACGGCCGAGGAGAAAGAAAGACAAGGAGAGTAAGGTTAGGCCAAGTGTTCTGATAAGCCGAGTTTCATTTATGAAGCTCGGCTTTTTTATTAAAAATTATTGAGTCAAGTTTAGCGCTTTGGTTGCGCTAATAATGGATCAACTTTTCTTTTATAATTCGATCATTTTCATCTCTAATGGCAATGATATAAAGCCCCTTTGGATAATCGCGTAGTGGAATGGATGTAATATGTCCAATTTGCTGGTCAAAAATGAATTCTCCATTTATGTTGATCACTTGTAAGGTTGTTTTTATTTGTGGGTTTTGCAAAAGAACTGTCAATAGACCCTGTCCGTAATTTATATTTGCCCAAGGACCTGCTTTTACAGTGCCATCTTCAGTTACATTATATTTAAATGTTACCGTATCACTTATTTCGGGCGCCGCAATGCTAGTGATTAAAATCCGCACTTGTCCTGTTCCTATGGTTTCATTTGCAGAAAAATTGAATGAGAAATAGGCTTCATTTCCAGGGAGGATAGTTCCTAAACTTCCGTCGTCAGGTATTTGACTAAAACATTGTGTATTGGTGCAAAAAGTTGCGCTCCAAGCAAGGTCAAAAGTGTTTTCAATAACTTCGAAATTCAAATCAATTGATTTTGAACTTACGTTTTTTAAGAATAGAAATTCGGTATCGTAATAAGTTTGGTCTACAGTTTTTTCAATTTTCCGATTTGGACTATAGGTCACAACTTGTGAATTTCCAATAACTGAGGTAAATACTAGCAAGGTACACAGCGTTTTCATATGTATATTATACGTAAAGTTGAGTAAAATATTATCTTAGACTCGTAAGAAATAAAAAAGTGAAGTGGAAACCCTATATAGCTTTAATAGTGTTGTCAATACTTGTTGGTTCGCAAGTTGTGTATTATACGTTTATTTTAAAACCTGTTGTTAATGGAGTAATCACTACAACGCACATACTTTCCAGTGATGTAGTATATTCTGCATATATCCTTTTGGGAATTATTGTTTTAGCTGTTTTTCTGAATGGTGTTTTTTGGAAGTTGGGTCTTTTTATATTTTTGATTTTAACGGTGCTTGGGGTTATTGATTTTACGGAATATACTTTTGCATTTGGTATCGGTGATCTAAAGTTTAGACTTTTACCGCTAGCCTTATTCTTATTACATGGATTGTTAAATCCAGAAATGTTGTATTTTCTTGGTACACGTTCTAGTTTGGATCAAGAGATTGAACATGTGCCACATGACAATTCTCCACAGCCCGAACAAATTGTATATTTCGAAAAAAAATTTAATTCAAAATCAACTGAAGCCCTGCAAGAAATTATTGAATTGAATGAATTATTGCCCGAAGCAGTTATTGCTTCAAAAAATATTTTGGAAAAACGAAAATGACGTCAGAAGAAGAAAAAAAGATTTGGAAAAGTTTATGGACAACTTTCGCATTGGGTTGCACTGGGATTGTTTTGGGCTTGAGTATCTATTATTTGGGAAACGCGCGAAAGCTTTTTTTGATAATAATGTGTGCTTATGTTTTTGGAGGTCTGGCTATCGGGATGTCACTTTTTAAAATGGCTAAATTTAAAAAGTTCTTAAAGACACAGCAAGATTGAGCAGTGTTTAGTGAGGGGCAATATAAAAGCCTGTAATCAATTTTTGGATCATTGCTCCTGTTTCGTCAGAACCTGTATTGTAGTATTGAATCGTCTGAATTAATCCAATTCCTTTTGAGTAGTAATTATGTGTATAACTCATTGGTCCGGCCCCATCCAATTCATAATAAGATATTTGTGATTGAGTGCGCACATCAATTACGTCGTAAAACATTATACCACCTACTTCTAATGAATCAAAGCTTTCATGTAGTTCCTTCCAAACTTTAGTAACGTAATCATCTGTAGTAGAGCCAATGTAATCTTCTGTTTCCCATGGTTTAAGAATAAGTTTAGAAATATTTGTTTTAAAAGGATCGCTATTCGTTCCTAATCCCGAATTACCAGCAACGTATTGATAATGGGCTCCAGCTATTTTAGGGTAATAAGCATAATTTGATTCCACCTGTAAACACCCACTTTCATTTTTCGATTGCGTTAAAACGGGGATATATTCCCAATTTTCACAATCAACCCTGGAAGCATTATCATATTCCCACCAAGAGCCAGGGTAGGCCATTAAATATTCTGATGGATAGATGGTGTCAAAAGTATAAGTCTTTCTAAATGTCGTGTCGCAAGTTGGAATATGTTTTGGAATAATAGGATCTTTTCTGCAGGATGCGAAAGCAACTAAGCTTAATAATATTATGGGCATGATCCTTTTCACATCTTCATTAACGTATTTATACAGCCTTTCGTTGGTGTTTATTTTAAAATAGGGGTTCTACTTCAATAAAACGACTCTATATTGCAACCATAATCACGACCATACTATGAAGAATTCCTACTTACTGTTTTTTATAATAACGTTATTTTTATCAAATGCATCTGCGCAAACATGGACGAATGTTGGTCCAGAGGGCGGTTTTTTTAAAGATTTTGTCATTCATCCGACCAATTCCAATATTATTTATGCCGGCAGTGATGACGGAGGTGGCGTTTGGAAATCAATTAATGGGGGCGATTCCTGGGAATTATTAACGGGTGATTATCCAAACTTCACGGGATGGCATATCACAATGGATTTAGAACATCCAGACACGCTCTATTTTTGTGAATTATATGGACGATATGGCATCTTAAAAACCACAGATGGGGGAGAGACATTCGAACATTTAACTGACGGCTTTAACTTTAATCGTGATTTGCAAACCACGCAATTAGTTATATACCCAGGGAATGGCGACACCCTATTCGTTAGTACTGGAGAAGGGGACGATTTTGGTAGAATTGGAAACGGTATTTTTTCTAGTTATAACGGAGGTTCAACTTGGAATTATTCGGGGCTTCAAAACAATCCTGTTCATTGCATTAATATTTCAGCAACAGATCGTTTATTAGCCGGAACTGATGAAAATGGCCTATGGTACTCTGATGATATTGGTGTAACATGGACGCGCCACCCAGATGTGCCTGATACGGCTACAGTTTTGCAAATTGATATAATGGATGGAGTACTTGCAATTTCTGGTGGTGCAAATGGCGTATACGTAAGTTTTGATAATGGACTCACATTTGCAAATATTGGAATTATTGGCGAGTCTAATTTTGATTTGGCAATTTTGTCAACAACGCCAAATTTCGAAATTATTTCAACAGGCTTTTTTCACCCGAATCATTTTACGTCCGAAACATTATTGTGGACAGCTATTACAGATCCTTTATTGGAAGATCACCTATTAATAGGAGTTGAGGCGGTTGAGGATTTAATAATTGCTGGAATCTTCAGTTCTACCGAAATCATAAAATCTACAGATAATGGTGCAACATGGAGTGCGTTTACGTCCAATCCAATTGCGACAGAAATTCGATCAGTACGTGTTGATCCAAATTCTGACCGTATCTACACTTCGCTGCAACACAGTTATAATTTAAGTGGAGATCGTTATAATAAAGAGGTGCTGGCAGTATCTGAAGATGACGGAATTACATGGACAAGAACAGGTCCTTTAGCGCATGGAATGGATTTAGTTGTCCACCCAGTTAATTCGGAAACACTATTTTTAGGAACTTTTGCACAAGGACTTTTTAAAACAACAGATGGTTTTGCAACTTGGGAACCTGCGCGTGCTGGTAATAAATTGATCTTAGATGTAGTAATTGATCCTGAAAACGCGGACAATATGATTCTTTCTGAATTGGATATTCCAACCGTTACTACGGGTGTTTTTAAATCGATAGATGGCGGTGATACTTGGTATAATACAGGCGATATAACCGCAACACAAATTGCGTATAATTCAGACAATGACACGGTGTTTTTTTCGTCTGAAAATGGCATTTACATCAGTGATGATAATGGGGAGAGTATTAATCCATCACCAAGCTATTTTGGAGGAGATGTTGTTTTGTCAATAGCCTATAATAGTCCTTATTTATACGCTGGAACACAGGATGGCAAGCTCTACAAAATTGATAATGATGGTTTGGTAGACGACATTACTGGTGATTGGAATGGTGATGGTCCTGCTGAGGTTAGAAATGTTATGTACGAAGGAAGTTCAATTATTGTTGGCTTAAATGGTGCCGAGCAAGATTCATCTCATAATTTAAGCGGGGGCGTTTGGCAATCTATTAACAATGGTGAATCATGGACGGATTTGACAAGCAATTTAAGCAATAATAATATTTACGGAAATACGGCTTTGGCTGTAGCAAACAATGGCGATTTAATTGTTGGAACTTATGGTCAAGGTTTGTTTAGAACAAGTGATGTCGTGCTTTCATTAACAATAGATGAATTTTCAATTCCAGAAATTTCAATTTATCCGAATCCATCAAATGGAAATACGCAAATTACAGCGCAATCTCCAATTGAGGCAGTTCAGATAACTACCCTAGATGGTAAAATAATTCTTGAGAATTATGATTTACATTCCAAGGAAATTCTGATTGTTTTATCAGAATTAAGCGCAGGAGTATACATTATCACTCTTCACGTAAGCGGAGTGAACTCAACGCATAAATTGGTAGTAGAATAATTGACTAGTCGATATATTCTGAACTACATTCGCAGGTATAATCTTGGGGATTCCAATTTTGATTATAGTCATAAGCGTCAACTTTACAATCGTCTGAGGCTTCATCATAAGAACCACCGCATTCAGAATACACACATAGCGTATCACCCCAAGGGTCGATTAATGCGCAGGTTTGCATTTTATTTGAGTATATCATGCTGTCAAGTAAATATGCACAGGATGACATAGATAATATACACGCAGCTAGTGCGTATTTGAAATATTTTTTTGCGATCATTATTAATGAACGAAATAGTCCTCATAAAAGTATGTTTGTCAGGGAGATTAACAGATATTGAAAGTAAGCTAATATTCACTTTGAAGTCCGTTTTTATTTATACTGTTCTATTCATATTTTTTGTTGACAGGGAAGATAATTTATGGATTGGAACTGCGCACAGATGAATAAACGCGTTTGACGGTGAAACATTTACAGATTTAACTACTAAACAAGGCTTTCATTCCTTTTTTCATTTGTAGACATTGAGGCAAGTAGAATCCAGCCATTGATCGACAATAAATAGCATTCTATATATTAAATCAGGTGCAACTCAACAGGGTCATCTTAAATTATTACCTTACATTAAAATAAAAAATCACCCATATGGACATTATAATTGCAATAATAATTGGTGGTGCTGCAGGTTGGCTCGCTGGTAAAATGATGAAATCAAAATCAGAAGGAGTTGTCTGGAATATTATTCTAGGTATTGTCGGAGGTTTTGTAGGTAGCTGGCTTTTTGGTTTACTCGGCTTTGGTGGCGAAGGTCAATCTTGGTTAGGAGCAATCATAACTGGAACGATTGGAGCAGTACTACTTATTTTCTTGAACAGAAAACTATTTAAGCGATAAATTGGATAAAACAATTAATGTCGAATGTCTGTAGGATTTTTCATGACAATAAAAGAGTCGTTTGCCGCGGGGTATGAAAAGGATGCCCAGGAATACGTTAAAAGTATAAATGATGTATTGCGTGCTGAAGAATTACCAGAATATAATGAGCCAAAGAATGTTCCAGATGTTTATAATGACGCTCTCTTTGGACGCTCTGAACTCGACCATCATGGAGCACAATGCCTTCATGATATTGGTGAAATGGGAATAAAAAACGGAAATGATCAATGCCTAAAATTAATTTCTTGGAATCCATATAGAGTGGCTTTCTTACCATCTGATTTTGGGTACTCTTATCGTACTGATTTCGTTACACAGATTTGGGATGAGGATGTGGAATTGAATTTTGGTTCTGCTCATCAACTCATTAGGGAACTCATTGATATTGCGCCTGAATTAAAAATTGAGATTAAAAATTCAGACCTTACTAAAGAGCAAATAATCTTAATTGGTGACATGAAAACTTTCGAATCTGACGAGGAGAATTATTTCACTGACCTGAGATCTGCATGGTTTGTCCTTTTCGAAGGAGCACGCTTGGCAATTGAGCAGAAAGTTGCGTTATCTCTTGCTGGATAAGACATTTCGATAAATTCGAACATAGTTATGGGGCACATAAGATGTTTACTTCAGGCAGTTTCAATCAAAAATTCAAACCCGATAGTGGACCCTCTAATTCTAATGAATTTCCAATGGAAATGGAATATACTGCTGGAATTGGAATAACTAAGATGATTTATTACAATAGTATAGATATTACTTCTGTGACATATATAGAAACCATTACGCAAGAACAATTTGAAAAACTAGCGTTAACAAATAAGTAAATGTTAATATTTATTCAAGAACTGTAGCCAATTAGAAAAGAAATGGAAGAAAAAGAAAAACCAAGACTTTCCAGATTAACAGCGATAATAACTCAATTACAATCTAAAAGACTTATTACGGCAAGATACCTTGCTGAAAAACATAATGTCAGTATAAGAACGATTTACCGAGACATAAATACCCTCGAAAAATCAGGAATACCTATAATTACGGAAGAAGGGAAAGGATATTCTCTAATGGAAGGTTACCAACTCCCCCCTGTTCTATTTACGGAAGATGAGGCGAATGCCTTAATTACAGCTGAACAGTTAGTTTTAAAAAATAGAGACCAATCATTTAGTGAAAACTATAGTAATGCCATTGTAAAAATAAAAGCTGTTTTAAAACATTCGCAAAAAGGTAAGGCAGACTTATTAGGTGAGAGAATCTATATTAAAGAAAATGATAGGGGTGAGAAGTCAAGCAATTTTTTAATGAAAATTCAATCGGCCATTACTAATTTTCAACTCGTAGAAATTGAATATCTTTCTTTAGGAAATAAGTTAACCAAACGAAACATAGAACCTTTCGCAGTATATAGTAATAAGGGGAGTTGGCTTCTAATAGCTTTCTGTAAATTAAGAAATGAATTTAGAGCATTTCGTATTGATTTAATCCAAAAATTAGTACTTCAAAGTGAAACATTTGAGCCTCATGACATGACTTTAGAAAAATATTTTGAGCTATATATAAAAAAATAAGACACCCCTGACACACCCTTGTCACCCTCCACTATTATTTTTGCATTATAATTAGAACTAAACAATTACAAAATGAGCAAAACTGAATTTAAACAGATAATTAATGTATCCAAAGAAAGAACATGGGAAGTGTTATTTAGCCAATATGGTGATATACACATACACAATCCCGGTATGCCAATATCTAAATATGTAGGGAATTCTACAAAAGGCGAATTGAACGCCAAAAGATATTGTACATTCAATGATAAATTAAATTTAGAAGAAAAAATAACTGAAGTAGATGAGCTTAAGAGTTTTAAGGTAGTTGTTTACGAGCATAATCTACCTTTTATGAAGGAAATGTCCGCTATTTATGAGTTGTCTTCTATTGGAGACGACAAGACTGAATTAAAAATGACTTCTATTGTTTCAACTTCTCCTAGTTTTATGATCTATATGATGAAAGGCCAATTAGGTAAAGGGCTTATTAAGCATCTTTTTGGATTGAAATACTACTTAGAAACAGGGAAGATTGTGAATAATGATGATTATTTGAAAACCTTTAAGAGTTATAAGTAGAATCGAGCTACGAACTTTTAGGCTTATTGAATCGAATCAACAGCGTCTTCTTCAACAAAATATGGCGTAATTGGCATGGAATCAATTCGTGTACGAATAGGCGTAATATATTCCATATAAGAAGGGAGTAGTGAATCAACCATAGGAATAGAACTTGGAAACTTCTCAGCTCGGTGATCGATTTGTTTGCCATTTTTCCAAAAACGATAACATACATGTGGCCCAGTTGCTAGTCCAGTGCTTCCAACATAACCAATGGTTTGTCCTTGTTCGACATAAACGCCTTTACGAATCCCATCCGCAAAACCAGTCATGTGCAAATACTGCGTGGTATAAGTTTCGTCATGCTTTACCTTCACGTAGTTTCCATTTCCACCAGTATAAGAAGCGGCAATGACAGTTCCGTTTGCAGTAGACATAATTGGCGTACCTTTTGGTGCGGCATAATCGGTTCCTAAATGTGCTTTCCACCTTTTTTGAACAGGATGGAAACGGCGTCCGCTATAACCGGAACTAATTCGGGAGTATGCTACCGGAGCCATTAAAAATGGTCGGCGCATCTCTTTTCCTTCTTCGTTAAAAAAGCCAATTTGAGTTCCAGTCGAATCCATTGCATATTTAAAAGCATAAAATTCATGCCCTTGATGTTTGAACCATGCAGATGTAATTGCTCCTACAGCATAAGGTGTCCCCTCAACTGATTTTTCATTATAAATAACCTTAAACTCATCTCCTGGATGCAAACGGAAAAAGTCAATCGTCCATGCAAAAACGCCCGCAATATATTCGGCCATTTCGCCCGTCATATTAATGTCTTTTAACTGTTGATCTAAAGCAAAGGTGAGGTTAGAATTTTTGATAATTTCACCTGACAAAATTTGTTCGTGAACTTCATTCGGTTTTGAGCGTTTTTCAACTACCACAGAATCTCTAAAATCAAAGACCACAAAATCTACAATATTCTTGGGGTAAATAAAATACTCGGCTGTTTCAGAAGTATCGCCAATTGCCGATAAAATAATGAAAGGTGTTCCTTCTTTGACATAACGTAAACCGACTAAAGAATCGGCTGCACGATCTGCTGCTAGATTAATTTCCCATTGGGAAACGCCATAGGGAGCAAACATATGACTCATTGTCCAATTGTCTTCAACGGTGTCACGTTTAACTTGAAACGAATCTAAAACAAAGCCATATTCAATAACTGGTGGCGGAATAATTATCGAATCTTTTTCAATCACTTCAACAATTGGCGCCTCGTTTCCACCGCAGGCTACAAATAAATAGGAAAGCAATAGAAATCCGAAATAGCTAATCTTGTTCATTGAGGGAGTGTTTTCAAAATGTAGTAATTCACAAAAATACAAGTTATCCCTTGAAAATTGAAGCGCATTAAAAGTGTTTATGAATAAGAGATTGTTAGTTGGACTAGGAAATAAATGAGCGACTTTATTGAAGTTTGAATGCAGTTTTACAACATTCAAGTATGCATTAATTTTGATTGAAATGTACCAGTTCAATCTTTATTATTAATTTAGTAGACCTACTAATTTAGCATGTTTATCGCATGCAATAAAAAAAAATGCTATTAAAGTCCCTAGTCATAATTGGCTTTTTACTATCAGTTTATGGGTGTCATTCTGTAAAATGGAATTCACTAAACGCAAATGGTGAGTTGTTGGCGGCTCCAACTCAAATTGAAGCCATTTTTAAAACGTATCCGAACGAAATAATGGTACTTGAGGCAAATTCTCCTGGATTTGGTTATAAGTACGATATAGGCGAAAAAGATGCTTTCTACGGAGATACGACCTCGTTTAGATTCGAAAAAGTAACAATCAGTTTACATGATAAAATGCCAGCAGGTAAAGTAATAACTGATATTATATTTATTGATAATCATGAAAATAAGATCGTAATTGCTGGGGTTGACTTAATGCGACTAATTCCAAAATTTGACGCCCAGGATGATCTAATCTATGCAGAAATTATAGAAGAAGAATTTAATCGCTTTGGTTATACTTTTAGAAAAGAACACAATGAATTTGCGATTCAAATTAGCGACGGAAAGCAAGAACAATTGCGTCAGATTGAAAATCGAGCATATAGGTGTCAAATTGTCAACAATTGTTTAGCTCCTACAAAGTGGGAGTTTACATTGACGACTGAAGATTATTCGGATTTTGATAGCCGTTTAAAAGCTACTGATAACTTAAATCAAAATCGAATTTTATCACATAGTTGGTTCTATTTTGACCTTGGCCTATATAGCGAATTGATTCATCTCAAAAATCCAGAATTGAAAGCTGATTTTAATATGAATTATGATTCACTATCTAACAGAGCTGAGGAAGTAGTAGTTGATTTTTCTCAACTTAGAAAGCCGATCAAGTATCGCTCAAAAGCCCAGGTGCTTGAAATAGGTTATAAAACTGGTCGACTGATTGAACCATTGGATAATGAGCAGTTTTATAAAAAAGAGTCAAAACTATTTTTAGAAGGAACCGATCAAACATATACCTCTATTTTAGAAACACCAATAAAAACAACACAGTTTAAAGATGCTGGATTTTATTCAGAACTTACTCCAAAAGAGTTTGATCTTAATTGGATGAAGTATTTAGATTCTGTTTATGTAGATGTGATCGACGTAAAAGGAACTGAATCATATGTAGAATTTAAAATTACAGGGCAATGGACGCCTTATGAAATTACAATAGGCAATATTGATTTAGCACAATTGAGCGAGCAAAAACTATTGGGCTTATTGTTTGGACTAAATACATACCCGAAAAACAGAAGATACAACCCGGTTCAAAGTACGATTAACTTTGATGCTGACTTGCTTCCAAATGAAATTAAACCATACGTGTGGTTATCAAGTAAGGAAGATGGTAAGTGGATTAATAATCAATATAAGGGAATAGAAAAAGTTTATTTGACTTATGAATCTCTGGAAAGAGATGTATTAGTTTTATATGTATTGTCTTATGAGCGGATTACTCCAGTGTGGATGACACGTATCAAGCTTCCAAATGACATGCGCGAGAAAGTTCGAATTCGCAAAGGACTATATAACTACTAGATGAAATTAAGAATTATCATATTATGTCTTTTTGCCTTTTCGGTTTCTGCTCGAAGTCAAAATGCTGTGAAGCAGGATAAGCAACAAACGAAGTTTTTTTACACGCAGTTGAATTTACATGGCGGCTATATTAATGATTTAAACGGTTCGCGATTTGATTTAACTAATCGCGCTCCAAAAAATCAATTGGCTTTTCAAATATTCTCTATCAATAAAAAACAATTGCAAAAGGGTTATGTGCGGACTTTGAGCTTGAACTCTTCGCAAATTCGCTTTTCAATTCCATTTGATAAATCGATTAATTTCCAAGGACAAAGCGAGGCAGATTTTAAATTGCAAATTTTGGATACATGGTTGAAATTTTCTACCAAATGGGACCGCACAACACTGTGGATTGGGAATAAATCAATTCCATACGGACATAATCCAAAACTGGATCCTGTTTCTAGCTTCATGACGAATATGATTAAGATGGATATTGGTTTTGTTCAAGATGTGGGTATTTTTTTGAAAACGCCAATTTCTAATAATTTCGATATGGAATTATCAATCACTTCAGGCGGTGCTTTAAATAAGCCAGTATTAGTATGTGATAATTTAATTAGCGATCCTTCAACAGGAGTTAAGCCCTCCTTTTCCTTTTCAAATTACGCTTATAATAATACATGGTTGGTGACCTCACATATCGGAAATCCAACATTTAAAAAAGATGAATTTGGAATCAATATTGTTTCTGGGAAAATAAATAATACCTTAATTCCTAACGACTTTGTCCAAATAAATCGTGTTGGCGGTGATTGGGTGCATAAACATTATGAAAAATTTAAATTTACGAATCAAATTACATTCGGGCATACGCGTTCCGATTTTGAAGGTGACTTTGCCTCTTTTCATTTTCAATCTAGTATAGATCTCTACGTGCTAAAACGTTTTTTTATAAGTGCTTCGGTCGCTGGAAATTATTTGAATTCTTTCAATTCTTCCCTTTACCATTTTAACTATACAGGTGCGGCCAGTTTCACCTATTCATTTTCACCTCATATCCGATTAAGGCTTAACAGTTATTATTCCGCCGTTGTTGACCTGGATGAAAAAAGAGGAGGCCTTTTATTACAATTTGTAATGGGCATTGGCAAAAGACCTTAGTACCATTCTGTAACATTTCAGCTAAAACATGTACTAATGATAAAAAGGGTAATATTTAGCCAATATAATTAGCAAAAAACCAAAATAAAAAGTATATTTATCAAAAATACAAGCATGATAAAAGTCGAAAACCTTTATAAATCTTTCAAATTGTCTAAAAAACAAAAGAAAGAATACAATACCACTGATAACGAAGCCATACCGGTAAATAAAGTTTCATTTACATGTGAACCGGGCAAAATATTTTCCTTATTAGGGCCGAATGGCGCAGGGAAAACAACTACGCTTCGAATGATCTCAACCATTATTAAGCCCACCAACGGAAGCATTGAAGTTAACGGTTTTGATACAGTAAGCCAATCAAAGCAAGTGCGAGAGAGTATTGGGTTTTTAACGGGATCGACTGGATTATATGAACGCTTGACAGCAGATGAGGTTTTAAAATATTATGCTGATTTGAATGATGTGTCTGCAGCAGATTTTGAGGCGCGTAAAAAACATTATTACGATTTATTAGACATGCACGATTTTGCAGGAAAACGAATTGGACAACTATCAACAGGGATGAAACAAAAAGTTTCTATCACCCGCACAATGATTCATGATCCAGCTGTAGTGGTTTTTGATGAACCAACCTCAGGCTTAGATGTAATTACTGCTGAGAATATTATTAAACTCATCCGCGATTGTAAAACGCAAGGCAAAACGGTCATTTTTTCTTCGCATATTATGTCAGAAGTGGACTTGTTATGTGATGATTTAGCGATTATCAATAAAGGTAAACTCTTATACAACGATACAATGGCCAATTTTAGAGCCAATATGCAAGCCGATTCTTTAACCGGAGAATTTATAAGGATTGTCAACGCAAACCAAATCATAAACGCCTAATCCAAGCCAGATGAAAAAGATAATTTTAATTGCAAAAAAGGAGTTTTTAGACATGTTTCGGGACAAACGTACCCTGATACGGATGATCATGATTCCACTATTGGTTTTTCCACTAATCATTTATTTGATGACTACAATTCAAGAGTCACAATCAAAAAGTGAAGCAGCAAAAGAACTGGAAATTGGTTACGTTTTAAATGGGCAGTCTGCTAGCATGGTGGAGCACATGGACACCACTAAAAATATTACGTTTATTGCTTATCAAGATACCGTAGCACTTTCGGCAGACATTGAAAGTCACACGATTAATATGGGTATTTGGTTCGCGTCAGATTTTGATCAAAAATATGCTGCTGGCGAGCAAGCTACTTACGGCATTCATTATAGAAGTACCCATGAGGAGGAATACGACCGTTTGGAGAATCTTTTAGAATTGCAAGAGGAACATTTAGTGCAAGAACGACTAGCTATGAATGAATTGCCCACAGATTATGTGGAGCCTTTGAACATGATTCCTTACAACTTTAGTTCACCTAGAGAAATGATTGGAAAATATGCTGGGGGAATCTTACCCTACATCTTTATGGCCTTTTGTTTTATGGGCTGCATGCTACCCGCAATTGATTTATTTGCCGGAGAAAAAGAGCGCGGAACCATTGAAACTTTATTGGTAACACCTGTAAGCAGGGTGCATATTTTAGTTGGAAAAATGATTGTTGTTATCGCCTTTGGACTATTAAGTGCAACGGTTGCGTTGGTTGGCTTAGTAGGCAGTGTGTCTTTAATGGGAGACGGCGGAACATTGACCACAGAAATTGCTAAAATTATAACGCCACAATTGGTAATAACACTTTATGTATTATTAATTCCAATCGCTATATTCTTTGCTGGAATCATGATTCCAGTATCCGTTTATGCCCGTTCATTTAAAGAAGCGCAAAGCATATTAACACCCATGAACATGGCCGTAATTATTCCTGCTATGCTTGGCTTTTTACCAGGTTTAGAGTTGAATTATACCACGGCTTCGATTCCAATTGTAAATGTGGTCGTGTCGGTGAAAGGCGTTATTGCTGGTAATGCAGAAATTGGGCCGTTGATTATTACGTTTGTTTCCCTGATTTTGCTTTCTGTTATTGCGGTGTTTATATCGTTTAAGCAGTTTGGTAAGGAGTCTAATGTTTTGAGGTAGATTTTGGAGGAAATATTCACGACGAACTTAGCCCCAAGCAAAAGGTTGACGTTAGTGTATTTAAAAATGAAAGTTCAACTTGATTCACTAATTTAGTGAGACAATAACTATAAAGCCCATCTGTGAGTTGACGGATGGGTTTTAGCCGGATACTGTAGGTAATTACGTATATAATAAAAAAATATACCGATAGACCTCGTCAATTCGATACAGTTATTTTTAGTATGATTCAATGCTCAATAATATTATGAAAAAGCTGAGAAGGTTTCAATATTGCGCAATGATATTCTCTTGTGTTTTAGTTTGCAGCTGTAATTGGCTTGAGAACAAGAAAGAACGGGCTGAGGACGGGATAATTGAAGAGTTTGAGGACATGAAAGAACAGGTTGAGGACAAGATAATTGAAGGCCTTGTTCAACATGTTCTGGAGCCAATAACTCCATCATTTGAAGAGATTTTTTCTTATGATAGTGCGGCTGCTGCTGAATCTTGTACTGAACTACGTCCAAATCCAATAAGGCCTGCTTCTTTACAAGACATCCATGAAACCGGATATCAATATTCAGTCTTAGCGAATACTCCTGACTCAGTTTTACCACATATAGATGGTTCTTTTTTTGAGGCAACTGATAAGTTCTTTCCACTTACGTTCCCTTATTTTATTGAAAATTCAGGAGGGAAATTTAATGATTTCCGTCTTAAAACTGGTTATTGTCAGTTTTCAGATCTTCCTTCTCAAAACGGAAAAAATTACAACCAAATATCTCATCTTGCCATTTATGATCAATACCTCATGATAATAACATATGATTCTTTCCAATCAATGATGAGTGTAACTCCACTGGGAATTGTGTACTATATCATTAATCTGAATCATGGTGAATATTTTGAATATTCAAAGCAAGAGGGTTTTGATTTGGCTCGTCACAAACTAACTAATTCGAATGATTCTTTGATGAGCCCATCTGATTTTATTAGGTGGTATGAAAAGTACAGTTCACCATGATTTTTTTGATAACAAAACCTAAACTGCGTTTTAATGCAGTTTAGTCAACCGTTAGTATTAATAAAACCGAAATGAAAAATATTCTGACCGTATTATTTGTATTAATTCTAAATTTTTCTTTGGGGCAAACTTATGTAATTAAAGGAATTCTAACTTTTCCAAATCTTCCTGAAACGGGTAAAGTCTATTATGAATATAACGCAATACCAACGAAAGAAAAATTTGTCACTTTTAACTCAGAACACAAATTTGAAATTACCATTACACAGGAAGACATTCGCACAGATAGTATAATCAAATTATACTTTACTGATGATCTAGATTCTAAATGGCCTTGTTATTACAAGATTAATATTGACAGCATTCAACTTTCTCTATTATTTACAAAAAACCAGACAATAGAACTACATGCTCATCATAACCATTTCCTAGATTGCGATATAACTGCAATAGAATCCGCAGAATCTAACAGAGTAGGTGCATACATAGGTAACTATACATTTATTAAAAATGGTTTGGAATATGAATTAGAATTAATGGATCATTATTACGGAAAAATTTCTTTCCCTTTACTTGATAAACAATACATGAATGTTGGACATTCAAGCTGGGCATATGATGCTAATTCTAAAACACTTTCAATCCAAGGTCACGGCAGAGCTAATAATAGTTTTGGTCTTTATATTAAAGAAGATTGGGAACTTAAATTCAAAGTTCAAAAGAAATTAAATAAGTTGGTATTTAAGTCTCTATCTGGCAAAAGCAATTCACTAGTCAAAAACTAATGCTAACAATAAATAAAAATTACATCAAAAGTGGCCGGCATAAACACCTGTTTTCACTGAACCTTTAGCTACTTTCACAAATGACAAAATCCTCTTTAATTTATCTCATCATCATTTGCTCCATATTCTCTACAAAATGTAGCAATAACCCAAAGGTTTTTAACCAGGTTTTGGAGGAAGATGTTGTGACATTGCAAGATAGTCTGTATGTTGAATTGAGTTTAGTTCCAAACGAGAATGCTTCTCACAACTTTTACCAGGAACAGGGAATTGCAGAACGTCATCTTATGTCAAGCGAATTCGAAAATGGTGAAATAATTGATGAATACATCCAATCAATAGAATACTATGATAGCATGGGATATTTGATTCTAGCAGAAGAATTCTACTTAGGAGATTCTCTCCCAGTTTGCATTGTAAAATATGAATATGATTCTCGGCAAAGGATGGTTAATGAGGAGTGGAATTGGAAAGATCCGGACAGTTTTCAAAGAAGCGAATATGTTTATTCTGGCAAACTCATTGAAATGAAAGATTTGTATAAAGATTCTATTGATGTTAAGTATGAATTAGAATCAAAAACGGAGGTCATATACAGACAGAACAGAATTGATTTACTGCTTTCAGAAAAGAATGACACCGTATCCTATTTTATCCACGGAGGAGATTATAGTTATCAATATTCCGCTAAAAAAGTATTGAAGACAGCATATAGAAATGGTCTGATTGAAAAAATGTATGAAGGCAATAAGATTACTACTTTCGATAGAGATCTATCAGGAAATATCCTTAAGATAACCTGTTTTACTGAAGACAAAAGGAATATTTATACTATTACAAATGAATATGATGGAGGCCTGTTAATAAAAACTACAAACCGATTTGGGGATGGAGAAATAATGTCAATTGGAAATTATAATTATGTCCATTAAAACAGTATCCAATTCAAAATAACAGACATTGATCCGCAGTTTGCTAATTAAGCTGCAAAAATTAATCGTAATAATTGAAAAATTCAAATGATTCGGTATTTTAGGTGAGAAATTCGTCAGCAGACTGATTGCGTGACGTAATTGAATAATAAATGTTCAGAGCAATAATTACAATACTTTTTATTAGCCCATTCTTTATTTTCTCCCAAGATGAAAGTTTGGAAACAGTGCTGGATCAGACTTGCGATTGCTTTAAAAATGTAATCAAAGCCAATGATAATAAATATGACTTCGACCAAGCTTTTGGGAAGTGCATTAGCTATTTATCTGAGGGTGCAAAATCAATAGATAGTTCATATAATAGTGCAAAAGCGATTAATTCCCTTATTCATGGAAAACTAAAAACCTCCTGTAAGTATTTTGATAAGGTTGATGAACTTCAAAGTAAATACTCGCAAGAAAAGGAGAATGATTTCAACGTCAAGGTTGATGATTGTCAGATTCTAAAAGGGGGGAATTATATCACACTTGGAGACAAGGATAGTACGGTAATTAACATGACTGATTCACTGCAAACGGTCACATTTAAAGATGGGACTTTTACAAAGTCAAAGATAATATGGCTTGGGCCATGTTCTTATAAAATTGTTAGAATAAGTAGCACTAATGCCTATGAGGCTGAAATGGTAAAACCTGGAGAAGAACGTATAGTTCGAATCATTGGAGTTGAGGATAAGCGAATTTTCACTTATGAACTCCAAGCAAATGGACGTTTTTATCAAGCGAAACTTGTAAAACAGTGATCTTTTAAGGATTTTACACAAGAAGTCAATGGAATTCGCTTCGCTTTGTAGCGCATAAATGTCTGTTACAAAAGTATGCTACTCTTTACGAATTGGTGTAGTTGCAAAAGCTTCAGATTCTTAATTGGGTGCAGGATTACAAATCCTGCACAGCGCGCTTCGTAGGGTTTGTAACCCTGCGACAGTAACGATTTTAGGTATACAGTAAAATTCGGTATATGATTATATTCCAATATTTAATGGAATATGCAGAGACCTACAAGTTTAATAAGCACAATTTTCCTTTCCGTTCAGTACAAACGCTACTCATCTTAAAACACAATCACAACCAAACTATTTGCCTTTACTTTTATTGAGGGCGGATTGTCTTCTCGACCGCCCATTTTAGTCAGCATGTCCTTTGAATCAGCCATGGCAGGTAGCCAAGGTTGCGGCAGGTTCTTCAATTTATTTTTGAGCACTTGCAATAATTCCGTATTAGATTCAAGGTTTCCTTCCAATTTAACTTGTGCGATTTCTCCATTCATTAAAACAACAAAACTTACAGATAAACCAGTTAAGTCGAGTGATGCGGTAAGTGGATCATTTGAGATTGCATCCTTTAGTAAACTCTTAATATGAACTAAACTACTCGCTTGATCATTAAAAGTATTGGCATCATAAATTGCCAAATTTTGAAGTTCAGTGATAATTTTCGGAGACCAAAAATCATCCACATGCTCCAGTTCCGTTGGATGATAATCTCGATTTTTAAAGACAGGAACAGCTGCTTCTTTTTCATGAATTGCCCATGTAATAAAAGGTTTTAGACTTTTATCTTCAAATTGCTCCATTCCGAAAAATCCGCCATTAATTACCATGTCAGTTGTTTCACCCGTAAAATAATTTTTCCATTTCAAATTAATTTTGGAAATTCCACTTGGAAAATCATCCGTGGTTAATAATCCCATTAAATAATCATTACCTTTTAAATACGGATTAGGTTTATAGCTGATACCTGCACTGTACGCTCCTATTTCGTCGTCAAAATCTTGCTCATAATCATAGTCATCTGTTGTTTCGAGATAAGGAAAAAATTTAATGATCCATCCCGAAACGTAAAAGGCTCCATATTCGATCGCATTCTTGTAAATGTCTTGCCAAAATGCTTGATTTATTTTACCATCATAGATATGAATGAATTCGCTTATGATTGGCTGTAAGACTTCTTTCCATTCTGTCAATCCAAAATCATCCAACTGATTTAATTGGGCATAAATTTGCATCCAATCGCGTTTATAACCTTCTAAATGAATAGATGGAATTCCGCAGCCAGATTCACCGACATACGTAAAGGCTTTTTCAAACGATTCGAGCAGATTAATTTGGTAAACAGTAGTTGTGATAGTATCTGTTGTTGAGAATTGGGGAACAAAAAAGTCATAGATTTCCTGCTTCGAATATTCAATGGTTTGATCCGATAAATCGGCAATTAAATTATTCCATTGCTCGGCATCATTTTCTAAGCTATCATTTCTTGCAACTAATTGGTCTGGATGATTTTCTTTAAAGATGACGTGATCTAAACTGTCAAAATTTTCTTTTATATGGATCGCGACTCCTTGACAAATCGCCAACCAAATTGCATCTGGACTAAGAATTAATGGACGGTGATTGTCATAACATTCATGCACGGTGGAAATTAAGCCATTACCGCGAATGGGGGCAATCATTTTTTCTAAATGAGCTTGTGGCATATAAGAAATCTCTCTTCTTAATTGTTGTGAAATAACAACTTTTGCAGAATCAGTGCTTAAACGTTCGGAGGCAATTTCAACACTATCAACAGCAAATGTGATTCCGTTTACCGTCGAGGTATCTTCAAAGACATTCGTTTCTGTAATTAAAGAATCTACCGTTAGTTTTTCCTGAGTAGGTTCAATTGAACTTGCACAAGAAAACGCGCTTATTAAACTAAGTGATATTATTATGAGATGCTGCATGACTATTCGTAAAATTAAATAATTCTATGAATAGAATGCGATTAAAGCGGAAAGTAACAAGATAGAATTTTGCTTTATAACCCAGCGCTTCGTAAGGTGCAGGATTACAAATCCTGCACAGCCCTCTTTCCGAATTTCTTGTTAATGCACCGTTAATTAAGATCCAAAAACCTTCTTCAATAAATCACTTACACGAGCGGCAGGATTTTCACGAATTTCTTTTTCTTGCTTTTCAATTTGAACAAATAAACCATCAATGGCTTTATTGGTCGCGTATTCGTTTAAATCAGGATTAACTTTTTCGACCATTGGAATTTTATTATAGCTTGTGAAAACAGTATTCCAATGTTTTGTTGCGCCTACTTTTTCCAAAGACGTTTCAATAACGGGCTTAAATTTTTCAAAAAGAGACGAGCGTGTCATTTTTTCTAAGAAAGTAGTGGCCGCATTATTTTCTCCTTTTAAAATACTCATAGCATCTGTCAAACTCATGCCTTTTATGGCATTTACAAAAATGTCTTTGGCTCCAACCGCCGCATCTTCTGCCGCACGATTAATAGATTCAATTGCTTCATCAACCTTTTTACCCTGTCCTAATTTGCGCAATTTATCTTCCACTTTTTTAGCTTCTGCTGGTAAGGGGATTTTAATGGCTAAATCTTTAAAATAACCGTCCGGTTTTGAAAGTTGTGCAACACCAGTTTCTACGCCACGCGTTAAGGCTTCTTTTAAACCTGATGCTACTTCATCCTCCGTTAAGCTTGATGCTCCACCGGAAACAGTTTCTTCAACCTTATTCTTGATGTCCTTAAAAATTTGTGCATTTCCTGTATTGGCGCTAAATAGAAATAATCCTAAAGCTATTATGGTTAATTTTTTCATGTATCCGTTTTTGTTTGATGTAAGTTACAAATATCATTCCTAAGTTGGTTTGTCAATAGTATTTAGTCATTAGTAGCTAGTAAAGAAAAAAGCAACAACTAATTAATGACTATTGCTCATTGAAGAATAGGTAAATAGGGAAAAGGGGTCAAAGAGTCAACTTCAAGTCTAATATCTTTTATCTAACAGAGCAGAGGTCTGAAATAAGCTTCACTGATTCTGGCTGCTATGAAAATGTGATCAAAAAAGTAAAGCACTGTACATGAAAAGGAATTGAAAAAACTTAAAATCAAAATAATTCCTGATCTTAGTGTGAAGAATAGAAATGTTAAAGCGAATTAAAAAAATAGCATTGTGGTTGATCTTCCTATTGGTGGCAAGTGCACTAGGTGTGTTAATTTTTAGTCCATTCACGAAAAAAGGAAACAACGATTACCGCTCAGTTGAATATTCGGTAGAAATAGATGCTCCAGTCGAAACGGTTTTTAACTATTTGGGCAATTCCAATCACGCGGAAGATTGGTCGTCTTATATTGATCACATTTCATCCTTAAATTCAGCTGTATATCAGGATGGCGAAAAAGGTTCTCTTAGGCGGTGTTTTAAAAATGCAAATGAGGATGGAATTTTTTGGGATGAGGAAATTTTGGAGGTCATTGCTAATAAAAAAAGAGTGTTGTCCATTTACAATATGCAAGGGTTTGCAGCACCAATAAATGGTTTAGAAACAGAACAAATTTATGAGGTGATATCGCCCGATAAAACGCGACTTACTTTTTCATTGTTCTTTGCAGGGCATTCCGCTTCTTGGTTTGAAAACTTTAAAATGCACATGGCGTCTTATACTATTTATGCCAGATTTAGAGATAATTTGGAGAAAGTTTCTGAAATAGTCTCTAATAAATAGGGGAAAAGTAATTGTCTAACCTCTAAAAACGAAGTAATCTAACCACTACGTCTCTTTTAAAATAAGCTGCATAAAAACCAAATCTAGCCACCTGTCAAACTTCTAACCTGCTTCTTTAATATGGGCCACTATATTGACGTTATTTTTAATAAGCAGTTTAGTAAAAGGAATAGAATTATGAAAAAATAGGAGAGGATTGAAGAGTTCGGGAGATTTTTTCATCACCGAAAAAACGCAATCCGTCGATTTTTTTGATGTCTACAAATTTTTATAAAGATGTAAGCTACTGACGATTAGACGGTTAGCGTTCGTCTATAAAATTTATTGATTTGTCGAGTAAATTTTGATTCATTCAAATTTACACTTAGCTTATTATAGGTGTAAGAAAATATAATTTTATTACACAACCAACCAACTCCTTATGAAAGCAAAAATCACTTTATCGGCTTGTTGCCTAAAAGCGCTATTTACATTTGGCATTTTATGCATCACTACAACCTTATTTTCACAAGACACTTATTCAGACACTTTAAATTGTGATGGGGGTACTCCTACTTTTATTGTAGATTTGGAAGGTGCGCCTGATTCTTTATGGGTAAGTGACCCTGCTTCGCGTGATGGGAGTTGTTGTTTTCCGCCTGATGACAATTGTGTACAATTTTCATTAACGTTGGACTCTACAGCAACGGGAATTATTTTTTACATTCCTGATGGATGTGGTGCATCACCAACGGGAGCACTTTTTTACCAAGTTGATTGTGGGCCCCTTACGTCGGTTGGAACAGCGCTTTGTTTAGATGGCCCGGGTCCATTCACAATTACTTTTTGCAAACCTGGTAATAATGAAAATTGTTATTCCATCAAATCAATTTCTGCACCAAAAGAGAGTGATGACATTATGATTACAGAGGCGTGTTTAGATTCACTTTGGATTACCGGTTTAGATGAACCTACAATCAGTTGGACATCAATTTTTCCCGGAGAAATTGGAGAATATGATTATTTATTGGATTGTACAGATGGTTGTGATACTGTGATTGTTGAAGCTGATCCAGGAGGGTTTTATCCTGAATTGATTAAGTTTAAAGTTTGTGGAATTAGTGTTGGAGGATGCGCAGGAGATCCTTATTGCGATACGTTAGAAGTAGCAATTGTACCTTCACTTGAAGTAATGATTGAACCATTAGAACCAACCATTTGCTTCGGAGGAACAGGAGTAGATTTAACAGCTACAGCAATTGGGGGAGCCGAGCCATATACTTACACTTGGAGTACAAGTGATACTACCGCAGGTATATTTATAACTGAACCAGGGATTTATTATGTTGAAATTGGTGATGGTACTGGCTGTGCAATTGCTTATGATACGGTTGAAGTTACCGAATATGATAGTCCGATAACGGCAGATGCTGGACCAGATATTACCATATGTGCGCTACCATCTCCTATTGTTGATCTTGTAGGGGTAATTACTGGTTCAACCACGGCTATTTGGTCGGGAGGTGCAGGTGTTTTTGATGCGGATGAAACAGACTTAACACCGACTTATACACCGTCAGACTTCGAATTAGAATCGGGCATAGCAACGTTAATTTTAACAACCACTGACAATGGCTCTTGCCCCGGGGATACGGATACCATCACGCTTTTTTTTCCAATCTTTACTACGGATGTTGAGGCGATTACTGAAAATGTGGATTGTTTTGGTAACGCTACAGGTGCAGTAGATGTTCTTGCAATAGGTGGAGCTTTACCGTTGACATACGAATGGGATACTGGCGACATAACGGAGGATCTCGACGGATTAATGGTTGGTGAATATGCACTAATTTTAACAGATGATAATGGTTGCATAGATTCGCTGACGATAACTATCCTTGAGCCTGAAGCACTTGAAGAGGTTGCTATTGTAGAAAATATAGCATGTTATGATTTTGAAGATGGCGGAATTAACTTAACCGTTACAGGTGGGACAATAGCCTATTCATTTGAATGGGATACGGGAGAAATCACAGAGGATATTACTGGTGTTGGAGCAGGTATTTACACTTTTACAATAACGGACGCGAATGGATGTTTGCTAGAGGGTGCTTATGAATTGACGCAACCTACTGATTTGATTTTTGAACACACGACAGTAGATGTTTCATGCAATAGTTTTTCTGACGGATCAGTTGATGTTGCGCTAACGGGAGGTGTTCCAGGCTATTTGTTTAACTGGGACACTGGTGATTTAACAGAAGACATTACTGGACTAACTGCAGGGATTTACAACCTTACCGCGACAGATGAAAACGGATGTGAAAAATCCCTCTCGGTGCTCATTAACGAGCCAGAAGTATTGGAACTTACAGGTGAAACTTTAGATGTACTATGCTTTGGAGAAGCTACTGGGTCAATAGATGTATCGGTTTTAGGTGGAACGCCTGATTATAACTATACATGGAGCACTGGAGAAACAAGCGAAGATTTAGCAGATCTCGCAGAAGGGATCTATTTATTAGAAGCCATGGATGAGAATGGATGTGTTATTATTGAAACATTTAGTGTAAACCAACCAGAAATTCTTACAGTTGATTTTATTACGGAAAATATTGCATGCTTTGGTGATTCGACAGGAACAATTGACCTTTCGGTAACGGGTGGAATTGGTATTTACGAATATTTGTGGAGCAATGGAGAGACTGTAGAGGACATTGCTGTTCTTCAAGCTGATATTTACACAGTCATTATAACGGATGAAAATGGCTGTGAGTTAACCGGAACAACAACATTGACGGAACCAACTGCTTTGGATGCGTCAATAGAAGGCACGGATGTTACATGTATTGATGCCGCTGATGGAATTGCAGATCTTACTGTTGTTGGAGGAATTCCCCCATATACTTTTGAATGGGACATAGGAGATGTTCCAATTACAGATGAAGATTTGATTGATATGGAAGCCGGAACGTACTATGTTGAAATTACGGATGATAATGGCTGCTTATTATCAGATTCAGTTTCTATTGCTGAGCCTATTGACTTCGAGGCTGGGCCCGACACCAACTTAGTAGCTTGTTCAAATGATGGGATTATTGATTTTTCTGAATTTTTGTTTGCAACAGCCACAGGAACTTGGTCAGAAGTAACTGCTTCAGGACATTTTAATCCAATTACGGGTGAATTGGACTTAAATGACTTGCCATCTGGAGTCTATGTTTTTAATTATGTGATCCCTGTTTTTACTCCTTGCACCGATACCCTAGCGCAGTTCACTATTGTTGTTCACCCAATACCTGCTGTTATTTTTGATGCGGATGAGGTGATGGGGTGTGCACCGCTCAAAACTTCTTTTTCTAACTTAACTGGATACGACGGTTCGTCTTGTGTCTGGAATATGGGTGATGGTACTATAATTGAAGAGTGCGGGGCATTTTATTACAGTTATGAATTTCCTGGTAACTATGATGTTTCACTTGAAATTACAACTGAATTTGGTTGTTCAAATTCTTTCACTGCCGAAAGTTTTATAACCGTATTTGAAGGTCCCGAAGCAGCTTTTACTTCAACACCGTTCAATCCAAGTATTCAAAATCCTGAAGTTGATTTTACGAACCTTTCATACAACGCTGTGGATTATAACTGGAATTTTGGAGATGGTTCTCTAGAAACCAATCTTGAAAATCCCAATCACCTTTTTCCTGATGTTGGCAATGAATCTTATCGTGTTTGTCTAATTGCATACAGTGATATGGGGTGTACTGATACTGCGCATCAAATAATTAAGATTGAAGATGTGCTTTTATTTTACGTGCCAAATGCGTTTACGCCAGATGGAGATGATTATAATAATGATTTCAAACCAGTCATGACAGCAGGTTATGACGTCTATGATTATCACTTAAGAATTTTTAACCGTTGGGGTGAAACGGTATTTGAATCTATGAATGCAGAATATGGTTGGAACGGTACTTATGGTAATAATGGACTGGTACAAGATGATGTTTACATTTGGACTTTAGATTTTAGCGAAACAATGTCCTCAAAACGACATACGTATACAGGACATGTAACAACCCTTAAATAAAGTTGGTTGCAAAAAGGAGGGCGAAATTCAAAGCTCGCACTCCTTTTTTTTCTGCAGAAAATGCACGGAAAAACGCATTAATCTAACCTCTAAAAACGAAGTGATCTAACCACTAATATCTATTTTAAAATAAGCTGCATAAAAACCAAATCTAGCCACCTGTCAAACTTATAACCGGCTTCTTTAATATGTGCCACTTTATTGAAGCCAAACTGTTCGTGAAACAATATGCTTCCTTCATTTTCGGCATCAATTCCACCAATTAACGTATGGATTTTATTTTGTTTTGCAATTTCAATTATAAAAGGCATGAGTGCTTTTGCAATTCCTTTACGACGGTGATTGTGGTGTACGTAAATTGAATGTTCAACAGTATATTGATAAGCAGGACGCATGCGAAATTTACCATACGTTACAAATCCCGTTATTTCGTCACCAGCAGTGGATACATAAACGGGCAAATTATTCTCCTTTTTTTCTTCAAACCATTCTACCATCATTGCAGGGGTATAGGGATCATAACTATAAACCGCCGTGGTGTGATCTATGGCATGATTAAAAATGACCAAAATTGTGTTCAAATCTGCAAGCGTAGCGGGTCTTATATTTATTGGCATAAAAATTAAAATTTGGCATTTAACACTTTCTTCCGTACTTCATCTGAAGAGATAACAGGGACAATTTCAAAGTCTGCTAAATCATCCCAATTGGCGATCCACTCTTTTAAGGCGACCAATGAATCACTTTCCATTAATTGGTAACATTTGCTCACACCCTCATTAATCCAACTGTCAATATAGTTCAACCCAGCAGGCATTAATCGTCCTTTTTCATCAAATCGTTGATAGAGCTCCTTGACTGTTTCTTTTCTAAAATGTTCAATGATTAAATAGTGCATTCGATCCTTTTTATGTTGCAAATAACTGATCCATATCTTTAAACGCTTTAAATTCTAGTGCATTGCCATCTGGATCTAAAAAAAATAATGTGGCTTGTTCGCCTGGCTCACCTTTAAACCGAATATAGGGTTCAATAATAAAAGTAGTATTGAATGATTTTAATCGATCGGCTAATTGTTGCCAATCCTCCCATTCAAGCACTACTCCAAAGTGCGGAATGGGCACATTTTTTCCATCAACAGGATTAGCATCTAAAACTTGTTTTGCAGGTTCTCCCGCCTTTTTGTGAATGACGAGTTGGTGACCATAAAAATTGAAATCAACCCAATTATCTGAGCTTCGTCCTTCTTTACAATTTAAAATTTCACCATAAAATTGCCGACATTTTTCCAAATTATAAACAGGGATTGCCAAGTGAAAGGGATTGAGTTTACTCATGTCGATTGATGTTTGGCTAAAGATAGGCATTTTTAGATTTCGCCATGGTTTGTTTTGGTATTCTGTAGCTATGGGCTTCACGACTTTGTACAAGTTAAAAGGTCTTTAAAATGAGGTGTGTAGCAGGTGTCAAATCTTGCTTGAGTTATCGAATCGGGCACAGTTACATAATTATCTCCAAGACTAAATTTTTCATTTTTGCTATTATACGATTCTTCATGATTGACGCCGTAAGATGAAATGTATATTAACGATATGAAGAAAGATTTATTAGTCAAATAGCAATGTAAACTTATTTGTATTTAAAGATACAATGAAAAGAATAATCGGATATAGATGATTAAAAAACCCTAATCCCAAAACGCATTCCAAAATGCAACTTTGGATAAATTTGACTTCCACCTTTATGCACCCAATTGTGTGGCAAATCGGATCCGCCGTACTCCCGATCAATTTCTTGCTGATAGGTCAATTCTACGTCCGCATTATGATGTCTTAATCCAATGCCGATATAAGGATTAAACGTATACCTATTTTTAAAGACATAAACGCCGCCATAACGAATAGAAATATCCTGAAAAGTTTTGTCTATGCTGTATTCGTAATACTCGGACGAATATTGATCATATGCAATAAAATCAGTGCGAATATAGTTTTGCTTGCCTTGCATATATTGAAGTGAAAAATAAGTGCGACCATTCTCAAAATAGCGCTTAGCTTCTACTAAGAATGAGTGTCCTTTTTGATCATAATTGGATGAAAAGAGGGTATTTGGAATGTATTTCCCGAATTCACCATAAAAACTATAACGTTTATTGGCGCGCACCTCAATTCCAACATTTGCAGATGGCCCATGAAAAAACTCAAAAAAATGCGTGGGAGTTGCAGAAATAATCAGATTATTTTTCACCCAATTAGTATCCTTTTGCGCAATGGCAAAGGGAGTAATCATTACAAATAGTATGAGACTAAATAATTTCAGGCGGGTGTGTTTAAGGAATAGGTATCAAAAACTGCGCCGAAAATTAAATCTTCATTTTGTCTATGACAGATTAGTTTACTTTTAGTTAGTGATTCATGCGATATTAATTGGCTTATTTTTGAATTTGGCTAACTAAAAGTATAACTATGATTTTATTAAGGAATTCTCTGACGGTTATTTTCAGCATTTTATAAAACAAAACCTGCTGCGAAGTCATGGTTCAATCAATCCATCCGGAATTTTTTTGTAAATAATAACAATATGCTGTTTGGGACCCTCTTGACCACATTGATAAAATGCTGTTGGAGAAATCCATTGTATTGGATAGTAATAATCTTCTAAAGGACTCCTTTCGCCAACGAAACAAGGAGACGTTTGTGATCTAGTGGCCAATTGTCCATCTTTATAATTCCAAGTGCCTACAATTGGGTATTTAATTTTTCTGCAAGAGAAGGATCCATACTCTGCATAGGTTCCGTCGTCTTTAAATTCAATATGCCAAGCAGCGCTATCACCATATTCTTTAATGTCGCTTATATACACACTGTCAGAAAGTATTTCGTCGAGCGTTAGGCCATAGATTTTAAGATCAATAACACTATCTATACTGCAAGAATCTGCCACGAAAAGGACGTGTTCAACCCAATAACCAACAAAACTATCGTTATCATAATCTTGTGCATATGTAGCTGATAAGTTTAAAAAACTAAGGAGGAATAATAGATTGGACAGAGGATATTTTTTCATTCAATTTTAATCTTTGCAAAATTCTTTGACATAAGATTTAGCGTATTTATTCCCTAGATTTGCTGCGGATTGCATATCAGCACAAGTGGCAATAAAATCGCCCATTTTATAGTGGCAAAGCGCCCGTTTGACATAGGCTTGATGAAACTGGACATTATATTTTATTAATTCATCCAAATCTGCTTTGGCTAATTTATACTTTTTTTGTTCTACGTAAATTTTGGATCGCGCTAAATAGGCTTCGCGAACATAGGCTTTTTTACTAATTGAAATTGTAAAATCGCTGATTGCTGCATCAAATCTCTCAAGCATATAATAAGCTAACCCACGATCGTAATAATACCATTTTTTACTAGCATCAAATTTTATCGCTGTTGTATAACTTTCGATTGCCTTTTCATAAAATCCGGAGACATAAAGGACATCACCTTTCGTGCCATGGGCGGCTGCGTTTTCTGGATCTAATTCAATGGCTTTATCCACCAACTCGATTGCGTCAAAAGGTCTCTCTTCATAAATATAGTAGGCTAAACCAATATAACAATCCGCATCTTCAGATTCTAAATCAATTGCCTTTTGATAATATTTTTCTGCCTTTTTATCATCTCCTAAATCTTCATAACAAAGACCAATATAATAAGCTACATCTGCATCTTCTTCTAGTTTATAGGACTTTTGATAAGCCTTTAATGCCTCTTTTTCTTGGACGTCATCTTGAAAATAGTAGTAGTCGCCAAGCAATTCATAAAACAGCGGTTCTTTTTTCGTAATCTCTAAACCTTTATTGATATAAGTAAATGCTTCTTCATACCTTTCAACGGCAAGGTAATTGTCTGCTTTACCTAGAAACACGTCCGTATTTTCTGGGTCTAGCTTTAATGCTTTATCGAAAGCTTCCTCGGAAAGTTCTTCTTCTTCTGTGAAAAAATAGGCATCTCCTAGGTCTACCCAATAACCAGAATTATCTGGAAAAAGTTCCGTCAATTTTTTAATATCAATCAGTGCTTTTTCATATTGATCATCAAGTATATAAAGCAATCTGCGATTTTTTAAAGCTTTTTCATGTTCCGGATCAATTTGTAGAACCATTAAATAATAATGCAATGCCGAATCATTTTGACTGGTTTCGTAATAGGCCGCACCTAACCCATTTAAATATTCTAGATTTTTAGAGTCATTTGATAAAAGTTGGTAATAAAGCGAAATAGCTTTTTCATACTCGGCCAAATACATATGGCACCGCGTTTTAAAATAAAGAAGTTCAGGATTTTCGTTTATTTCATAACAACTCTTACTAATTTTAATAGCGGCTTCATATTTGCCCGCATTGTATTTCTCTTTAAAACTTTCTATACAAGAATTTTGTGCAAATATTGCGGGACTTGTAAAACAGAGGAGTAGGGTAATTATTTTTAAACTGTTCATTGCAATAAAAATACGAAATATTGGACATTTATTGACTACTGGGCAAAGACCAAAAGCTAATTTTTATACTGTTGCTAAACAAGGTTAGGCCATTGCTTAAAATTTTGCATACCACCATTTAAAATGCATTATCTTTGGAATTATTAAATAACTAAGAAATGAAATTGATTACTATCCTAAGTTTATTAGTCCTTTTGTTCTCGAATGAGACGCTATTGGCTGCTGAAACCGAACAGTTTTATACGGCTGATTTTACGGATTCGAATGAAGAACATATTATGATGGATTATTCGTCTGTTTATGTTCCTTCAAAAGACAAAACTTACTATGAATGTATGGTATGGAATACAAAAACGGGTCAATCAAAACTTTATTTCTACGATTATACGGATAAAGTTTTTAAAGCTTATGAAACTAACGTTCAAATTCCGTCGGATCCATTACCTAATTGCGGTAATGATGGACCAAGTTACCATATGGATTATTCTGCCGTGCATGTTCCTTCACAAGATAAAACCTATTATGAATGTGTGGTATGGGATTCAGAAACTGGTGAATCAATATTGTACTTTTACTCTTATGATAATAAAACGTTTCAAGCTTATGGCGATAATGTTCAATTGCCAAAAAACCCTTTACCTGAGGTTGGTGACACACGAAATGTACGAATGAATTATACATCTGTTTACGTTCCTACGGAAGACAAAACTTATTATGAGTGCATGGTTTGGGATACACAAACAGGAATGTCTAAGTTGTATTTTTACTCTTATACCGATAAGGTGTTTAAGGCATACGGAGATAATATACAATTTCCTGCAAACCCACTCCCAAATAATAGCAATAATAATCCAAGCATTTTCATGGATTATAGCTCTGTTTATGTTTCTTCGAAAGATAAAACGTATTATGAGTGTTTGGTTTGGGATGAAGAAACAGGTAATTCTCTGCTTTATTTTTATGATTATACGGAAAAAAAATTCAAAGCTTATGGCGACAATGTGCAAATGCCGTCAAACCCTTTGGGTGAACAAGCTGCGAAGGACCAGAGTATATTTATGGATTATACTTCTGTACACGTTCCGTCTGAAGATAAAACGTATTATGAATGTATGATTTGGGATACACAAACAGGTGTTTCTAAACTCTATTTTTATAGTTATACGGATAAAGTATTTAAGGCATACGAAGATAATGTACAATTGCCGGCCAAACCCTTATCAAACCAATCTGAAAGTTTTATCATGATGGACTATACATCAATTCATGTTTCAACACAGGATAAAACCTATTATGAGTGCATGGTTTGGAATCCAAATACTGGTGAATCAAAACTCTATAATTACAACTATACTTCAAAATCTTTTGTAGCTTACGGTCAAAATGTTCAGCTTCCAGCTGCTCCTTTGGATTGATTATTGGAATTGAGTGATGTATAATGAGTGAAAAAAAGAAATTAAGTTTTTGGGAAAAATTTGCGACCAAAGAACTGAGTAAAGTCAGTGCCGCTCAGTCTGGTAATGAATTATTTTTATTGACAGATGAGGAATTAGAATCTTTACGTAAAATTCGAAAAAGCACGTTTTGGAAAGTTGGGATTTCGGGAGTTTTGGGCGTTGCGTTACTCTATGCGCCATATCATATATTTGGCGCGAGTCTTTTTCCTGAAACCCAAGTATGGATTCCAATTTATAAGGAATATATTCCACTCGAAATTGGATTTTTGATTTACAGCTTAGTGCTTGTTTTAGCAGAAATTTGGTTTTTAACCTATACCAATATAAAGGCGGTTGCTAAAATTGCGCATGCCTGTGGACATCCAAATCCAAATGATCAAAATTTTGAAAATAATATTAGCGCGTTAATTGCTGTTGGATTAGAGAAAAAGCAAAATGAATTGGAATCGATTGGTATTAATCCTTATGAAGGACTAAACCCTTGGGGAGTTTTCATTTTTCAAGCCATATTGCGATTAAAAGCAGCGGTTAGTGGTTTCCTTTTTAAGTTATTGATTAAAAAAGCCTTGGGTAGATATGCCTTACGCGCCGTAATTGATTTTGCTGGAATGCCAGTTTATGCCTTTTGGAATATTTGGGGAGCGCGTAAGATCATGAATGAGGCCAGAATCCGAGTAATGGCTCCACCATTAATTAAGCGCTGTGCCGAACTTCTTTATGAAGAACAAAAAGACAATCAAGAATTTAAAAAATTCTTATACGACACACTTCAATTAATTTCAGAATCGAAGCGCTCATTTCACTACAACCATTTTTTATTGAGCGTAACAGTTTTGGAAAAATTTGGCATTATAATTACAGAAGAACCGCCTTATAATGAAGATTTTTTGGAAGAAATCTCATTGCTTTCTGCAAAAACTCGGCGTGGTGTACAACAATTATTTATTTTCGGAATAATGATTGACGGAGGTCTTTCTCGCAGAGAGAAAAAAGCCATTCGCTATTTAATCGATAAAAAAATCTTGCAATATTCTGAAGAAGAAGTTGCGCAATGGGCAAAAGATTATTTTGCGGGACGCGGAATTGAGGCTTTTTTCAAAGCTTAAGCCCCAACCCGAAATCCGCTAATCTAGATAAACTTCATTCCCTTTAGGGTAAGTAACTTTATACTTAAACGCTAGTTTTTCTATTTTGCTTGCACCAATTTTCAATTTCCAGGTTATAAAACCTGTTGTTTCGTCTATCCGCGCCTTGTTCACATCATCTTTATCAATCTTGATTTTTGCATCATTCGTTAATGGAAATTGATCTTCAACGATTAAATTAATTTGCTGGCTTTTTTGATTCTTAATCTCAATAATCCATTTGACGGACTTCACTTCATTATCACCGACTAACTTCTTCTTGCTCATTTCTTTTTCTTTCTCCCGTGTTACAACCACACGTTTATCTCTTCCTAAAGAAATATCTAAGGTATCTCCCACAATTTTGGCGTCTAATAAGCTGGTACCAACATAGGTTCCTTCAAAAAATATACTGGCTTGCCCTTCTAATAAGTTCAAAGATTCCCAATTCAACAGTTGTGCTGTTAAAAACACATCAGCATCCAATTTTGGAGCGCAATAATACTGGTAATGTGCCTTGTGTTCTATTTCATTAATTTGAACTGTATATTGCTTATTATCCGACTTTATCGTATACCGCTCAGTAATTTTAAATTCTGCCGAAACCACATTTTCAATTTGCTGAACTTGCACTGCTACGGATGGTGTTACACTACTTACCTTTTGCTTGGTAACTAGTTTTTCTTCTCTTTTGTTTTGATATTGACTCAGTGTTACAGATTCTGTGGCACTCATAGTATAAGCTACATCAACACTGTAAGCGGAAAGCGTAATATCTTCTGATATACTTGCTCCTTGCGAATAATATTCCATGTCGTCCAGCACAGTAACTTCTTCTAGTGTCATTTGTTTTTCTTGCATGACAATATTGTGTTCGGCCGCCGCAATAGAAAAAGTCACCGGATTATAGCCGATATAATTTACTTGCAATTGATTGGAACCATTAGGAATATTCATAGTATAATGACCATCACCATCTGTTATAGTGCCAACTGTTGTTCCAATTGCCATTATGTTAGCATAACGCAATGGTTCGCCAAATTGGTTCGTTACGCGGCCGGTTACTCGAGGATACCTATTGGGTGTATATCTATTTTGATTATTATTTTTTGTACGACCATTATACTGATTTAGCACAATGTACCAAGGTTTTAAAATGGGTTTTTGACCACCCAAATTAGGATCGTTTGTTGAAAGGGTTAGTTTTGCATTCGTCCAGTCTTCACCAGTTTGTTGCGAAATATTGGCTTGGTAGTCAATAGTTAACGGACTTTTCACGTCCTTTACGCGCAAATTATATGAAGGGTACCAACGCGCATTTGGCGTAAAATAACTGATCTTCATTTTTACTTTCTGATCTCGGTCAGATCTAATTTTGACTACCACGCGTGGTTCAATACTTGAATAAACAACCCCAAAAGCTTGAATTTTTTGATTTAATTCGTTTAAAGCGGCATTGAGTGTATTGATTTTTTCCTGCAAATCAATTCGGCGCATTTTTATAGCTTCTAAATTGGCGTCAATAATTTCTTTGGCCTCTACAACATCTGAAACTTTAAAGTCTTTCATCTGTGTTTGAATTTGACTTAAATTTTGAATCATGTTCTCCTGAATGCGAATAACCTCCATTGAGGCGTTATAGCGATTCACTTTTTTGCTGAGTTCATTCCGTTTGTTTTCAAAGACTTTTAATTCTTTTAGATCCTGTTTTTTCTCTGTCAATTTTGTTTCATAATGAACGGAAAGAATCGTAATATTCGATTTTGTTCCGGCCTGTAAACTCTCTCTTCTTAAGAGCGGAGAAATTCCAGTAAAAACAACTTCAGATGAACCTTTTGGAACTGAGACGGAACCCATGCGTGTAATCTGTGCACCGTTTAAAAAAACGGTCACTTCTTCAACAGATGATTTTGCTTTTCTGGTGTCGTATGCGAATAATTGTAAACTTGTCAATACGAATAATGTGATCAATAACTGCTTCATTGTTTTTTTCTTTTGATGCAGTACAATTGATTATTCCATAGGTTCATTTTGTTTTGAAATCCAGTGAAGTCAAAGGTTAATGTGATGAAGTGTATTCAATCAGACTTAATCTCCCGTAGTAATTTCTCCAAATTTGTTGTGGATTAACAATAGGAAGGGTTTTTAATTTTTTTGGTCGAAATCCCCGAATGGGCTCAGGGCCAACTGCGCGAATACAATTTACATAATTGGTATCGTTAAAATTTAGTATCATTTTATCAATGAGGGAGTCATTGGAAAAGCGCCTTCTTTCTTTTACGCAATACCATCTGCTAGTAGATATTTTATAAAACAAAAAAGAACCCTTTTTTTCAGGAGCATAATAAGAATCGTGCTTTCGTTCACGAATTTTTAGCAGCTGCTGATTGAAGGTCCATGTTTCGGTAAATAAGGTGTCCCTTGGATACTTAGTAGCAATCGTTTCAGGAACAATTTTATACGTTAAAATAATTGAATCAACCGTTTGGATGGGATGAAGAAACTGATCTAGTTTTGGATCGTCCAATGGAATATTTCGTTCAAAAGGAATGCTGTCGAATAGATTGCATTCAAGAGGTTTATCAACCTGTTCGAAAGGGTGTGTTTGGCAAGCTGATAAAATTAAGAATAGTATTGGGTAGATTAGTTTCATGCCATTAAACTAGGGATATTTCAAGAAAAAGAACAAAGGCTATTCCCAAATGGATAGGTAATTTATTATTTGCATACAGTTGCCACTCAACTGATTTGTTTGAACAAAAAAATAGGGTTGACAATTTGCCAACCCTATTTCTATAATAACTTAAATTCGCACTAAATATTATCAGTGCGAAAATCTAATTCAATTAAAATTTAATCACTTTTAAACGAGCAGTTTCATTCGCATCAGTTGTAATTTCTACGAAATAACTTCCAGTTTGACCTTCAATGCTTACTGCAATTAATTGTGCATTTACAAATTGAGTTGTGGCTACAATTTGTCCCATTACGTTGCGAACAATTATGCTACCAGACGTTGCTTGTCCTAGTTCCACTGTAAAATCACTGCTTGTAGGATTTGGATAAAGTACAATGCCTGCTTCGAAAGCATTTTTATTAATACTTAGTCCAGTTACTTCATAACAAGCCGAAGTGTCAACACATCCGTCTTGCGTAATTTCAACAGCATAATTTCCGTTAAAACCAGCAGCAAAAAGTTGATCTGTTTCACCGTCTAAGATTGCGAAATCTGCGTCACAGTCTAACCATTGGTAAGTTGCTGTTGCGTTATTTGCTGTCAACTCATTTTCGGCCTGTGTTACTGTTACATCAATTACCGGAATTGTTAAGTCAATAGTAATGATACTATCGCAGCCCGCTTCGTTCGTTAATGTGTCAACATATTCGCCAGATTCTGTCCAAGTATACAATGCACTAGGTGATACATAACTTTCACAAGCTGTTTCAGAAATTTCTGAAAAGGTAGTTTCAAGAATGATCAACTCAATTGTGATAATACTATCACAACCAGCTTCATTTGTAAGTGTATCCACATATTCGCCAGATTCAGTCCATGTGAATAATCCACTAGGTGATTCATAACTATCACAAGTAATTTCTTCAACAGACGCTGTGGTTGCAGCTGCAATTGTTAAACCAACTGTGATAATACTATCGCAACCAGCTTCATTTGTAAGTGTGTCCATATAAACACCAGTCTCAGTCCACGTATATAAACCACTCGGAGAAATTAAACTATCACAAGCCGTTTCTTCAAACGAGGACTCAGTTGCCGTTGCAATTGTTAAATCAACTGTTATAATACTATCACAACCAGCTTCATTTGTAATCGTGTCCATATAAACACCAGTCTCAGTCCACGTATATAATCCACTTGGAGAAACTAAACTATCACAAGCAATTTCTTCAACAGATGCTGTTGTCGCGTTCACGATTGTTAAATCAACAGTAATAATACTATCACACCCAGCGTCATTCATTAATGTATCCAGATAAACGCCAGTACTAGTCCACGTATATAATCCACTCGGAGAAACTAAACTATCGCAAGCCGTTTCTTCAACAGATGCTGTAGTTGCATTTACAATTGTCAGGTCATAATTTAAAACGCTATCACAACCTGCTATGTTTGGAATAGTATCCATATACATGCCAGTACTTATCCACGTATATAAGCCACTTGGAGAAACTAAACTATCACAAGCCGTTTCTTCAAAAGAGCCAGCAGTATTACAATCTTCTACAAGACAAGGTGTGATTGTGTGTGCGCCTAGAGAGTCGACCATGTTAATGTCAAAAACTTCCCATTCCGTTGCTCCAATTACCCAGTCCAATTGTCCTTCATTAACAGCAAGTTTTCTAACTAATGTATAGTTTTGAGTTCTTCCTATTCCAACTGTCCAATAAGACCCTGGATCTTCACCAATTACACCAATAATATCTAAGGTGTCACCCGTACTAATTTTTTCAATCCATAAGGCATCATCTCCGTTGAAACTGGCTACAGCAGCAGTTGCGTCAGCTTCGGCAATAATTTCAGCCAGTGCTGCACTTGAATTTCTGATGATAAAAACATCACCTGCGGCTAGTGTTCCTGTTGGTGAATAAGTTGAAGTAGGTGTAGCCGCACCATTAGCATTTAGGCGAATTCTATAATCTGCTAGATCGATATCTGCACCTGTTGGATTATAAATTTCAATGGCTTTGTTATTACTAGATCCTTCAATATATTCAGAGAAGAATATGTCGGAACATTGTCCGAAAGAGAACATGCTAACCAAAAGAGAGCATGCGAGTAAAAATTTCATAGTTTTATTTTTTTATTTCGGGTGCAAAAGTAGTTTATTTAGAAGGGTTTACTTTCCTGTTTTTTGTAAAAATGACTGATCTAGCGGATGAATTATGTGAACGGTAGTAGATCTCGGATGAATGGGTAAAGTGAGTTGTTTCGTTATCTGCATTTGCTTCGAAGGATTACAAATCCGGCGAAACGCTGTAAACCGGCGAAGCAATAGAGTTAATCAGATCGAAAATTACTCAACCTTAGTTAAAGTGAATTCGTTGCTGCCAAACATTCCTTTAGTGAACCAAATCATTTTGTTCGCAGTAAAGGAGGTAATTGAATACGTTTCAGAGGGATTCGTAAACAAAACAATTTCATTTGTACCTATATTCAACTCCCATGAAGCTATATTCGGTGTATCAATTAAAGAATAATTGAATTCATAAGATCCATCATCTTCAAAACGATAGGTTGCAGAGCAAAAAACATCCTTAGTTTGTTGAATTAGATCTGGTGGAATATTAGCATCAGACGAATAATCGGTAACATTCCAAGTTCCGACTACATTTTCGCTCGTTAGTTCAACATTACAACTTGATATTAATAGTGCAAAGAATAGGGTGATAAGTAAACCATTTTTCTTTATATTAAAATCAATTAACGGTAAATTTTAGCTGAGCGGTTTGCTGTTTGTCAGTAATAATTTCTACAAAATAGCATCCAGTTTTACCTTCAATTGTCAATGGAATAGTTGTGACCTCATAAAATTTTTGGGTGCCAACTATTTGGCCTAAAAAATTCCGAGTGTTTACCACACCAGATGCAGGACTTGCAAGTTGAAGCATAAAATCACCTTTATTTGGATTGGGATATAGTTTAATTCCATTTTCAAAGGTTTGTGCGTTAACTCCAACATGCGTAACGGTGTAACAAGCAGAAGTATCAACGCAACCATCTTGAGAAATTTCAACGGCATAGTTTCCGTTTTCACTTGCGATAAATAGCTGTTCGGTCTCCCCAGGAATTTCGGCATAGCCGTCGTCACAATCCAACCATTGGAAAAACTCAATTGGATTATTAGCCATTAGTTCATTCGCATCTTGTGTTACTGTGACGTCAATATTATAGATGGTCAAATCAATCGTAATAATACTGTCACAGCCAAGATGGTTAGCAATAGTATCGCTATAAGTCCCTCCTGTTGTCCAAACATTTCCGCTAGGAGAAGTATAGGTTTTGCACGCTTCAACTATCATACTATGTGTAGTGGAATAAATGATTGTTACATCCATGATAATTACACTATCGCAACCTATTATATTCGTCAAGGTATCATTATAGGTGCCTGTTTCTGTCCAAACATAATTGCCGCAAGCAGTAGCTTCATCAAATACTACGTTTGAATAGTTTACAGTTAAATTAACGGTAATAATGCTATCGCATCCAAACATATTCGGAATCGTATCCATATACAGTCCACTTTCAGTCCAAATTTCATCTCCACTTGGTGCTGGATAACCGTCGCAAACGGTTAGAACTAATAATGTTCCCGTAGTGTAGTAAATTGTTAAGTCAAAAGTGATAATACTATCGCAGCCAGCTACATTTAAAATGGTGTCCAAATAGATTCCTGTTTCTGTCCAAGTATAATCGCCACTTGGTGAGATAAATTCATTACAAACTGTGTCTTCGACAAATGCGGTAGTTTCGCAAGCCGGACAAGCAGTCATGGTGTGCGTACCCAGTGAATCTGTCATGTCAATTGGGAAAACATCCCACTCCGTTGCGCCAATTGCCCAATTGGTTTGTCCCTGATTTATCCCGATCATTCGAACTAAGGTAAAATTGTTTGTTGCACCAACACCGACTGGCCATCCTGAGCCAGGATCAATACCAATGTCACCTATAATATCGAGGGTATCTCCCGTGCTAATTTTTTTGAGCCAAAGGGCATCATCTCCATTGTAAAAAGTCATGGTATGGGTGGTGTCCATTTCAGCCATAATTGAAGCTGAAGCACTTGGATTGGCGGTCACAAAAATTTCGCCAGCACCTAAAATCCCTTGCGGAAACAAACTGTCGGTAGGCGTAAGTGAGCCGTTATTATTTCTGTAAACAACATAATCTTCCAAGTCAATCGGATCTGCAGTTGGGTTGTAAATTTCAAATGCTTTATTACTCGAAGAACCTTCTATATATTCTGAAAAAAAGAGCTCGGTACATTGCGCATAACCGAAACTTGTAAAAAGAAGGGTAAAAGGGAGTAGGAGTTTCATAAACAATAATTTAACGGTCAAGTTAAACAAAGTTAATATATTTTAATGAGTTCAATTTTCTTAAAATTCACTGCTAGTTCCAAACTTCCCGATTGAATTGAGCAATGATTTAAATTTGCTCTCGGTGCGCTCTTGTCTTCGTCATTTCTGGCGATTTTGTCGAAAATGGCTCTCTATCGACTATGAATTAGACATTGAATTTTTTAAATTGATTCACTCATGATAATATTTTGGCTAAATTCAGAACACTGCTATTAACATATCTTTTCCTTTTGTCATTGCAACAAAAGAAAGAAAAATTCTAGCTGCCGGCGGCTAACCCGTATTGGCATATTTTTTTGATGGCTTTACTCTCCTAGACCGTGAAAAGGTCAGCGATTCCGTCAGCTGACGGACTAACGATCTTTTTAGCACGGTCCAGTTCGCTGCTATTCATCAAAAAAATTAACGCTTATCAAATTAGTGCTCCTATTCAAACTGGAAAATTAATTCTCTTCAAAGGAGTGGATTTATACTACCAATCACCGAATTTTTTCAGTATGAAAATAGCAGGTACAATGTGAAAATTTATGAGCTCAATTTTCTTAAAATTCACTGCTAGTTCCAAACTTACTCCCGATTGAATTGAGCAATGATTTAAATTTGCTCTCGGTGCGCTCTGTCGCGCTAAAACTTACAGCATTTGAATCTCCAATTGTCAGTTTTTTAATACCCAATAAGGGGTGACCGTTCAAATAGGATATGGCAACAATAGTTACGATTTCACCAATAGGTAATTTCGTTTTATATTCAATTGTATCATTGGTAAATTGATAGGTTCCATCCTCGTTTTCATAAGCACTTAAAAATGTATTTCGATCCCCTAATACCATACTCACATTTAAAAAGTCAACATCTGGTGGTGTGTTTACGGTTACTTGTAAATCAAACTCTTCAGAATTTGGAAGCTCATATAATTGATCCACATTAATCCAGCCTAAGTCCATTCCCGTAATAACATAGTAGCGAATTTGATTTTCAGCTCTTTGCTGTTTTAACAATTCTTCATCTCGTTTTAAAGATCGAATAAAAGCGTCTTCATCTGTCTTTAAAGCCTCAATTACTTCTTGCTGCTGTTTGTAAAGCGAAATGGTGTTTTTGGCATTCTCAGGTTTCACGCCTTTTTGGATGAGTTCGGTCAACGCGTTTTCACTTGTTAGATCAACCCCTTTATCTTCTATTATTATCACATTAGTTAGGCGTTCTTCGTAAAATGATTTAAATCTTTCTTTTTGTTTATCGCATCTTTCGACAAATTCGGCAAAGTCTCCACTAGTGAAGGGGTCAGGAACATAACGTTTAATATTGGTGTATACTAACGAGTCTGAATACCACAAGGGTTTGTCTAAATTGTTCAGGTAAATCTGCAAGGACGAATGTTCATATTTAGCAAACCCGTCGCTCGAATGTTCAAACATTCCATTGGGTCTAATGTCTGCCCAATGATAGGCATGATTCATATATTGTAAACGATAAAGTCGTTGTGCAAATTCGCGCGTTGCTAAGTTGGTGCCCGCATATTTCTCAGACTCAATAATATCAATTAGTTTTTCATAAAAACGGGCCATTTCTGGATCAATTAAATAATCTGTAACTGGCGCCTGCACCACACCATTTTTTTCTGGATAGACTTTGGCAATAGAATCGCGTTCATAATATTTTGCACGATAAGGAAAATGATCAAACGGAATTTCAAACATCCCGTTTGTAATTAAGTCGTTGTATTCAGATGTTGTGTCAAAAGTCATTTCATTGCCTTCTACCCAATTCATTACGCCATTTTCGTTAAAATCGCCCACAAAGGCCCCCATATTTGAATTAATTGCTTGTGCAGGAATTTTAATTTCAATTGGTTTTTTCGCATCTAGTAGTTTGCCATTTGCTGTTGCGTTGAGGTAGATGATGCCGCCACTTTTAAGAGGTCGTCCATCACTCAAGGTTTGTGCATTCAATAAAAGCATATCCTGTAAAGTGGGGGCCTCAATTAATTCAAGGGCTACTGTTTCACCATTTTTGGTTTTAAAACAATTTGCTGGAATGTTGATAATGGTGCCTTTTTCACCAATTAAGGAGGTGTCTTTATCTGCTGAGATGTTGAATTGTTGACTTCCTAGTTCATTTTGACCTAAAAGTGGTTCAAGTGCTTTTTGAAACCCGAATTCACTGATTTCAATTGCGTCTGATTCGGTTTGACACCCTTGTAAGAATATGCCTCCAATTATTATAAGGCCAATCCACTTTAAGTTTTGCATAGATCTAAAGATATGCAATTTTACAATTTAAGTCGTTAAAATCGAATAATCAGATTACTTGAAAAAGCGTACGCCATTTTCGTTGATATAACCTAACTCATTGCCATCTTCATCAATCGCCATGTAAAATTGTTTGCCGTTTATTTCCATTTTTCGGAAAGGGCTAATGCGGCATTCGAATTTGGGTGCTATTAGTTCTTTGGTATGATAGGCTCCATATTTTCCATCCTTATAAATAGTGAAGGCTGACGAGGTCTTATACTGCTCAATTTCCTCACATTCAACCGGGACAATTATCTCGCCAGAAGCACTAACTAATCCCTTTTTATCATCAATTTGAATAATCCAAACTGAACTCATTCCGTAAGTTGTCTTAGCCCTTTTTTTGATGTAAATAGCGTCGTACTTTATAGGAATAATTTCAGCTCCAGAATTATTAATCGTTCCCCATTTCATACCCCCTTTTTTATCCGTTTTTGAAACTAAAAAATGTGGTTTATGGCCTTTAATTTTAATCAAACCAATACTATCGTATTTTGCGGGAATAATGCTATTTCCGATTAAAACACCTTGCTTGTTTTTTTGAGTGTACGTTGCAAAGTTTTTATAATAAAATATCGTGTCTATTTCTGTAAAATTATCTTTTTGATAAGGCATTGTGCTGTACCAGCTGCCATGTTTTTGTGTACGAATTATAATGTTTTGCAATGACTTTTTTAGCGGAATGGTGTCAATTTTTGGTGTTTGCTGGTAATTGTATCCTACACTTTTTTGTATAAAATAGAATTGCTGATTTTTTAAAAATGAACTGTAATAGGTAGCTGCAACCGAATGTTTTTTGCGTTCAAGGGATTCTAGTTTTTCAATTTCTGAACCAGTTTTATAATTTGGGCCATTATGCAAATCTATATACTCGTTATCCATTATTTCGGTTGGAATTCCCTCCAGTTGAATGGTTCTATCAATATTATTTGGAATCACTTTATAATATGCTATGTGATTCCCGTCATCCTTCCAAATAAAGCAGCGCAACTCTTTCTCACAAAGCAGAACTTCTAGACCGTTTTTGCAGGTGTACAACCATTTTATAATTTTTTGTTCCGTATAATCATAGAGGATAAAGCCATTCTTTTCTTCGCTACTTACTCCAAAAACGAATTGATTTTTGTCGGCAAACATACTTGTTTGTAAGAGCTCAAATTCATAAACACCTTTTAAAAGAATTTCTCCTTTTAAATTATAGAGATCACCCGCACGACGACCGGTATAAAAAAAGCCATTATGAATAATTCGAATGCCGTAATATAATGGTGGAACTATTGTTTTTTCTTCCGTAAAGACGCCATATTTATCGTTTAATTCTGAGCTATAAAATTTGGTTTTAATACCTTTTCCTTTAAGGTGTATTCCTTGTTCTCGGCAACTAAAACTGGCCTCATGTTCAAATGGAGAACTTGAAATCAATCGCACTCCGTCATAGGCTGGTTGAACAATTATTTTTCCATTTTCGTCTGCTAATCCCCAAAGCGTATCAATTCTAAATGGAATTAAACTTCTTTCTAATTTTAGATGCTGATTTGGTAAGATGGAGTGCAGGGTGTCTACTGGACCTACCCAGAATTTTTCATCTTCGTAATAGTCGTCCACCTCTGGAACGTCATATTGCGAAAAGACATTAAAACATGCAAAAACGATTATAAACTTAAATAGTTTCAACCTTTAAGGGATTTTAGTTTCCGTTTTGAGATGATCGGCGAAAACTTCATCCACCCAGGCTTTACCCCATTCGTTCAATTCTTGTTCAGACCACAATTCAGGATAGAAGACGCGTTTTTGAAAGTGCGGTGGTAAATAGTTCTGCCAATTTGTTCCACCCGTGCCTTTTGATTCTTCTCCTTTTTGCGCTAAATAATGTGCGGCAGTTCTAAAATGAACTAATGGCCAATTAATGTTAACATTCACATCCAATTCACGCATTTCTTTAATCAATTCTGGTTTTGCTTGTTCCGCTGCAGACAGTGATTTGAATTTCTGCCAAATATTCATAGGCTGGTATTGATCCGCAAAGTCATGAAATTCGTCCAAATATTTTGCTTCAAAATCTACTAAGGTGAGTGTTTTCGCTCCAGTTTCTTCCACTACAGCTCCGCGTCTCCAATAAATATTATTCAACTGTTCATGGATGTCAGCATCCATTAATTCAGCTCTTTTGCTTTCGTGCACCAAATATTTTAAATCTGTACTTGCAATTTCAATAAAGCGATAACTAGCCGCTTGAAATCCGCTTGCAGATAATAAAGACATTCTAAATTTGGTAAATTGTTCACGTTCCATTCCAAAACGCATAATGTCAAATGAGTTGGTCAATGCTTCAAAGTACTTATTTACTCTTTTTAACCGCGCAATAAAAAACGATAAATCGAGGTTCTCATTCCAACCTAAATCTTCACCGATTTCTGAAACATTTTTGCCGTTTTTGCAAATTTGCTCTATTTCATGCGAAATAAGAGAGAAGTACAATTCAGTGATTTGATGATACACAATAAAAATCTTCTCATCAGGAAAATCAGTCTTTGGTTTTTGCAAACTCAATAAAGCGTCTACTTCAATATAATCCCAATATTTCAAAGGATTCGCATAAATCAATCCGTCCAAATATGAATCGAGATCTTGCCCAATTGAGGCATATTTATCCTTTAGAATTTTGATTTTTTTGAGCGTTGCTTCTGATATTTCCATGTTTGAATGTTTTGCTGGCCTAAATTTACATAAATCTCAGTGAGAATTCATGACGTTGGTCATTTTTCAATGAGGACCTTCAAATAAACATATCAATTCATACTAGGTCTAAGAGCGAAGCGGCCTAATAGCTAACAAGTAATTTCAGTATCTTGGCCCTATGAAATGGATTTATTTAATACTTTGTTTAATTACCGTTAATAGTTTTGGTCAATTTGATATTGGAGAAACTTCAATTGTTTTTACAGATACGGATCGCGATCGTGCTATCGAAACCTTTATTTACTATCCTGCGGATGAGGCTGGTGTAGATGTGGACGTAACAGATGGGAATTTCCCTGTCATTGCGGTGGGGCACGGTTTTGTTATGACATATGAGTCGTATACCTATATCTGGGAACATTTTGTACCGCTAGGTTATATTGTGATTTTACCAAATACAGAAATCACGGTTGATGTTTCACACGGTGATTTTGGAAAAGATTTAGGCTTTGTAATACAGGCCATGCAAATTGAAGACACTATTGAAACGTCCTTGTTCTATGAGCATGTTTCAGTCCATAGTGCGGTTGTAGGTCATTCAATGGGAGGTGGAGCCGCGGTTCTTGCTGCTGCTGAATTTCCTGAAATTACAACCTTAGTAACATTGGCCGCTGCAGAAACAGATCCTTCAGCGATTACAGCAGCGACTGAAATTGAGCAACCTTCACTCACCTTTGCTGGTGAACTAGATTGTGTTACCCCTCCAGCCGAACATCAAGAACTTATTTATAATAATTTGAGTGATTGTAAAGGTTATGCGTTAATTTTTGGTGGCTCGCATTGTCAATTTGCGAATAGCAATGTTTTATGTGAGTTTGGTGAATTTAGTTGTCCTGATGCGGAATCTCTTGAGTCTGAACAGCATTTTGCAGTATTGGCATTGATGACACCTTGGTTAAATGCATATCTCAAAACAGATTTTACTGCCTGGGAGGAAGTTCTGGCATTAGAAGGTGAAAATGATATTTTTAATTTTAGCCTAGACTGTACTGATAACGCACCCGTTTTGTCGCTTGAAAATTTGATAGAAAATAAAGGGATCATTTATCCGAACCCAACTTCTGGTGAAGTTCAAATCCCGCCTAATTATCAAAACAAGCCTTATTCTATTTACAGTGCAGATGGTCGATTAGTTCAGCAGGGAACTGCAAATATGCAAATTGATTTGTCGCAATTGGAATCTGGTTTTTATTTGATTGAATTGCAGGGTGAGGACGGAAGTAGTCTTGTTAATCGCATTCGGAAGTTATAATGAAAACTGATTTTCAGCTTAAAGGAATTAGACGGAATTTGCCTTTGTTTTTTGGGATGGTACTCTTCCAATGTTTGATAAGTTGTGAATACACACAAGGACCCGAAATGGTTGTGAGAGATTGGCTAGCTTATAGGAGTGCTGGGGAATGTGAAAGGGCAATTGATTTGGAGTGTTATTCGGGGGAGGAAAGTAGGGTTATTTTGAATTGCGAACCTTATGAATCCGAAATTATAGGACTCTGGTGTGGAACAACGGAAGAAACTTCTTCTTGTTCCTGCTTAGAATCGCGCGGATTAAGTCAAGAAAAACATTATGAATTTGACTTAAAGAAAATTGATGGTGAATGGAAAATAGCAGGTGGCTTCTAGTCTAACATTTCCTTTTTCAATTTAATTAAAACGGCCTTTTGTTCATCACTCAAACCGTCAGCCGTGAAAATTGAAAACCCACTTGCACCGTTTTCTTTTGCTAATCGAATGGCTTTCTCCAAGTCGACCGCATCTTTTAATCCTGGACTATATAAACCAGCATAAATTGGAAAATCAACTGCATTTACGCCTTGCTTAGTCGCAAAGCCAATCCAATTCACACTTTCTTGATAAAAGTTTTGATAAAGCATAGGATAGGCGGCATCTAAATTCCAATCATTCCAAGCTTGGCGCACCATTTGTCGCGACATCTCTGGAAATGGAAACACTGCTGCAGTAATATTATGGTTTTTCTGGTGTGCAATATCCGCGATTTCATTCACCAAAGTTGTAATTGCGTTTAAGCGGTATTGTCTCCATTCGGTGCTTAATTCTGGATGCTCTAAATCCTGAGGATCGTACCCAAAAGTTGCCTTAAACCCTTCGCGCGCTATTGGGTGATAGCCATAATCATATTCTGGCATTTCATGATCCTGTACAAGATCATATTTCGGTTGTAAATCTGCGCCCAAGATCACATCAACATAACGCACATAATCTAAATGGATTGATGCTAGGCCTTCTACCGTAGTTAGTTTTCTCACATTGTCTTTTACATATTCGCGTGCTTCTGGATGGAAGGGACTCAACCATTGATAATAATCAACATAAGCACGATATTCTAAGGAGTTTTTTCCTGCTCTATTTACCGCATACCATTCTGGGTGTTTATTGGCTGTGGTATCATTTGGACGATTGAGAGTCCACATCCAAGCATGGATTTTAATCTCATAATTATTGGCCAATGGCACTAAATCTGTTAAAAATTCGGGGCTTCCTCCAACTAAAACTTCTGTTATTCCAAGGCGTTGATATTCGCTTAATTTTTCCTTCCATTCAGCGACATCCAATTCATTTGAGCCATGCGCCCAAGTAGCAAATACAAAAGGCTTTTCTTTTGGTGTCAATTTCGACTCTCGCAATACGCCCTCTTGATTAATAATATAGGTTTTGCCAGACTCAGGGCTACTTAAATTAATTTCAAAACCAACTTGTGTTTTATAATAAGTAGCATTTAAGGCAATAGGCCCACCATATTCAATCAGAATGGATTGCGCGGAATATATGCTATGTTTATGTTTTGCCAAATCGCCATATTTAGCACTCATAAACAGTTCAAACGCCACTTGTTTAATCTCCTCATCCACTACCGGAATAAAGGGGATTTTATTATTACTATTTTCATGTGTGAATTGTACATATCCCCATTTTTCGGGTGCGTGCATGTTAATGCGGGTTTGGTTTGACCAAACCCAATTGTACTCACGTTGAAAAGTTCCGTTCACCTTTTTACGTTCGTATTTTCCATTAATAAGGTCATGATCCCATTGTACACGAGAAAAATTAATGCGCCATTGTTCCCCTTCTTTTGGTAAGGATTTTGGTTTATTTTTCAATTCAATTAAGGCGTCCATTGGTATGGCCATTTCAATGGACCAATCGGTATCCGTATCATTCGAATTATTTAAACTTCCATTAATGTGCACGGCAGTTTTTAGAGACTGTAAATTCCAAAAGTCATTTGCCGACCCACCAACACGATAGGGTTTATTCAAAAACAAATCCCAAACGGTATTGCGTGCGTTCAGTTCAATTTCTCCGTATTTAGTACCGTCTCCTGAGGGATCGATAAAAATTTCAAAATCATTATTGTAGAAAATAACAGTATCACGTTGCATTAGGTCGCCCCAAATATGAGGTTCTTGCAATTGGGCAAATACGTAGAGGTATTCCCCGCTCCACATCATTTTAAAGCGGGTGTCAAATTTTGGTTTTTTGACTCCTTCAATATCCATAAATGAATCTGAAAACGGAACTTCTTCCCAAGCCTTTTCATTTGCTTGACCATCAATAGTGCAAGCAGTGTTTGTTTTGTAAATGATATAATGCTTCGCGCTAACAATGTGCTGAGAAACATCTAGTTTAATCGTGTCAGATGAAATAGCAAAGGCTATGTTTAGACCACATAAGAAGAGCAGGGTTAAAAAGCTTTTAAGTGGTTTATATTTTGAGGGTTCTTGTGTGATAGTATTGTTATTGAAACACGAAAATAGGGATAATAATTCCAACGCATAAAGTAAAATTGACGTTATTAGAGATTTGATACGCCTAACCCTCATAAGTCTGATCATGATATCGTCTTTTGTTGGAAATGCACAATTTTCAATATCTGCTGGTTTAAGGCATAGTGTGGATGGCGTAAAATTTTCTCAAAATCATTTGAATATCTTACCCATTGACAGCATCCGAAAAGGTTTCACTTTTCGGCCATATTTATTTTTTTAATCATCCCTTTAAAAATGAAACCATGAAATGGAAGGACGGCATACCAATATAGGCGACCACGAATGCCCAAAGGACGAAAAGTGGCGGTTTGAATCAATTCATTGTCCACTATTTTAAATTCTAACCAAGCCTCACCTGGTAGTTTCATTTCAGCTAAAAGTAATAAGTGTCCTTCTGGTTTATTTGCATAAAGTACACGCCAAAAATCGAGGGAATCTCCTGGATTAATAACGTTCTGAGAAGTTCTTCCCCGCCTTAACCCAACTCCGCCAACAAACTTGTCTAAAAACCCTCTAAATCGCCATAGCCAATTGCCGTAATACCAGCCATTTTTGCCACCAATTCTCCAAATTTTTTCAATTGCTGTTTCTCGTTTATTAAGTGTTACTTTTCTTTTATCAGTAAAACACCCAAAAGTTGGTACTTCAATAAAGTCAGCAGTATCAATGTTAAAATCGCTGCTTGCAAAAGCGTCCTTCCAGCTGGATACAATGTTATTGTTTTTTACTTTTTGAAAAGCAAGATTTAATGATTCGGCATAGGTAAGGGGTTGAACATTTAAAATATTATTGAGGCGCGTATTTCTACAAACAACCTCTATTTTCATGCTGTTGACTAAAGAAACGGCTAATTTATAAGAGGTAGAAGTCACAAAAAACAACCAATACGAAGAAAGCCTTGGGGTCATTATAGGAACGGTAAGAATCCAACGTTTTAATTTTCTTGCCTTTGCAAACTGTAAAAGCATTTCTTTATAAGTGAGCACGTCTGGCCCGCCAATGTCAAAATTTTGGTTATATGTTTGCTCTTTGAGCAAGGCTTTCGTAAGAAAAGTAATGACATCCCTTATACCAATTGGCTGACATTTAGTGTTTAGCCATTTCGGGGTAACCATAAAAGGTAGTTTTTCAACTAAATCGCGAATAATTTCAAATGAAGCACTGCCCGAACCTATAATTATCCCTGCTCTTAAACTTGTGAAATTATAGGACCCTTTCTTCAATTCAATTTCTACATTTTTCCTCGAATCAAGATGTTTTGAAAGTTCAGCCTCATTAATTATGCCACCCAAATAAATAACCTGTTGCGCGGCAGTAGTCTGTACTTTTTTTCTAAAATTGATGGCCGATTGCTCTTCAAGTGAATGATAATTGGAACTTACGGACATGGAGTGCACCAGATAATAAGCAGCATCTATATCATACGGAATGTTTGCCAAAGTTTCTTCCTTTAACAGATCCACTTGAACAATTTCAATTTTATCTATCAGTGACTTTGGTGGATTAAACCGCTTAACATCACGAACACAACAAACAACAGTGTGTCCTGATTTTATTAAAACAGGAAGTAATCGTTTTCCAATATAGCCCGTGGCTCCTGTGAGAAGTATTTTCATTTAATAAGAATGAACTCTGTTAATGTTTATGCTCACTAAAGTAATGCATAGTAAAGCCTTGAAGTGTTTGCCGCATTTTTGAAATAACATCCAAATTAACAGCTTGTTTTGCCTTCATAGCATAAACAGATAGTTGGTGTAGGTATTTTAGATTTTTCATATACCCGGCATAGTGGTGGTCGCCAACTGCTGCTGGTTTTATGCGTTGATATAAGAAATAGTCGCTCACAATTGTTTGAATTTTTGTTGCGTGTATTTCTTTATTGTTAACCCAACGTACAATTTGGTTGTAGTTCGTGTTTTCTTGATTGGAAAGCGCGGCAATCTCTGTCATGGCTTTTTCAACAGTTGTGATATGTTCGTCGATTAATTGAATTCTCAGCGAATCTTCAAAGATGCCGCAAGGAACTTGGCAATGAGAGAACGATTTGTTTGGAGAAAAAAGAAAGGCGAATGTTAGAAGGATGAAATTTGAGGCTGTTATTTTCATAAAGTAATGTCTTTATTATAGTAACAGGCTTAAGGTATAAATGTTCGAAAAAATAGCCACCGATCGCTACAATGGATCAGTCAAAAATTTGGGGAGGAATAAGTCAGTTTTGAGCCTGATCTTTTAATCGCTGGACCCGCTATTCTAAAAACTATTTATTCTCTACATAAAACATTTCCAATAGTCCTTTTCCTTTGGCCTCTATTTTTCCGCGTGACTCGAAGGAGTACTCATTAATGTTTTTCACAATTTCGTATGTAGTTTCAGAAATATTAACCTTTCCAGCTGTTCCCGAACTTTCCATGCGGCTGGCAGTATTCACAGTATCTCCCCAAATGTCATACTGGAACTTTTTCACACCAACAATACCTGCTACTACAGGTCCTGTATGAACTCCAATTCGTATTTCAAAGAAGGGTGCATTCTTTGCCTTTTTCTCTTCCGCCAAATTGAGCATAAATTTTTGAATCTCAATCGCTGCCCTTACAACATCCTTCGCGTGAGTTTCATTTGCCGTGGGTAGACCCCCAGCAGCCATATAGGCATCTCCAATAGTTTTTATTTTTTCAACATTATGTTTTTCCATAATGTGATCAAACGCAGAGAAACACACATTGATTTCTTTAACAAGATTTTGAGGACTTAGGATTTCAGACAAGGCGGTGAAACCTGTGAAATCTGTAAAAAGAACAGTGACAAAATCGAGCAGTTGCGCGTCTGCAGCTCCTTTTTCCTTTAATTCTTCTGCAATTGCTGATGGAAGAATATTCAGAAGCAATTCTTCACTTCTTGCTTTTTCCTTTTCTATAATGCTTTTTTGTTTTCTTGTTTTTCTAAACAGGTTAAATACAAACCCTCCAAACATGATGGTTAATGCTAAGCCTGCATAAAGGAAATAGGACTCTTGTTTTTGTTGCTTATTTGTTGCTTGCTCGGCACTTAGCAATGCCTCTTGTACTTTTGCTTCTTCGGTAGTTTTTATGCTATCTGCTACGGCTTGCTTTTCATACTCATACTCAAATTGTTGACGAATCACAGCTTTTTGATTTTCTACTGATTCTAAACTATCGTTCATTTTATTGAAAACCTTATACGTTTCCAAGGCGTCTTTATAAAGTCCAACCTTTTCATAACTATTTGTAACAGTTTTATAAGAAGCCCTTAAGAGGTATAGGTCTCCCAACTCTTGAGAATTAGCGAGCGCTTTTTTTCCGAATTTCACCGCAAGTTTATATTTTTTTATATCAAAATAAGTGTCGCTAATATTGATATAACTTATCGTAGCGCCCCTTTTATCTCCAATCTCATCTTGTATTGCAATACATTCCTTATAACCTTCGATCGCTTCTGTTTTATTGCCAGTTACATTATTTATATTGGCTATGTTTATTAGCGAGGTTGCTATGCTTAGTTGATTACCGTTCTCTTTAGCATTGGATAAGGCCTGTTCATAATAATAGTGTGCCGTATCATCAATCTCCTGATTGTAATAAACATTTCCAATATTATTATAGGTATTAGAAATGCTGAATTTATCATTAAAGGACTCATAAATGTTTATCGCTCTCCAATAATACTCTAGAGCCTTATCGTTTTCGCCAAGTACCGTGTAAATTCGAGCAATTCGGTCCAAATTAAAAGCAATTCCATAGGCGTTACCCATTTTTTCATTTATTTTCAGGCTATTTGATAGGTATTTTATTGCAAGGGAATAATCTCCGCGATTACTATAAATTCTGCCAATATTACTCAAGGCGTCCGCTTTCGATTTGGTATAAAACAATTTTTCTTTTTCTGTGAGGTCTTGATTAAGATAAATTGTAGCGGCTGAATCGATCCGAAGATTAATATTTTTATGTAATTCAGGGTCACTGTCTTGAACTAGGACACTCCATGAGTGCCATGCCTTAATGATTGTTGTGTCGTTTTGTGCACTTGCTATGACATCCTTTAGCGAGTCAACCTTAAATTGGTCATTTTCCGAATTTTGAGTAAAACCACAAAATGGAATTGTTAGAAGCAACAAAACTAAGCCTTTCATATTATAACCTACGTTAAAGGTTTAAAGGTAAGTATTTTAATACATAGTGTTCAATTCTCCTTTTTTAAAACTTCAACAAACGAATTCGTCCTTCTGTGGTAAACGTAAAAAATGCATTCCTTCCGTTTTCTCCATTTACAATTGTGTCAAAAGCAGGCTTTAAATCTTGCGGTACCTCTATTTCAATCTTATCAAAATATGAATAAGTACTATCGTTAATTGAGACAATCGTTTTATTCATTGCTTCGTCTTCGGATTGATAATAATAGCGCATGGGATCAATGTGCATTTTAAATGTAGTGCCTTCGGGAACCTTTGTTTTGGAGATGACTTTAATTAATTTATGTTCATAACGCGTTCCGTCAGACCAGGTTTGTTTAAGTTTCTTCACTGATATTTTAAGTTCATAAGTATACCCCCATTCAAAATCAAAACCATCTATAAATTCTATGCTGGTATCATCAGCATTGATTACCATACGCTTGAAATGTTCGTAATTTTGCACAGACAAATAAGGTTTAACCTTGATTTTTTTGGTTGAGAATCCTTGGGCATTTAGACCAAGGGCAAAAAGAAGTGTGAACGCTAATAATAGATTTTTCATAGGGATATATTGTTTTAATAAATAGTAAAAAAGAAAGGCCCGATCTGCATCCGAATTTGAACGCCGCAGAACAAGCCTTTCCACTATTAAACCAGCTTTTCAAATGAGGCGTGGTTAGCCTCTATCATTTTTTTATTTCTTAGTCACTTTTGACATTGGATTTGATAGTCCTGTCCATTCAACCAAGTGCATTTTCATTGAGCCTACTTTTAAGTTTGCTTTTGCCATGATTGGAATTTTATTTCCGTCATCCGTAATCCAAACAGTTAAATCGTCCTCGCTGCCAAATACTCGTCCTTCTTGCACGACAGGAGCGAATTTATGGCAACGGTATTTACCCGTTCTTGTTCTAATAACTTCTTTTCCTTTGTATTTAATTCGTGTTGGATACAATTCGTCATCTAAAAAAATGTTGACTAAAAATTCATCCCCTACTTTTGCTTTATCGTAATCCAATGTTCTTGCGAAATAGAAACTTGAAATCATATCCTGTACCATATTAGGTACATCAAATTTTTTCCCTGCTCCGTTGTCCACTTTATTTTGGTGCTGATAAAACGTATAATCTTGTTCAATCTTATGTCCCCCTTCGTCTACTCTCCTTACAAATAACCATGGAAATAATGCTTCAGCATCCATATAAGACTCATAACGGTCGTTTACTTTATAGAACCACTCAAAAGCCGAGATGGTTTTACCGATTCCACGAACACGCCAAAGTTTCCTTCCACGTACTTCTTTTTCGCTTTCGTCAACAGTTAATACGGCTTCACCCGCATCAAAAATGCCGTATGATAAGCGGTATACTAATTTTTCTCCTGGTTTAAAGGCTTTATTTTCAATTACCTTAAATTCATTGTTAGAATCGCCATCTTCTAGATCATTTGCGTGACTAGTGAAGACGGCGCCAAGTGCCAATAAGGCTAGTGTTAATTTCTTCATCACTTTATTATTTATGGTTTAACAATTAGAATATAGGCAAATTCAATGCCAAATTATTTTTAATTTCGAAAACTGAATGCTTTTATCACTCGATTAAGTTCGATTTTTGCGGCTTTGATGAGTGTACTTGGATCATTTTATCGAGAATGATTTCACAATAACTAGCTTAAGCTCTAAAATGTCCCCATACAATAATATCAGGATTGCTCTCAGAGCATGATTAATCAATCAATTAAGCATTTAAATAAGTAAATCGTAGAAAAGTTTGTTTTAACCACGAATAGTCCTTATATTTAAGGACAGAGTAAGTAGTTTTTTTCATTTCAAAGTTTATAGGCCTGGTTCACTAGAGAAGTTCCAGGCTTATTTTTTTCACTAAACTCAACAGTCTTTGCGAAAACCTTAAACGGCACTTTCTACCGTTCTTAATACATCACGTAAAGGAATGTCTAAAGGTTGGGTCAAATCTAAACTTTTTTTATCCTCAAACACTAAAACGTTGTCTCCCAGAGGTTTCCACCGTCCAAAATGTATTGGTTTTTTTCCAGAATATAAACCAACCGTATGAATATTTGTAATTCCCGCGATATGTAATGGACCCGTACTTGCGGCTACCAAAACATCACTTGCGGCAATAAAAGCAATGAGTTCTTCCAAGGTCATTTGACCAGATAAATCGAAAATATTTTCTTGCTGTGGAATGTGTGCTCTAAAAGAAGTGGCTTCATTTTCTGTCCCCGTAAAAAACACATTGAATTTTTGAGGATCTAAACCCTTTGCCAATTCCATGAAATTTGGAATACCCCATTCAACGGCACTGCCTTGCGACTTTGAATGCAGAATCACATTCTTTTTGTCCGTTGAAAGCAGCTGGCTAAATTTTTCTGGCAATGCAGGAATATTGCTGAATTCAATATGATTAAACAACTGCTTTAAGTTATAATTTGCGGCAACTCTTAAAGGTTCAAGTAAGCGGGTATTTAATTGGGCCTCATGAAAATTAGAACGCTTGCGTGAAAAATGAAGCCGAAAATTACATTTGAACCAGTGGTAAGCGCGGTGCGAAGTTCCGATTCTATTTTTGATTTTCGCTTTTTTAGCGAGTCGAGCTAAGGCTTTTCGTGGAAAGACATGAATAAATGTATCCACATGTTGTTCTGTCAACCACTGGATCTGTTCTTCTGGGTGTTTTTTTTCAATTTCAGCCCACTCCCAAATTTCATCCACTGCTTTGCAACAGTTAATAATGGGTTTGGTATAGGTATTACCTAAAAAGATGATTATTGCGGATGGAAACCGTTCCCTTAAAATACCAGCAAGTGGTAAGGTTAAAACAACATCTCCAATGCTGTCTGTACGGCTAATCACTATTTTTTTAGGATTCTTGATCACCTTTTAAAAGGGTATTTATTTTTTTATATTTCAAATAAGCCGCATAGCTTGATTTTTTGCTAATAATCCAGCCTTCTTTTCCATCTAAGAATCCTAATTTAATAAAATAACATTTGATGAACTTTAAAAAGGCACTTAAATATGGTTGCATAAAAAAGGGCTTTTTGCCTTTTTCAACATAAGCCTTTGCGGCAATATTGGTAAAGTATTCAATTTGTTTGTCGTGGTCGGAAGGATGATGATAGCTATAGTGTAATAAATCGCCTTTTAAAAAACCGACTGTTGTTTTATCATCAAAAAGTTTGAATTCATCATGCGGATTTTCTCCTGTCCAATGGCCTTTGTCATTTTGCCAAAGCCGTACTTTAGTGTCCGGATACCAGCCTGTATGTTTAATCCATTTGCCGCAATAGTTTGTAAGGCGGTTCATTTTATAAGCATTGTGTTGCCAATTTACTTTCAGTGCTAAAATAGACTGTTTTAAGGTGTCATCCAAAGCTTCATCTGCATCTAAAGACAAAACTACGGTGTGCGAAGCTTGTTCCCGCGCCCAATTTTTTTGCTCAATATGTCCATCAAATTTATGCGGAATAAAACGCACCTTATGTGCTTTGCAAATTTCTTCGGTTCGGTCGGTTGAAAAACTATCCACCACCACAATTTCATCTGCCACATCAAGCAATGATTTTAAACAGCGTTCAATGTTTTTTTCCTCGTTAAAGGTGATGATAACTGCTGATATTTTAATTGCTGTGGACATGCGTGTTACAAATGTAGAATAATTATCCTCTTTTTTTACAAGGAGTATTGCTATCAGTTACCTGCCAATGGCATTTTCCATAGGTTAGATAAAAGACTTAAAACTCACACTAAAAGTTTTATCATATTGCTTTACCATCTATGAATAAAGAGATGTGAAGCAATTTAGCTTGATTAAAACCTGGTAGAATTTATTTATTTTCAGTTATTTTTTTGGAATACTTTGAATGAATAAAATCGTGTTTCAGCAGCGTATCTTAAGTTGGTTTCCAAAGTTGCATTGAATGTTCAGTTTTGGTCGTTATTAGTTTTTGTTATTACACAAAAAGGAATTAACTATTTATTTCAAAGTACAACTTCATTTAGATAAATTTCGCTCTTTCGAGGCAACTATTCTTAAAGAGGATTTGTTCTGTCAATGTTAAACGTTAAATCGAAATTTAAATGAAACTTATTCTAATAGTTTTAATATCAATAACTTATTCAACAGTGTTTAGTCAATCAGATATTGTTATTAATGAAATAATGTCTGATAATATATCGGTAATAGCAGATGAGGATGGTGATTTTTCAGATTGGATTGAATTGCATAATTTCGGAGCTATCCCTATTAATTTAATGGGCTATGGTATTTCCGATAATGAAGACAATCCGTTCGAATGGATTTTTCCTTCAACTATTATTCCTCCAGGTGGATTTAAAATAATATTTGCTTCGGGTAAAGATAAATTGGTTGGCCCTTACCTTCACACGAATTTTAGAATTTCATCCGAAGGGGAGCCACTTATTCTTACAGACGCTTCGGGTGTTCGATTAGATTCTGTTAGAGCGACTCCTTTGTCGCAAGATCTGTCTTTTGGACGAACAGAGGACGGCGGTACAATGTGGGAAAGATTGAATGAAGCAAACCCAGCGGAAGCAAATACGACTTCGAATGGAATTATTTTTTCCCATCAATCTGGTTTTTATGCTGAGACTGTCGTGTTGGTTCTAGAGGCTACGAACGATCATGAAATTAGATATTCTACGGATGGAACTGATCCCCGAATATTATCAACTGCTTTCGCTGATTTTATAAATTTAGAAGATTTAGAATTCGTCCCTGATGTTATATCAAATATTAGTACAAGTCCTAGTTGGTCAGCACCAGATACTGACAATTTTAAAGCACATGTAATTAAGGCAGCTACATTTGAAGCTGGGATACGTACCTCCAAAGTTTACACAAAAGTCATCTTCATTAATCCTGATCTTAATGAGCGGTATGAAGGTTTTGATATCGTATCTTTAGTGACAGATCCTGGAAATTTATTTGATGCTGATACAGGTATTTATGTTCCCGGAGTTCACTACACTGCAGATAATCCAACTTGGTCTGGGAATTATTTTCAAAAAGGGGATTTATGGGAGCGCAAAGCCAATCTTCAATACTTTAATAATGAAGGTCAATTACAATTTAATCAAGAAATTAGAATTAGATCACATGGCGGAAAAGGCCGTAATTTACCTCAGAAGTCGCTTCGTATTTATACCAAAAGTGATGATGGAGCACCCAAATTGAACTATCCTTTCTTTGAACATTTAGATGAAGATAAATGTGTTTTTGATAAAGTTATATTAAGGAATAGCTTAACATGTTGGAATAATTCGGTGATAAAAGATGAAGTAACGGCGCATGTTTGTAGAGACCTAAATATTGAGATTCAAAACTCAAAACCTGTGGTTCTTTTTGTTAATGGGGAATACTGGGGAGTTCAAAGCATCAGAGAGTTTTATGATGAGAAATTTATTAATGAAAAATATGATGTTCCAGAAGATTCAGTAAATATTGTTATACATGGATCGGGAAATCGACCAGGATTCCCACTTGAATGGGGTGTTTCTGAAGGTACGAATATAGGTCATATTCAATTGTACGATTTTTTAAATAGCAACGATCTTGATATTCCGGCTAACTATGAATACGTGAAAACAGTTATAGATATTGAAAGTATTATAGATTATTATTGTGCTGAAATTTATTTTAACAATAAAGATTGGCCTACGAATAACAACAAACTTTGGAATGATGGAAGTTTCGGAACGTGGAAACAAATGCTTTATGACATAGACGGGGGATGGCAATATCTTGGCACTGGATATGACCAGTTGGATAGAGCATTATCTGCAACTGGTTCTGGTCAAAATTCTCCTTATGCAACTTTTTTACTTCGAAAATTATTTGAATCCGCATCTTTCCAAGATCATTTCCTTAGTAGAATGGCCTGTTTAATGAATACGGATTTTGAAGCTGAAACTGTTGTCGCTACAATTAACTTTATGAAAGATTTATACGTAGACGGAATGCAAGAGCATGTGGATAGATGGCATAGGCCCAATTCTTATGCTACATGGCTTTCAGGAGTAAATGGTATGATTGCATTTGCCAACGGTAGAAGAGATTTTGTTATTGGACATATAGAAGATCAATTTTCAATTGATTTTGATCCTGAAGATTATGATTGTGAATCGATTGTTTATAGCACTGGGGTAGAAGTTGAATTAGAAGATCAATTAAGAATTTACCCGAATCCGGCTATCGAAAAGACTGTATGGGTTGATTTTGATTTTTCGGAATCTCTTGTTGACTATCAAATACGTAATTTGACCGGACAGTTGCTAGATCAAGGAGAAATAAATAATCACGCTCAGCTTGAAATGAATTTTTCAGCTGGAACGTATTTTTTAATCATTTTAGTCAATGAGCAAAGTATAGCTAAGCGGATCGTTATTCCTTAAGCACAATCAATACCTCAAAATAAGCGCTACAAATAATCTTCCGAAAAATAATGCTTGAATTGCATATTTTTAAACTCAACTTTTTCTTCTGATCCACCATTCCAAAAATAGAGTAACATTGGGTTAACCATCAACTCTTGTGGTTCAATTAAGTACTCAATTTTAACCCATTCATCCTTTTTTAAGTAAGGGCTTAAAGTAAATATTTGGCGCTTTCCATCTAAGTCCAATATAACACGGGTTTCTTGAATCAGATCTCTTGCTCGCGCCTCAAATGCAATACTCACTTTGCTGCCTTTGCGCAGGTTTTTAAGGTTAGATTCAAGGGACGCCGAATAATTATCATAGCTGCTAACTTGGACAGACCAAATACCATCAACCATATAAGATTGGCCTTTAGTAATTGCCGGATCTTCTGGTGAAAGTGTTAATGATTCCAACTCCTCTAAAACCCAATGTTCATGTGGATAAACCTGAGCCTTTTTTTCGAAAGAAAGAAAATTGTCCCAATATTGATCAACCGTGGCTGAACCGCCCGTTAAAATTCCGTGGCGAATTTGGTATGCTTGTGCGAAATTCAATCCAATACATAGGAAAGCGAAGCTACCAAAAAGCCATTTTTTTACTGTGCTTGATTGGATGTTTTGTAGGATGATTGCCAATAAAAAACCAGCTAAGATATAGTGGTCGATCATGACACGTTGACCCATTCCGGCACCATAATACCAGCACCACCAACTGCTGAAAACGTAAATACACATGGCGTAAAAAAACAACGCGATTGTAAAGCGTTTTTTATTCGATTTAAAAAGAAAATAAAAACCAACCAGAAGAATCAACAATAAGAGTGGAGTATAAATAAACCATCCTTTTAAATAAGAGAAAAGGAATTCACTCAAGTGCGGATTGGAAAAATTGAAGCCCTCATCCCCGTATGAATATACGACCCAATTTCCGGTTTGTACTTTCCAAAGGATAAAAGGAATAATTAAAACACCGCCAAGAATTGGTACTATTCGAATGATGTTTTTGGCTTGAAAGCAATAAGAAAACAAAGATTTATAAAACTTTAAATCTGGAATAAAAAAGAAAATCAAACCAACAACTAAAACATTAGTTGGTCGAGTAATTCCGATTAATGCAAACAGAAAAAGTGCAACTCCAAGGGGTTTGAACTGCTTGTTTTCTTTAAATTTTATGAGATAATACAAGAGTGCATTAATCATAAAAAAGTTATAAATATGCGTTACCGACTGATCATAGACTGAATAGAAAACCATATTTGTCCCAAGTAAAACAATAAGGGAGGACCAAACCGCAATGCGTTTCGAAATGGCCATTTTCTGCAGCACTTTAATGAAAAACACCAAGCCTAAAAATAAATAAGTCCATAGCCCCAAATCAAAACAAACCTGATAGATATTGGAATAGCCGTCAGCATCTGCACCAAAAATTAGTGCTAAGGTATGCGCCATTAAGAAAAAGGGCAAATAAAGAAGTGCAACGCCAGGAAAGGTTTTATTTACCTTACCATCTCCGACTGGTTTTAAAAATGATTTTTGATGCGATTCAGGGTAATATTTGGCATTTATTTCTGGAATAAATTCATAAGAAAAATCGCCATAAATGAACGTAGCAGGTAAATAGGCATAATAAGCCTGAGCATCACCAGCGATTGGTCTTTCATAAGGATTCGAAAAATCCTTTTGAGCAAAATGTAAAACGAGAAGTGCAAGGGTAAGAAGAAGAGGTGTTTTATAAGAGGTGATGCGGCGAATCATTCCAAGTTTCTAAATGCATCATCAATATAGATATTTTTTCCTTTATTGGTTGCTGTATGTTCTTCGAGAGTTGCAATTAATGCGTCTCTAAAGGCTACACGATCTTCGACTTTAATAATTTGCAAGGGTAAAAGTAAGTTCAAGTCATCTTTATATTGAAAGTTGATCATGTCTTGATGAATTTCAATCCTTCTTAATCCCGTATAATAAAAAAGGTTCATTTCGCGATTAAAAAAGGCCACTGCTTTGCTATTGATACCAAGACGAAATGCTGGCCCACCTCGCATTAAACGTGCGATAAAGACAATTCCTTCAAGCAATAGAAAAAGCATCACAATAAGCATTGGAAGCATTAAACGAGGCTCAAGGTGCCACATAATCCAAAAAACGAAAATGGCAACTATAATAAAAACAGCTTCTGCATAAGCATAAATCAATGAATGATTTAAACCTGGTTTGGACACTTGGCGCACAAAATGAAATCCTTTAAAATGTTTCATATCAGCCGCACCTTGCCATTTACGCTTAATACGCAAGAATCCTAAAAGAAAGATAACTACGGCAAAACTTAAGCAAATTTCAAAGGTATAAGGCATGCCTTTTAGTGTGGCAGAAGAAAAAGATAAATCAAATACAATGAGCATTGAAAAAATGGTGAAAATTGCCAAAACTATACCCGAAAATACGTTGATTACTTTATTCATTTTGTTGCTTGACGAATGATTTTGAGACGTAATTTATGACCTTCGATTTCAGCTTTCGCTTTTTCGATACTACTCATTACATTTTTGAAAAGAGGGTTGGAATCATCTGCATTAGAGAAGAAACTCAAATTATTTTCAAATTGCAATACTTCTTTATTTAAGCTATCAATTTTTGTACGGGTTACGAGTTGTTCTTGTTCAATTAAACGTTCGCTATTTCCGCTCCCAAGCATAGTGTCTAACTTGGCTTGGAAAAGCATTTTTTCTTTTGCTTCTTTATCCAAATCAATTGCGTCATACTTTTCATCTAAGGTCGATTTATAGCCTTTATAAATAGCATCTTTTTGTTTGAAAGGAACATTTCCTATTTCAGCAAATCGTTTTGAAAAGTCTCGCAATGCATCAATTGCTGCTTGTGGATCTTTATCCACTTCATAAGCTTTTAATTCTGTAATCAAAGCTTCTTTAGCCGTAAGATTTTCGGCGCCAGCAGCATCTAATTTATTAAAATGACCGTCTTTCGCGTTAAAGAAGAAGTCGATTGGTCCACGGAATTTTTTCCACAATTGGTTTTCAAATTTTGGTCCTGCAGATCCTGTTTCTTTCCACTTTTTTTGAAGTGCAATCACTTTTTGAGTTCCCAATTTCCAATCGGTCGTTTCTTTAAGTGCATTTGCGTCTTCAATTAATGCTTCTTTGCGTTTTTTGATGGCATCAAATTCCCCATCACGCTCCGCATAAAAGGCTTTTTTCTGATCAAAGAACACATTGCAAACTCCTCTAAACTCAGCCCAAACAGCTTCGTTTTCTTGCTTAGGACCAAAGCCAATCGTTTTCCATTCGGCTTGTAAAGCGAGTAGGGCATCAGTTGACTTTTTATAGTCGTTGTGGCCAGTTAATTCAATCGCTGCAACTTCTTTCGCTTGTTCTATGAGTGCACGTTTTTTTACAATATTATCGGCTTGCTCGTTACGGCGAATTTCATAAAAAGCATGAATTTTTTCGTAGACTTTATTTACTGTCGCCCAGTATTCAGTTTTTATTTTTTCCCAATCGTCTTGACGTGTACCGCCAATTCCATTCCACTCATCCTGATAAGCATGTAGTTTTTTCTCTATATCCTTAATCTTTTCTAATTCTAAAAGCGCCTTAATTTTTTCAATTACCTCTGTTTTCAACTTTGAGTTGCGCGATAAATCGTGGTCTTTTATGTCTTTATAAATGTTGATATTGTATTGGAAAGTATCTACCAATGTGGAGAATTCTTTTTGAATAGCTTGACGCTTATCTCTAGGAATTGGACCAACTTCTTTCCAACTAGATTGAATATCTTTATAACGGCCAATTGCTCTTCCGATATTCTCTTCATTCTGAACCAAATCTGTAAAGCCAGCAATTAATGCTTTCTTTTCACCCAAATTTACTTTTTCGAGGTCTTTTTGTGCTTGAATCTCAACCTTCTTTTTTTCTTTAAATAGGTTAGAGAACACTCTAAACTCTGAAAGCATTGGATAAACAGGCTTCTCTATTGCCTCATGTTTTTCACCGGCTTCAATACGTTCCAATTTTTTAATTTCCCATTGGCGTTCTTCCTCATCTTGAATTCTGTAGAATTCAGTTACAAGGTCATTAAACGCGTTGGCTGAATCCAATACAATTTCTTTTTCAGCTAAGGCTTTAATTTGGGCTACTATTTCAGCTTTCATGTTATAAATATTTCAGGTAGAAACGACTTTTTTAAATTGCCGTCGGCAGATAAGAGAGAATAATTTTACTAAACAAGTTCTTTTTTAATGTCGAAATGAGCTAAGTCAACAAATTCCATAATACGATTATAGATTTCGCCTTGACTTAAATTTTCAAGTCTTTCAGTTCCAAATTTTTCAACACAGAACGAAGCCATTGCCGAACCAGTAACTACTGCTCTTTTCATGTTTTCGAAAGAGAGGTCACCTGTTTTGGCTAAATAACCAACAAAACCGCCAGCAAAGGTATCGCCAGCTCCAGTTGGATCAAAAACTTCTTCCAATGGAAGAGCAGGAGCAAAGAATACAGTTCCATCAGTGTTAAACAATAATGCGCCGTGCTCTCCTTTTTTAATGATAACATATTTAGGTCCCATTGCCATAATTACTTTGGCAGCTTTCACTAAAGAATACTCTTTAGATAATTGGCGTGCTTCTTCGTCATTAATGATTAAAACGTCCACCATTTTAATGGTTTCCATTAAATCATCCCATGCAATGTCCATCCAGAAATTCATGGTGTCCATAGCAATTAGTTTCGGACGTACAGTTAGTCTTTCAATTACTTGACGTTGAACAGATGGTGCTAGGTTTCCTAGCATTAAATAATCAACACCTTGATAAGACTCAGGAATAATTGGATCAAAATCTCCCAGTACATTCAACTCAGTTACTAAGGTATCTCTTGAGTTCATATCATTGTGATATTTGCCAGACCAGAAAAATGTTTTTTCACCTTCTTTAATTTGGATACCTTCAATATCGATACCGCGTCCCTTTAAATCTTCCAATGTTTCATTTGGAAAATCATCACCAACAACAGATACGATTTTTTGATCGTCTGTGAAGTAAGAGGAAGAAAGTGCAATATATGTTCCGGCTCCGCCAATAATTCTATCCGTTTTTCCAAACGGGGTTTCAATGGCATCAAAGGCCACACTACCAACTGTCAATAAACTCATTTATTCTAATTTTAGACTGCAAATATAAGGTTTTACGAATAAGTCGGAAACTTTATTTAGCGCGAATTTGGCTAAAATGTTTTTCTATGAATCGAAGGTGGTTAGTGTCTGGTCGTGAATAGACGGATTTTTAGAAATTAAATAAATTTTGAGAAATACTTTTATAATTTTATTTAGGAGAATAAAATTAGAAACTCATGAAAAACAAACGTTTGGCGCAAGGAAAAGCTTCAGACAACAATGAAAAAATAAAAATTAGGCTCAAAAGGATTGATTTTAATTTTGCTGTATTTCCGACTAGACACTAATTAGTAATTCGTTTCAAATGATTTTTTGTTGTTGAATTGGAATAGTACGCCTAAATGAGCGCGAACAGCAAAAAAGGATGAACCGTCGTAGACATTACCAGCACCAAAATCAGCACTAATACCTATGTTTTTACTGAAATAAAAGTCAAAGTCGACACTTATTGGGAACATTAAAGTAGGTCTACCATCAGCGTAGGTATAATCAATAATTGTGGGCGTAAAATCGAGCCCAAAGGCGAAACGATCATTATAAAAAGGACAATATTGGAATCCAACGCCAATGAATAGGTTGCCATTATCTCCCAAACCATCAAAAATGGGTCCAAGGTAAGTAGCTCTAGAACAAATACTGTATTGCATTTTTTTACCAAAACGATAGTTATACTTTACGCTGGCAGATAAGAAAGGTAAAACAAAAGGGTTGACAGAAAGTTGATGTTTTGAAACAGAAACCGTTGATGGATATTTACTTTGCTTTTTAAAATCCTCGTATACGTCATCTATAAGCTTAGAATCATATTGCAGAACGCCATCCTCGTCATACATTACAAAACGGGATACTACATTCATATAAATCTGTGATTCTTTTGTTTTACCTTTTGAATTGACAATGGAATAAAAAATTTGAACGTCTGTAAAGTCGCTGATGGAAACCACTTTTTCCATTCCTGATTTATAAAAAATGGTATCATTATATTGTGAAAACCCACTGAAAGAAAGTGTGAATAGGACAAGTATTAAAGTTAATAGTTTCATTTAGTGATTAAGTTTTGTGTAAACTAATTAACGACGTTTGCCTTCTAAAGGTTGGTTTTGGAACTTTTAAGCCCTAGTTAACAATCAGTTTTTGAGTAATGAGCGATTTGTTTCTCTTGATCGTTACAAAGTATAATCCGCTTGCCAATAAATCGCAATTGATATTAATGAGCGGATCATTCAGTTCAGCTTCAACTACAATTTGCCCCGTTAGATCAATTATTTTAAGGGCATCACCAGTTTTTCCAGAGATCGTTATAAAATTGTTAGCAGGATTTGGATAGACAGAAAAGGTTTCGTTTAGCACTTGTTCTTCAACCGATAAATACCAACCCAATTTAACAAGGAAAATGTCTTCGCCTCCGTTAGTTGTTCGGATGAGTTCTGACGGACCATAATCAAAATCAACTGTTTGTCTGTACCTACCATTAATATAAAAATAGCCAGAATTACTCATTTTTATTTCTCTGGCATATTCATTTTCTTCTCCTCCAAATGAGTTGGCAGAAACCAATTCCCCATCTGAATTGATATCGGCTAAAAACAGATCATATCCGCCATTTGTTTCAAGATAATAAGTTTCATCCTCGTCTGGATCCATGTCAATAGTCCCTCGAAATGCACCGAAAAGGGCTAAATTACCAGAAGGAGTTGCTTCCATTATTACGTTTACACCTTGGTCATCAACGCCAAGCATTTTGCACCATTCGAAATTTCCACTGCTGTTTAATTTCTGAATGTAGAGACTTATCCACCCGGTTGGTTCTAAGAAGAGTTCTTCTTCTGAGGGATCAAAGTCTATTTCATCTCTAAAATCGCCTGATGTATAAATAGAACCATCATGCGCTACTTCAATATACATGGGTTGAATTTCAAGAAAATAATCAGCTTCAATGAAATTGGACCAATGAAAGTCTCCATTATTATCCAACTTCATTACAAAAGCACCTCTTCCTTCGGTAGAATGCCAGGCAAAACCAACTCCTGGATCAAAATCAACACTATCTCTAAATGTGCCAGTAATATGAACATGTCCAAATGGCCCAACCGCTAAGTCAGAAAGGCGTGCTCCGCGACCATAAGATTCAGGTGGAATGATTGTTTTTAGCCAAACAAGCTCACCGTCGGAATTTAATTTTTCAATAAAAAAACTATCGTATTCAGCACTGTGTATTTCTTCTCCTGGACCCGGATCAAGGTCAACTGTTCCAGCAAAGCCTGCAGTTAAAAAAAGATTACCATTCACATCTATTTCTAAGCCGCGCGGTGAGATACCTGTCCCTAAACCATCAGGTTCGTCAGTTATTCCTTGAAAAATTTTCACCCAATCAAACTCTCCTTCTGAATTCAATTTTAGTAAAAACCCATCATTATAACCAACAGGCGTTTGCAACTCTATATCTGGGCCTGGATCAAAATCCGCTTCTTCATGAAAGCTACCAAAAGCATAAATATTTCCATATTCGTCCGAAGTAAGTAGCCTAATATTCGGAGAGCCTTGTGCAAATTCGGCCACCCACATGAGTAAACCTTCTTGATCATATTTTGCAATAAATCCGGCATAATCATAAGAACCTGAAACGTAAGGACTACCCTCGGGATTAAAATCTACTGTATTATTTACAATACCACTGCAAATTATATTATTTCTATAATCAATTTCTAGATCATAGGAACCATCTATATAATCTCCTCCAAAAGCTGTAGCCCATTCACAGGTTTGTGCTTTTGAAGACAGACTGAGAATGCTAAAAATTAGTGTGATAATAATGCGATTCATATTTGGGATTTACTTTAAGTTACGGTTTATAATGTTGAATGGTTGTTTTTAGGCGTTGGTTTTTATATTTTTAGGGGAATAATTTTTTTTATGAATATTGAAGAGTATCACGAATATTGTCTGGCAAAAAAAGGTGTAACAGAAGGGTTTCCTTTCGATAATAAAACACTTGTTTTTAAAGTCATGGGCAAGATGTTTGCCTTAACTGATGTTGAAGGCTTTGCGAGCGTAAATTTGAAATGCGACCCGGAATTGGCGCTAGATTTAAGAGAGCAATTCCATGCTGTGCAGCCTGGTTACCATATGAGTAAAAAACATTGGAATACAGTTACGATTAACGGAGACGCGATTGACGAAAAAATATATGAATGGACAGATGATTCATATAATTTGGTGGTGAAAAGCTTGACGAAGAAGTTGCGGACTGAAATGGATGCATTATAATTAGTGAAATTCCCTATCTTTAAAATTAATGGCAAGAGTAGATAAATTTATATGGGCGGTGCGTTTGTTCAAAACGCGCAGTTTAGCATCCAATCAATGTAAAACCAACAAAATTTTGGTGAATGGCGAAGCGGTGAAACCATCACGCTCAGTGAAGGTCGGTGAAATCGTTTCCGTAAAAAGAAATGGTGCCGTATTTTCATACAAAGTGCTTGAGTTATTAGAAAAACGTGTTGGAGCCAAGCTAGTGGCAGACTATATTGTAGAAGTTACTCCGGCAGAGGAAATTGAAAAGTATAAATTATTTATGGCTGCTCAACAATCCTATCGCAATAACGGAATGGGGAAACCCACTACAAAAGAGCGCCGTCATTTAGAGAAATTTCTCAAGGATCAAAGTTGGGAGGAGTAGCTTAAGTTTAGTGCGATTCAATTAATGCACAATAAACTTTAAGGTTTGCACATCATTTTTAGTGTCAATTCTTAAAAAGTAGAGTCCATTTTCATATCCACTCACATCCAGCGTTTGTTGCTCACCCGTTAATTTACCGCTTGTTACACATGAGCCTGTGCTAGAAAACACGCTATAGTTACCCATTTTATCGTTGATAATTGTGAGCAATTCACTTGTCGGATTCGGAAAGATTTCCAATATTGCTTTTGTGTCATTCTCAACTTCAGAAACTTCGCACATGATGCCATTTAGATAATTCCAAATAATGTTATTGTGGGCCGTTGGAACCAAGTCTTCAATACCACCGGGATTCTCTCCCATTCGGACAACGATTAAATTTTTAGAAGGAACGACGTTTAAAATTTGATCATTTTTGCCCAATGCAGCAAACATATCTTCTGGCGCATTTGGAATCATTGATCCGTCAAAAACCGTTTCTGATTGCGGGACCATAAAACTGGATTTTCCGTTGAGCCACCATAAATAGCCATATGCTAAGTTTAAATCTTGACTGCTGTTCACCATATTATTGAAATATTCTGGATCTGCTAACACGGGTTCCGTTTCCCAATATCCCTCGTTCAAAACCATCAGTCCAAATCGCGCCATATCTCTGGGTTGACTAATATAAACCGTGTTTTCACCAAGTGTAACGAAACCACCAGACATGCCCGTTTGCGCTTCTAATCGGGTATTACAAAATCCGTTAAACGTCATGCCAGAAGCTTCTGAAATTACATCACCCAATAAGGTATATGGGCCGTTATGGTAGGCCCAACGCTCACCTGCATCTGCTAAATAATGTAAACATTCTGGTTCAGTGCAATGCACTTCGACACCGTCATCTAGGCCTGATGACATGCTCAGTTGATTGCGAATTGTAATCGCAGCTTCTTGCTCAGGCGTGCAGCTTGTCCAACCTGTTCCTAAATAATCACTTGTAGGATCGTCAATTGATAATAATCCTTCCGTTTGCGCAATACCTGTAAGCACTGAGGTGATTGTTTTTCCCGCAGAAGCCCAATACCAAAGACTGTCATTTGTAAAAGTGTCAAAGTATTTTTCAAGCACAATTTTCCCGTCTTTCAATACTAAAAATGCTTTCGTATTTTTACTGTCTAAATAGTCATACAAAGCTGGAATGTCATCCTCGCACCAACCTAAAGATACAGTGCTAATAGTGTCCCATTCATCACCAACTAAAGGCGGAAAATAAAGCGATTGTGCATTAGATTGAAACGCGGTAAAAGCCAGAAAAATTATCGGAGCGAAATATTTCATATTATTTTTGACGTTTTTGAATTAAAAAGGTTTAATCGTTCTGCATTAAATGTAGTTGATTTTTCATAAAAATCTATAAATTAAAGTCTTGCGCAATCAAAACCCACCAATTTTATACGGATCTAATGATAATAAACCGTTGGAAATGAATATTTTGTAATCTTAAAACGAAATTAAAATACAGCTTGCCGAATGATATTTTCGACCGCATATTGGGCTATAATCATCATCTTAAAAAAAGTGGTATTATGCATACTTGTGCAGATTGCTTTTATTTAACAGTTTCAGTAACTTTCATGAAATAATTAAGCTATGTTATAAGAACAAAAAGAAATGATTCTAGCAATAGACATTCACTATAAGTCAACCTACGTTAAAAACGTTGGGGTACTTTTTAATTGGCCTGATCAGGAGCCAAGGCAAACTATCGTTAATCAATTGGCTGAGGTGGCTGAGTATGTGCCGGGTGAATTTTACAAGCGAGAATTACCCTGTATTTTAGCCATTATTGCGGAAGTAAATTTGGATGAAATTGATGCTATTGTGGTGGACGGACATGTTTATATTGACAATGATTATCAGCACGGTTTGGGTGGCTATTTATATGAGGCTTTGGATCAAAAACTACCAATAATTGGTGTGGCAAAGCGTGCTTTTCATAAAAATGAGCAGACTAATATTCCTGTGCTTCGTGGAAAAAGTGCCAATCCACTATATGTTTCTGCCATAGGAATGGATGTTGAAACTGCAGCAGCGCAAATTAAAAGTATGCACGGCGAATATCGTTTGCCCACTATTTTGCAAATTTTAGATACAGAAACGAAAACTGATTAGCGTTTACAAACCCTTTTTATAAAGAATTACGTTAATTAGAGTATATGCTTTATATCAAACCATTCATAGTGCTTTTTGTTATTGCTACGAGTCTTTATTCATATCATAAGGATGGGAATTGTGATCCAGAAATTGCCGATTTATTAAATAATGATACCATCCATCCGTCAGAATATCTGGGAGCATATCCTGGCTCTTGGCGAGAATATGATAATGGTGGCAGACAGGAATGCAACGAATGGAGAAGTATTGCTAAATATTCTAATATATTGGATGATGACGGTTGCCTTCAAATTTCGCGCGAGTATGTAATTCTGCCTAGAATGAATAGCTCCAATATCCATGGCGATTATATATTGCATTCAAATGATGCCAGTCACACTAGCTCATTATTACAAAATATTGGTGCTTTAGGCAATTCATGGGGGCATACGGTTAATTTTGATTAAGGAACTTGGGGATCAGGACATGAGACGTTTAGCTGGAGTGTAGATTCTTTATTGGATTTTAAAGAGGTGAACGGCGTAGTATACGAAGATGTGCTTTTTATTCGCAAAAAATATTCTATTTATTATGACGAAAATTGGGGCGGCCCTTCAGATATCTCACATTATTATTATGCAAAAAATGTAGGCTTAATCCAATTCAAATACTTCGAATATTACGGTGAAGAATTTCCACCGAATCAAGAATATGGCTTGTTGGATTCTTCTAATGCACCGCATTAGAAGAATCATCTAATCGAGAAGAAGTGTCAGAAATATGATGCCCAAAGGAATAAATATCGGTTTAATTTTGGTATATTACGAAAAATATTTAGCCCTCACATGTTAACAATAAGGTTCCGTTTATCAGCATTAATAATTACATTATTTATATCCTTCAGTGGTACAACTCAGCCGCCTTTCGTGAAATTTTTTGGCGACAGTATCAAGTGTAATTCGAAATCCCTTATTCCATTTCAAGATACTAGTTTATTTCATGTTGGCGGAATTAGTGTGCCTGGCCCTGCAATTGCTGATTCTTATTTCGCTATGACAGATTCTGTTGGAAATGTCGCATGGGCAAGACGATACAATTTTGGCGCTAATGAACTCGTTCAGGATGTTGCAACAGACGACTCACATTTATATGTACTCACCTTTGCGTCTAACGTATACCATAGCCATGTCATTAAAATTGCTCCGAACGGAAGCACGGTTTGGTCTTATCGCTTTTTAGGGGAATTTGCTGAAACGGTGCTAAAAAAGATTCTGATTGTGGATGATGGAATTATGTGTGTTGGATGGGTAAGACCATCTGGTTATCTCTCAGAAATAGCAGTTGTTAAACTTGACTTTGATGGAAACATTTTGTGGTCTTCTCGCTATACTCCCGACTTTGAACCGGCCTGTGAAGATCCTTTCGGATTGATTCAAACGTCAAACGGTGATTTTGTGATTACGGGTAGAACTAATTCATTTGGAATTGGAACACCCACAGAATGGGGAGTTATGCATACCGGTTATATGATGCGAATCGGTAATACAGGGGAATTCATCTGGTCAAAAGGATTTCGGTATACGCGATTAGTTCGAGATGCTATTGAAACAAACACGAATGATATTGTCGCGATTGACGGAGATTTTTATGATTTCTTGCCGATAGTTTATAAAATAACAGCCGAAGGTGACGTACAATGGGTAAAAAAGATTGACCAAGATGATGATATTGAAACATTAAGAATCTATGATTTAATTGAAACGGCAGATAATAATTATTTGCTGTTTGGCGCGAGTGATTATGGCTTAGAATACCTTCCAGTTTTCCTTAAAATGGCCCCAGATGGAACGATACTCTGGCATAAAGAACAAAATATTGGCCTTGAATATGGCGTTGGAAGTGATGTTTACCAAACGCATGATAAAGGTTTTATTGCTGATATTACAGTGAAGTTTGGGGATCATCAATTATTGGGAACCCTAAAAACAGATTCAATGGGCAATGCATCTTGTGCTGAGGAATTATTGAGTTTGGAAATGGTAGATTGGGAAGATCTAATTATTGTGGATTTACATTTCGATCGACATAGTTTTGAGTATGGAAAATCGTTGAGTAATACTGGTTTTTTTATTGATATAGACACGTCAGGATTTTTATGTTGCGATTCTATAATTGCTGAAATGTTTTATGAAAATGAGGGATATGCTTATACTTTCAATGCCACGCCTGATTCCCCAGCTAATTATTGGTGGGTGATAAATGGGGACACCTTATCTGGTCACACCGTGCATTATTCGTTTTTAGGACCAGGAGAATATACCATCTGTCAATATGCAGATAATATTTGCAGTCAAGATTCAATTTGCGAAACCATTGAAGTATTGTTGGATGACAGTGGCTTATTGGAAGGTTCAATTTCAAAAGGGATGAGCATCTATCCTGTTCCATCTTCGGATCATATTGTGATTAAATTGGTGAACACGACAAAAGGAACTATGCGAATTTTTGATTTTGCAGGAAAGTTAGTCTATGAAAACATTGAATTTTATGGTGAAGAAAAGATTGATTTAAGAGAATTTAGAAAAGGCGTTTATTTTGTCTCTGTGCTAACTGAAAATCAAGGGGTTTATAAGGGTAAAATAATCAAGATCTAGTTGGAAGTGTAGTGTATTCCAAAATGATCAAATAGTCGCCAACGCTGCTTTGCATGTCTTACGGGTCATCTGCGTAAATGTCCCAGTCGTCCTCTTTAATCTCGGCATGGATGGTCACAACCGTATCAATAAAGGGTTCTAAATATTTTTCTGAAAGATGTCCGATTATAATGAAAGCACTAGAGTCTTGCGCTTTTTCAATCATGGGATTAAAAAACTTTGAAACACTTAGCAGGCCATTAATTAACAGAATATTAGAACTAATGCAACCGACTTGAGCACAAATACTAATTAAAAATAAAAATTGAAAAAGCGTTTTATGGTCTTACTCAATCACCAATTTCTCAGTCAAAATTCCGTCCGCATTTTGTACTTTTAGAATGTACATTCCGGCAAGTAAATGCGTTAGATCTAACTCATTTTCCGTCAGCGTTGCTTCAAGAACTAGTTTGCCTGCTGTGTCATAAATTGCGACGGATGTATTCACAAAATCAATTCCTTGCAAATAAACCATACCTGTTGATGGATTTGGACTAATTGATAATTGTTGTGGATCAACATCAGAAATCGAAGCAGGCCCTGCCAAACCATAGACCATCATGTCTCGTTTTTCGCCTGTATTTGCTTCGCCACAAGTAAAGAAAATTTCATCTTCAATAACAAAAGAGCCTGGTGCCCATCTTCCACCATCTGGATGTGCAGTTAATGCTACCCAACTGTCCAAATCTGGATCATACTCCCAAAATTCTCCTGTTGGCAAATTGCTGTGCGTTTCACCTTGTCCACTTAAAATATATCCTTTTCCGGCATAAGAAAATTGCGTTCCAGCAACACGTCCTTGATCAGGGAAATCGTCTAAAGTAACCCAACTGTCTGTAGCAGGATCGTATTGATAAAAGTCATTAAAAATAGTACTAGCATGATGTCCAAACCCAACATAAACATAATCACCTATTCCAAAATAATATGGATGATGGCGCCCTGTTGCAGGAAAGCCAGCCTTTTCTGTCCATGTATCGCTTGCAATATCGTATTCCCACCAATCGTCTAAATCTCCAAACTCATTGGCACCAACACCAACATAAATTTTATCGTTGACTTGAATCATAGCTGGATGATAGCGTTCAACGCAAGGGCAAGTGGCCAATTCTGTCCAGGCTTCTAAAATTGGATCATATTCCCAAAAATCATTCAATGCAAAGCCCTCTAAAGTTACTTCATTTTCATAATATCCAAAACCTAAATAGGCTTTTGAGTCGGTCGTAACGCCGTAAGAATATCCTCGTGCCAAGCCTGGAAAGTCAGGTAATGTAGTCCAAGAATCTGCAATGGGATCATAAGAATAAAAGTCTTTTAAAACTCCTGCGGTAGGTTTAGTACCAGCCACAACGTAACCAATTCCGTTTAAAGAAAATGTAATTGGATGGTGTCGCACACTGGCTGATGCGGGTAAACTTTCAACATCTTCCCATTGGGCCATAGCCGTAAAAGAGAAAATCAGCGTGAGAGCACTTATTAATAATTTCATATAAACCTTTATTTTAGATAACAATGAATGCTGATACCTTGTTCATAAAGACACACCGTTTATTTTACTTGAATAAGTCTATTTTCTACAAAAAATGGGATAGCTAAACTAGTCTAGTCTGATTTGGGAAGTTCAAATAGCAGCGTTTTTTCACTGAAATGAGTTTCTATGTAATGCCCATCCTCAAATGTGATGAAGCTATGATCGCAGGGCAAGACCAATTTATAATCAGGACTAATTAGACCATATTTAGCTCGGTATCTAACCACGTAATAGCCATTGTCATCTTGCCGCACACCGTTGAATCGATACTTCTTTTGCTTTTTCCCACTTTGATCAATCAAATAATAATAAGTGGCATCTTGCACCCATGCGTAGCCGTTTTGAAAAGGGCGGCATTCATAGTATTTATTCTGATCAATTAAATGTCCAGAGGTATCCATATAGTTATACTTTAACGAAACAAAATCTTCTGTCAGTGTTAGCGAGTCATATTCGTTATCCGCTTGCAAGCCATAAAAACAAACAATCGCGAATCCCTCTTCAAAACCAGAACCTGATTCAACAATATTGATTGCATCCCCATCATAATTTGAAGGGGAATAGTTTACTGTGGACTTTCCAAAAACGCGTCTTGTTGTATTTACAATTCCTTGAACTATTGTTCGAATAATTCCTTTTCGACGACGAGTAGATCCATAGGTTGATTTTTTTCGTCCTATTATGGGGTAATCGCCACCTATTTTAGCATAATTTTGATCGTTTATATAGCCATAACTATAATTCCCAAAAACGATACGATAACCATTTAGAACGCTACCAAACCCGTGATGAAGCCCGCTCAATTGTTCGCCAAACTCTGTTCCTATATATTGCATTCCTGCTGCTCCAAACACAAAACGATTCTCGTCTAAATCACGCACATATTGAATGTCTGTTTTTAAAAGTTTGCCTTCGTAATCATAAATGTCAAGTGCTGCAAATTCGTTTGTTGTATGGCCCAAAGCATAAATAGCGTTTGATTTAAGTAAAAAGAAATCATAATCTCCCGTTATGAATGGATTTAAATCTTTTGCAGAATAAATACCAAGTTTTTCATCTTGCACAGCAGAGAAATAGGCTGAATCAATTATTTCGAATTCGCGCAATTTTGAAATTTCGTTTGCTCCATCAAGTGAATAAATGCCAGCAGGAAATCCGTTGCGCTCAACCACTAAATTGCCGGCATACATTTCAAAGGATTCGATTTCATCTAGCTTTAAAATCCCTTTTTCGGCGTCGTACAGTTTGTGTTTAATATGATAGTGGTAAGAGGTCACTTTTTTATCGGGTAAAAATGGGCGTTTTTTTCTATGCGTAACAGACTCTTTTGTACTTGATGATGAGATTAACCAGGCACCAATAGAAGTCACCGAATCTGTTTTTTTTTCTAAAAGTTCGTTGGCGTTAAAGAGTCTATTACGGTATTCGCTTTTTACAAAAACCATTTGCCCATATTTAATGGGCCTTTCGGTAAACAAATACTCCATTAGATATTCGCCATTGTGCATTATTAGGGCATATTTACCTCTTCTGTTTTTTAAGATTCCTGTGCCATTAACAAAAGGACTGGTTCTATATACTTTGCCTTTATGAATTGTTTTACCACTTGCGTTTATATAATAAACGTTGCCCTTTTTATAGGCAGTAATAATTTGCTTATCACCAAGAATTATGGAATCATATTTTGGTTTTTTGACAATTGTATCTGCATACTTAAACCCAACTTTTCCTTTTTTCTCAACCTGCGTAAATTGAGCAGAAGCAAAGCTTGCAATTAGGATTAGATATGTGAGTATAATTGGGCGCATTTTGCGTTTTAATGGCGTTTATTTCAATTCCCAGTCGGATAATACAAGCGTTATTATTACGTCTTGCCACATCTCGTATCCACTTAGTTTGGATCTAACAGGAAGCACATTGGTATTAATCCACTTGTCGTTACCAACAATAAACATCATTGCTTTATATTCTAAATCCATTTTAAATGGGTTTGCTACATTGAGCATCATAGATTCACTTTTTCCGTCTTTCGTATTCTGAGTAAATTCTATTTTGATTGTTTTTTCAGGATTTAGATTCTCTTTAACTACTTTCATTGAAGTAATCTTTTTCTTCTTTAATTCAACTTCAATAAATAATTTTTCACCAGGGTAAATTTGAAGGACATTCGCTTTTGCAAAATAGGGTGATTTTTCAATTTTCTGTTCGTAGAATTGCTTACCGTCAACGGGAAGTTTAAGCGTAAATTCTTCACGGTTTGGCTGTTCATTCTGAGCAAAAGAGAATGAAACTGTCAAACTGAGTAAAATTGATAGGAGTACTTTTATTTTCATAATATCTGTTTTGTCCAATGGATGCTGAGGTTCTAGTAAATGTAATCATTTAACATGTCGTTCTAGAGAAGTAAAATTACTTTTTGTTATGTTTGGTTTTCACTATTAGGATCTTTCCAAATTAAATCCTCATTCGCAAGAATCCAATCCATTGAATTTTTAAAATCTATTTTACTTTGTTTATTTAAGTACGAGAGCCACGCGGGATTATTTTCTTCGCGGCAATATGCAAACAAAGCAAGAGCATATCCCCATTCGTTTTGTGGTAAATACCCTAGTTTTGAATAGCCCCACGAATGCACGTTTGCACTAAAATTAAACGAACAGTTAGTATTAAATATCCCGAACCCGAATAAGACTGTGGTTAAATCGGTTAAAGGTTCGTCATTTTCTTCAATTCTTCTTTCCCCGAGCAATTTGACGTGTGCCAATTCATGCGCGACGGTGGCAATTAGTTTTTCACCATCTGTTAATAATGCACTATCAATACTTATGTTAAAGTGCCCATTCTTGTCCTCTAAATATGTTCCTGCTGCTTCGGTATCGTTTTCATTACCAGTAAACAATAGTGATGTCCCAAAACTAAACTGTTTGATACCATTTGAGAATGTATGCAATCGCAGTTTATTAAAATCAATTGACATTGCCTCAGCTACGATACGAACTACTTGTTCTACCGTTTTTGGATTGTCTTCGAATTTTACGGGGAAATCTTCTGTTAATGGAAGATAAACTTTACGGTCCTTAATAGCTATTGCTTCAAATTGATAAAATAACCAACTGAAATTTTGTTCCATCCAAATTCTGTTCTCCTCTGATATCGGAGCTTTCTTTTTTTTTGATCCAAATAATCCCATGACATTAATGAGGCGTATTAATTGTTTTATAAAGATAAATTTATTTGCGATTCCCGCAAACTCAAAGATTAACTCGCGATTTTCAATAAGGATTGCCCCTACATCTTCCCTAAATTTGTACCAAAGATTTAAACAATGAAAAAAGGAGTTAACATAATTCGATTGGCAGTAATAGGAACATTGTTCATCACTGGAACAGAGATTTCTCTACTTTTTGTGAGTTTTTTACAAGCAAAAATGATACGGCGCTTATTCTAGGGATTAATGCACTAATAGATGTCTGCTTTAACAGGAATCCAGTCACCATATTCTTTGATGAGTGCGACTAACTCGTTCAAGGCGTCTGCTTCTGGAATGTTCTTTTTAACGACTTCCCGTTCTTTGTAAAGGTTGATTTTGCCTTTTCCCACACCAACATAACCATAATCTGCATCAGCCATTTCACCTGGGCCATTTACAATGCAACCCATAATCCCAATTTTTAAACCTTTTAAATGACTGGTTTTTTCACGAATTTTAGCCGTAGTTTCTTGTAAGTCAAATAAAGTTCTGCCGCATGATGGGCATGAGATGTATTCCGTTTTTGAAATCCGTGTTCTTGTCGCTTGTAAAATGCCAAAACTAGTAGATGTTACCAATTGAGGAGTCGCACAATTTTCAGTTTGAATAGCAATACCATCACCCATTCCATCTAAAAACAATAAACCAAAGTCGGTAGAACTGTACAATTGAAATGTTTCATCATCCAAGTTTTTGTAAGTATTACTCAATACCACTGGAACTTGAATTTCAGCCTGCATCAATTCAATAAAGAATCGGCGCATTTCAATACCGTTATTAGCGTTTTTACTGTGAAGAACCAATACGGCTTTTCCAAATTTCGGATTTTGCTTAACCGTTAGAATTGTATCTATATCATCTGCGTAAATCCTTACGAAGTTTAATTCGGCATGAATTGCTTTTGCATTTAAAAAGTCAGCCAAATTAAAGATAGGATAGACTTGATTTTTATTTTGCCAACTACTAGCTTCGCAGATAACTCCTAAAGTTCCGGGCAATTCAAAATCTGGAATAGTTGATCCTGTATAAATATAATCGACACATTGTTCTTTCAAATGCCACTTGTCGTCTTCTACTTTATAGACATATCCTGATGCGAATAAATGTGCAGGTTTGAGTATTTTATGTTGACTTAAATCTGTTATTACAACAGGAACATTATGATCGCCAATATTTTTTACAGCTTTCGTAGTTCTGCGTTTATATTCGAATGGATTATAGGGAAGTTCACCAGTGATTGGAGCAATTGCTGAATTCTTATCAAAATCAGCATAACGAGCCACTAATTTTCGAGCAACGGGTATTTCCAATTCTGGCGCTTCGGTTAAGGAAACACGTACTGTATCGCCCAAACCATCTGCCAATAAGGTTCCAATTCCAACGGCTGATTTAATACGCCCATCTTCTCCTTCACCAGCTTCTGTTACGCCTAAATGCATGGGGTAAACACGTCCGCGCTGAATCATTTCGCTTGCCAAAATTCGGTAAGCTTCAACCATCACTAAGGGATTGCTTGATTTCATTGAAATCACCAAGTCATAATAAGCATTATCCTCACAAATTTCAATAAATTCTAAAGCCGAGTTTACCATACCAGCTGCAGTATCACCATAACGACTTGTAATTCTGTCAGAAAGTGAACCGTGATTGGTGCCTATGCGCATTGCGCGTTCCAAATCTTTGCAAATCAATACAAGTGGGGTAAACTTTTCACGAATCCGAACCAATTCCGCTTGGTAGGATTCGTCTGTATATTCTATCTCTTCAAATTTCTTTTTATCAGCGTAATTACCAGGGTTTACGCGAACTTTTTCAATATGTAAAGCTGCAACTTCAGCCGCATTTGGCGTAAAATGAATATCAGCAACTAAAGGTGTAGTTAAACCTAATTTATTTAATTCAGCCCGAATGATTTTTAAATTTTCAGCTTCACGTTTAGATGGCGCTGTATAGCGCACCAATTCACAACCTGCTTCAATCATTCGCACCGCTTGGGCTACAGAACCTTCGGTGTCCATAGTATCCGTTGTTGTCATAGATTGTAAACGAATCGGGTTTTCGCCGCCAAAATTGATATTGCCAACTTTTACTTCTTGACTTTCTAACCGATTGTACTCAGTTAAACTATTGCAATATTTCGTATTCTTATCCAAGTCTTCTTATCTAATTTCACATCCAGCTTTAAATGACTCATCTGGAGAAACAAAACTGAGTTTTCCGTCTGCATTTTCGGCCATTAATATCATTCCTTGCGATTCAACACCGCGAATTTTTCTCGGCGCTAAGTTCATTAAAACACTTACTTTTTTACCAATAACATCCTCGGGCGCAAAATGTTCGGCAATTCCTGATACAACGATTCGTTTATCCAATCCTGTATCGACAAGTAACTTCAATAATTTGTCCGATTTTTTTACTTTCTCAGCTTCCAATATTTCACCTACACGAATGTCCATTTTCATGAAATCATCAAACGAAGTTTCCGTTTTTTGATCGGGATGAATAACCGGCTGTGCGGCTTTATCTTCGGTAGCCTTTTCCAGCTTACTCGCTTCTAATTTCGCTACTTGTGCTTCTACGAAAGTATCTTCTATTTTACTAATTAAAATGGAAGGTTTATTTTCGTTCAGAGCATGTCCCGCAGATAAAATTTCTGCAGATCCAGCTAAATTCCAACCTAATGTTCCGCAATTTAAGAATTCGGCAATTTTAGTGGCTTTCCCTGGTAAAAACGGCGCAAACACAATGGTTAGATTCGCTGTTATTTGCAAGGCGATATTCATGATCGTCTCCACCCTTGACATGTCCGTCTTTGCCAATTTCCACGGCTCTGTTTCTGCCAAATATTTATTTCCTAATCGGGCAAAATTCATTGCTTCTGATTGGGCTTCTCTAATCTTATATTTGCGAATTAGTCCTTCAATTTTATCTGGAAATTCTGCCATTTGAGCAATCACATCCTTGTCCACATCCGTTAATCCTCCTCGGCTTGGCACCTTTGCATCAAAATATTTATGCGTTAAAACAATTGCTCTATTCACAAAGTTTCCTAAGATATCTGCCAATTCATTATTGATTCTTGCTTGATATTCTTTCCAGGTAAATTCGGCATCCTTGCTTTCAGGAGCAATTGAAGTTAAAACGTATTTTAATTCATCAATTTTGTCCGGATTTTCAGCCATGTATTCGTGCAGCCAAACCGCCCAATTCCGAGAGGTTGAGAATTTATCTCCTTCCAAGTTCAAAAACTCGTAGGCTGGCACATTGTCTGGCAAAATTAGTCCCCCATGTTCTTTTAAAAGAATAGGGAAAATAATAGCGTGAAAAACAATATTATCTTTTCCAATGAACTGAATTAATTTAGAATCACCTGTCCAATAATCTTCCCAATTTTTATCATTCTCAGCTGCCCATTCTTTGGTGGCAGAAATGTATCCAATTGGAGCATCTAACCAAACATAAAGCACTTTACCATCCGCACCTTCAACCGGAACTTTTACACCCCAATCTAAATCACGGGTCATAGCTCGGGCATGTAAACCGCCATCAATCCAACTCATGCATTGACCGTTGACTTGGTTTCGCCACAATTTAGGATCATGCTGTTGAACACCGTCCAATTTTCCTTCTTTTATCCAAGAGCGCAACCAATCTTCGTGTTTGTCCATTGGTAAAAACCAATGTGTTGTTTCACGTAAAACGGGTGCTTTACCACTCAATGTTGAAACCGGATTAATCAAATCAGTTGGACTTAAAGCAGAACCACATTTTTCGCATTGGTCGCCATAAGCACCTTCATTACTGCAATTTGGACATGTTCCACTGATATAACGATCTGCTAAAAATTGGTTAAAGTCTTCGTCGTAATATTGTTCGGTTGTTTTTTTTGTAAAACTTCCTTTATCATTTAGCACCTTAAAATAATCACTAGCAGTTTTATGGTGAATAGGGTTAGACGTTCTTGAATAGATGTCAAATCCAATTCCAAAATCAGCAAAAGCTTTTTTGTTTATTTGGTGGTATTTATCCACGATTTCCTGTGGTGTTGTACCTTCCTTTTTCGCACGTAACGTGATTGCTGCACCATGCTCATCACTTGCGCAAACAAAAACGACATCCTCATTTTTCATTCTTAAAAAGCGAACGAAAATATCAGCTGGAAGGTAAACTCCCGCTACGTGCCCTAAATGAAGGGGACCATTTGCATATGGCAATGCAGCTGTAACGGTATACTTATTATTTTTCATGTAGTTATTCTTAAAATTTAGATGTTCACCTTCAAATGAGGAAGGTTTTCCCATCTCTACTGCAAATATAATCTGAATCGCGGGATTTTGATTGCTATGATTGATGAAACTTGATTTTTCTTAAACCGTCGATAATACAGTATATTCTGGCGAAAATTCACTATTTTGGTAAAAACGATAAGAATGGGATTTTTTGACAGATTAAGTAAAGGATGGCGCATGGGAATTGCCAGTTTAAAGATAATTCAGAAGAATAAACAACTGGTTTTATTTCCAATTATTAGTTTGATAACATTGATATTAGTTGTGGCCAGTTTCGCGGGTATAACTTATGCTTCTTTTGGAGCAGATTTAGATCAAATAGCAGAAAAAAGTTCTGGAACAGATTATGCCATCACGTTTTTATATTACCTCGTTTGTTATTTCGTTATTGTCTTTTTCAATGTGGGATTAGTCCATTGCACGCGAATCTATTTGCAAGGCGGGAAACCCAATTTTGGAGATGGAGTACGTTTTAGTATGAAAAGAATTCCGATTATTTTAGGTTGGGCTGTTTTGTCTGCTACAGTCGGCTTATTATTAAGAGTTATCCAAGAAAACAGTGGTGTTTTCGGGAACATTATTGCTGGAATTATTGGTGTTGTATGGTCGATAATGACCTTTTTCGTAGTGCCTGTTTTGGCTTACGAAGAGGTTGGTCCATTTGAAGCTTTAAAACGTTCTGGTAAAATCATGAAGGAAAAATGGGGTGAGTCTATTGGTGCTTCTTTCAGCTTTGGAATTTTAAGTTTGGTTGCTTGGCTAATTATTGCATTACCACTTGGGCTTATTTTTGGAATGATTAATCCAATGTTAGGCTTATCAATTGGAATATTGGCTGCCTTTTTAATTCAAAGTATTGTCTCCTCTGCCGAAATGGTTTTTATCGCAACAGTTTATCATAGCGTAGTTGAAGAACAACCCGTTGATGCCTTTGATTCTGGATTAATTGATGACCTTTTTGTGCATAAAGAGAAAAAGGGGATATTTTAAGGGCATAAGACAACATTAACAATGTGAGAGTAGATTCAAATATTGAACATGTAAAGATTCTTTTTCGGTTTGTCAGTAACATTACTGATGAAGTACATGTTGAAACAATGTGGGCAATTCTTGTTGACAAGAACAAAGGACATTATCGAATAGATTCAATTCCATTTTATGGTCCACTCGTCAATTCTGACGACATAGTTTTAGCAGAATTTGATCAACAGGAAGAAATGCTAACATACCGAAACACAGTTAAATCTTCAGGAAATTCTACTGTTCAGGTATTAATGAATAACGGTAACGAAATAGAATTGGCTAGGAACGAACTTAAGGAACTTGGTTGTACTTCGGAAAAAATGAATCCTTCTTTCTTTACTCTGGAGATACCTATAGGTGTTAACTATAAAGAAATCAAACTTGTTTTAGATAGGAAATCAATCGAAGGAATATTTGAATATGCTGAACCTTGCTTGTCCAATAAACATTGGCAAGATTTAGTTTAGAAAAGATGTCTATGCAAGATGATGTATGAAAAAATGTTTTGGGAAGGTTTTGATGAAAAGTTCTAATTAGACTACCTTTTGATACTAGCTGGTTTAACCAAAAGTGAATTTCATTATGAGATTATTCATTCTACTCATTTTGTCAATAAAATACCTTCATCTAATAGAACTGCAGCAGAATTATATATTAAGTCAGGAGAGCTTCTCTTAGAAAAATGGAATAGAAAATAGCATCTCTGTGCTTCTTGACGACATTAACTCTTGCTACAATATTTATTCTATCAGCCTAAATAACAATATCTCTAATAATAAATGATTCAATCAGAATTTCAAATCAATTGACAATTTCAAATGGTATTGCCTTTTTTTAAGTTAAAAACCGATAATCTAATAACAAGATTAGAGGTGGTGAAACGTAAAATCTTCTCAAAAAAAGCAATGCTATATCCGTTAACATAAATGCATATCTTTATCCGAACATTACACTTAATAGTATTATGGATGGAATTACCTACATAGAAGATGTAATATCTAATCCCTTGGAACTCTATCTTAAATTAGAGAAATCAGTCAATTGGGATGACCAAATGCAAGCGAGAAAAACTGCGAGTTATGGAGTTGCATATAATTATTCACAAATGAGTTATGCATTTCAGGAATTTCTGCCTGAGCTTGAAGAACTACTTGACATAATTGAAAAGAATCTCGGGTTTAGGCCAAACAATTGTCTAATCAACTTCTACTTACATGGAAAAGCGAAAATGGGTTGGCATTCTGACCAAACCGATATATTACATGAGGGGACTGGAGTAGCGATCATTTCGCTTGGTGATACAAGATCATTAAGGTTTCGGGAAATCGAGGATAAGGAAAACAAAATTGACTTCCCTTTACCGGCTGGATCTCTGATTTATATGACTCAGAAAACACAAGATTTATGGCAACATTCTGTGCCTAAATTGGCTGAAAGCAAAGCAAGAATGAGTCTCACATTTCGCAGTATCAAATAACTGTGCATCACTGTTCCGTCCATTTGGGTAGGCGGTATTCTGTGATTTCTAAGATTTATCTAGAAATTTTACGACTAGTCAATTGCCAACGTTTCCCTATAAATTCGATCAAACTGCTCCCCAATTCCCGCATAAGCAAATCGCATTGCTTCATCCCTTATTTTGCTCGAATCAAACTCTAATTCCGCATCTAAAAAGGCCTGAATCGCATCATAAAATGCCCTAGCATCATTATGTGGAACTAAAACACCATTATTGGCATTGATAATTTCAACAACTCCTCCAACGTCTGGTCCAATGCCAGGCACGCCACATAAAAACGATTCTAATAACACACAAGATTGTGTTTCGTAATGACTAAAAAGCAACATTAAATCACTCTTTGCAATCTCTGTTGCAACTTCTTCTTTTGGTAAAAATCCACGAAAAAAAACTGTTTTATCTAAGACACCTAGTTTTTTGGCTAAGGCTTTTTGCGTTTCCATTTCAATCCCTTTGCCAATCACTTGGAATTCAAAGTCGGTGCGCGTTTCTGTGAGCTTTCCTATTACCTCTAAAATGCGCCCAAAATTCTTTGGATAATTATCTAAGGTGGAAACATGAACGAGGCGTTTTTTATCTCGCTTTTCTTTTTCAATTGGCTTGAAGATTCGTGGATCAATTGTATTTGAAACGATATGAAAATTCGTTTGGTCATTTACATTTTTAATGTGCTTTTGCAAATAGGCCGAAACTGTTGTTAAGGCACTTGAGCGTTTAATCACAAAGGCCAAACATTTTTTTTTGAAATTACTGATTTTATAATCTACATTAGGATCATAACCCGACCAATGCTCTGTTATGACAAAAGGAATATTTTTTCGCCATTTTAACCAAACAGCCAATACACTTGCGCGCAATAAAACATGAATATGTGTTAGGTCAGGTTTCCCCCAAATTTTCTTAATATGTCGATAGCCGTAAAATTGATTCTTTATATATAAAAACCCTGTCATCAATTTATTATAGGGAGCAAATCGCGTCGTTGGTGATTTAAAATAAATGGTCATTTCGGGATAGCCATTTGCTTCCGTCGTAATCAGTTCTCGTGCTACTTTTAAGTCGGGATCAGAATGAATAAATAGCACGCAAACATCATTTTTAGTCTCGGTAGCCTTTGCATGATCAACCACAAAAACACCATCCAAAACATCAAATTTATTTGGATACCATTTGGCTAAAAAAAGAATTTTTAATCGCTTATCAGACACTTTAGCTTGTGATTAATGACGCGTTGATAATTTTAATACTCCCTTTAGCGGTAAAATTTTTCTAATTTTCGCATAGGTTTCTTTCAATGCTTTTTCTGTTTTAAAATCGGCTTGTATTCTTTTAGGCACCTTCATTAATTCATCAAATTCTGCTGCACTAATTCCAAAACGTTCAAAGATAATCTTTTTATCATTTTCTAAATCGTCTAAATAAATTGGTTTACTCAATTCAATCAAAGCCTCTTCTCGGGTCATTACACCCGATAAAATAAAGTTACTAAAATGTGCTTTGCGTTTATCAATTCCAAACCTTGTGGGTAAAATATGACATTGATAAAACCGGGTCCAAATGGATTCCCCATGTTTCACGCGCACGGGTTCCCAATTGTATTCTTTTTGCAAAAGTGTTGCAGCCTCTGCCTTATTATACGGCATATAGTTGAGAATAAAGATCATCTCAATTTTACGAATATTATAGTTTAAAAACTTGGTTTTTAAGGTCTGTAAGGGAAATGATTTTAATTTAACCACGTCTCCATGCGTTCGATAAATATCCATCAAATTTTTGCTGTCTAATTTGTCATGTACCCAAGTATCTGGCATAATAGACTCAGTTGACATATTGTGACCTGTTAAAATGAACGGGGCTTTTTTATCTACCGCACTTTTATATAAAGCACCATGCAAAGCATGGTCTGTTGGAACATCTAAGTCCACAACTCCTGCTCGTAAATAAGCCATTTGTACTGCTTTAAATTCTTCCCAATCTACTTTAAATGTGTATAAATCTAGGCCCATTTTTTCCGTGAGTACTTTGACATTATGCACGGCTTCTTCTGTATTCCAGCCACTATCATAATGCATTGCCAAAACGCGTAAGCCAATATTTTTTAATTGATGTAGCAAGTAAGAACTATCGGTTCCGCCACTTATTCCAACGACACAATCGTAGGGATATTTTTTTCCACGTTCTTTCATTCGTGCTACAATAGCATCAAATTGATCGTAATTGTATTTTGGAGTTTCCGTTCGGAGTTTAGCGTAGTTAAGACAATGGTGACAAACCCCTTCGTCATTAAATACAATGTTTGGATCGCTTGTGTCCATAACACAGCGTGTGCAAGTTTGAGATTCAGGCATATACAGTTCATTTCAGCTAGATCGAAATCTAATGGTTAGGTAATGGTGGGTTTGTGTAAGCTGTAAATCTAGAGAAGGATGATAGAACGTATAAATAGAACACAATATTGTGTCTCTTAAGATTTCATTCCCATAAAAAGCCCAGTTGCCATTTTCCGAGAAGCTCTTTTGGCTTTATCAGCTAAGTCACCAATGAAATGTTCATCAATGGTTTCAAACCACATTTGAATCCAATGACCAAAGTGTTCCATTTCAATATTATGATGATTTGCCGCGTCAACATTACGGTGCGCTAGCATTGGATTGCCTTTGAACTTTGGAATTCCAAAAAGATTGGTCTCCCAAAAATCTGTCAGTTTTTCTAAATGTGTTTCCCATTGATTTTCAGGGATCGCAGTATTGAAAATAGGTCCTAAAAAATCGTTCTCCCGAATTTTAGCGTAGAATGATCGGACGAGTAAACTAACGTCTGATCTATTTTCGATTTGTTTTGGCATGCCTATTTTGTTTGGACAAATTTACTCCGAATTTTTCGAAGAAGAACTGATGGAAATCAGTTGTAAAAATTAATGTATTAACCTAAAAAAATACCCAAAGTAGAATGATCAGAATAATATTAATTGGAATTAAATAAATGATTTTAGCTGGAACAATGCGATTACTAGCCGCAATTAATTGGTAGCTCAGTTCATCACTAATTAAATGCGCAATTTCGTCTGTATCTTTATTTCCAATGAGTTTAATTTTATAGGCCAGTTCGTCAGTATATCCTGTCGAACGAATTACTAAGCGTATGACCCATTGGATTATTTTAGGGAGTTTCTTCGCGCGTTCTTTTATATCCTCGAAAAACTCCATCACTAAGGATGCTACCTCTATTTCTTCTAAATACGCGGCATTATTCAATATTTTATCAGCCATTTTTTTACAAAAAGGATGCAACCATAAATTGATAATATTATAGTGAATAATAAGGTAAGCTTTGATTAAGAATCGGCGAAGTCCCCATACAAAATATGTCAATACAGTAAATGATCCTCCCAATAAACCGACAATTATATGGGTGATTATATTTTGTTGCTCATAGTTATAAGCGAACCAGATTGAAATAACGATCCAATGCAATAAAATTAAAAAAGGAACGAATAATGCGTTGGGTAAAAAAGCTCTTCTGAATACTTCTTTGGTCGTATCAATTGCTATTTCTTTTGTCAATTTTGCCATTGTAATAAGTAGGGTTTTTTCTAAAATTAAGATCAAGATATTAAATTCTTTGTCTTTTGATTACATTTAAGTCATGAAAAAAATCCGATTGGTATCGCCAGCTAAACATATTGACCAGCATGAGGTAGATTTTGCAGAAAACTTTCTAACGGATAGCGGTTTTGATGTAGAGGTTGGTACTTATGCTTTGGGTGTGCATAATTATTTTTCTGGTACGGTTGAAGAGCGCTTGAGTGATTTTCAATATGCCCTAAATGATCCTACAGTGGATGTGATTTTATGCACACGAGGAGGTTATGGTGCCGTTCAATTGGTTGATCAATTGGATTTTTCTGGTTTTATGGCGCATCCAAAATTAATTATTGGCTATAGCGATATTACTGTTTTTCACGAACATATTCCGAAGAATTTTAATTTGCCAACGATACATGCAACGGCCCCCTTAAATTTTTCCGAAAATACGTTTGAATCCTTGTCTTCATTGGTGAATGCGATTAATGGGAAAACGAACAATTACGAAATTGAATCACATAGCTTGAATATTTTGGGTGAAATAGCTGCTCCGCTTACAGGTGGAAACTTAGCCATTATTCATTCAATGCTGGGCACGAATTCTGAGGCGGATTATGAGGGGAAAATACTTTTCATTGAGGATGTTGGTGAGGCTGTATACTCCATTGATCGCATGTTTTATGCACTTAAAAAAGCAGGAAAACTGGCGCAAATTTCTGGAATTATTGTCGGTGGTTTAAGTAATATGAAAGATTCTGAAGTACCCTTTGGATGTTCGGTAGAAGAAGTAATCCAGCAACATATTGCTCCTTTAAACATTCCGCTTTGCTTTAATTTTCCGGCAGGCCATATGTTGGACAACCGTGCTTTAATTATAGGTCAAAAAGCAACGTTATCTGTAGGAGAGGATAACGTCACTTTTGAACAGTAGGTTCTTCTGTTCATAATTTTATTGTTTGATATATAACGTTCGAGTTCAAATTTTGAGCGAGCGTAACGCAGAAATCGAATTTTATAGGCAAACACTATTTTATTCCGCTCATTAATTGTTTAATATAGGGCGAAATAAGCATGGCCACGATCCCTAAAAAAATGGCAATAGTTCCAAAAACGGCATAAACCGAAACATAGGAATAGAGTTGGTAAAATGAGTCGCCCATTTGTGCAGCGGTTACGCCATTTAAACCCGTTATCAAATCCGATACCTTTGAAAATGTTCCAGAACTTAACACGCTATCTTCTCCAGAAGAAACTGTCGTTAATTGGGCCAGTTTTCCAGCGAAAAAGTGTCCGTAAAAAGAGGATAGAAACCAAACTCCCATTATAAAGGCAACGTGTTTTTTGGGAGATAATTCAGTCATTTTTGAAAGCCCAATTGGTGATAAAAAGAGTTCTCCAATGGTATAAATAAAGGTCCCCAAAATGAGGTAATACATAGGAACATTTCCTACTTCATCCATTGATCGAGAAGACATTCCAAAAACGATAAAACCAAGCCCTAATAAAAAGAGACCGGCTCCCAATTTTAACGGGGAACTTGGGTTTCTATTTCTTTTGGTGAGGATCGGCCATAATAAGGCAAAGGGCACTGCTAATAAAACAATAAATGCTGCATTAATACTATTGGTTTGAGCTGCATTAATACCAATTAAATTCACATTTCTATCAGCAAATAATGTAAGTGAACTTCCTGCTTGTTCGAAAATTATCATGAATAAGGTGGCTAAAAACGTGAAGTATACTGCAACCATGAGTCGCTTTTTTTCAAGGGCACTGACCTTATATAAAATGGAACCCAAATACACCACTAAAAAGGCAGAAACAATCCATAATAAATAATGCTCGAAATGATAAAATTTTACAATTAAAGCAAAGATGGGAACGGAAACAACAGCAGCAATAATAACCCGCGTTTGCTGACTCATTCCCCAACGAACAATTTTGAATTTTTCTGGATCTGGAACTTTGCCTAAATCTTCAAAAATGTTCTTGTTAATACCTCGCTGAAAAACTATGAGCCCTACAAGCATTCCGATTCCTGCCAAAATGAATCCATAGTGCCACCCGTAAAGTTCGGCTACCCACGCACACAATAAGGGAGCAATTGTTGCGCCCAAATTAACGCCTAAGTAAAAAATGGTGAATCCCGAATCGCGTCTTTTATCGCCAGGTGCATAAAGCGCACCAACAAAGGATGAAATATTTGGTTTAAAAAAACCATTTCCAACGATAATTAAACCCAATGAAAAATAGAAGAAAAAAGGATGTTCAAATGTCAAAAAGAAATGACCAAATGCCATTAATATTCCTCCCAGGTTAATTGCTTTACGATAGCCAATCATTTGCTCGGCTACTATTCCGCCAATGAGTGGTGTAACATAAACCAAGGACATATATGCGGCGTAAACGCCAAAGGACATGTCGTCTGTAAACAAAAGTTGTTTGGTCATATATAAAACCAGTAAGGCTTTCATCCCGTAAAAGGAAAAGCGCTCCCAGAGTTCAGCGAAAAATAAGTAATAAAGGCCCTTAGGATGGCCGAAACGGTCTTGTGTTGCATTCATAAAAAGATAGTTTTTAACGTGAATAAATTATCGGGATGAATTTTAAAAGGAGGATTAAAATCACCAAAACATGAATTAAAGTTCGAAACTAGAGAATACCATTACGGTGGTCAAGCACTGTGCTTAATGGTTGCAATTATTTGTTAAATGTGCTGATTTGTAATTGAGAAACAATTAATTACAAAGCTTGGCGTAGTCAGGATTTTCAAGAGATTGTGCGGCTTCTTTCAAAAGTGCGGCGTCAATTGTAATATTTTCTGGTGTGATTCTAAGACGGTAATTTCCTTCACCAATAAAGGTGAAAATATCACGCCGCTCGAGTTTTTGAAGCGTATCCAATTTCAAAATTTCGTTCATATTTTCGATTATGCGACTGAGGTAAGTTTGGTTGTTTAATTCACCACCGTTACCAATTTGAATTGTTTGTTCATTTCCTTCACCTAATTTGCGCCGAATGGCAAACTTTAAGAGGTTCTTATACTGTGTAGTTTTCGATTCGAAATCAACTACTTCATTAAAGATTCCTTTTGAAGGGATGCTAATTTTCACCATTGACCAATCTAAAAAAACTATGGTTACTTCGTTGGGCTTTGGCATGTTTGCAAGACGAATAACCCATGTGGTTGCAAGGACCATAAATAAGGTGATCAAAGAAACTTTTGAAATTAATTTGATCAGGTTATTAATGAATCCATCATTTAAAGAATTAAATACCTCAGGCAATTGCGAAACGAAGACCATGACAGTAACTAAAACTGAAATGACAGCGATAATCGCTAAGCCTCCTTTCATGAAGGTTTGGTATAGGGAAATCATTAATAAGAGGGAGAGGAATCCAGAAAGAACAAGGTCAGGTAAGGCACTTATTTTGAAAGGGCTATTGGCTTGGTCATAATTTGAAAGAATAGGTGTTGCAATTGAAACAGCAATTATGACAATGACCAATATTTGTACATTTCTTTTATTTTGATAAATAAATTTTGGCGCATAATAAAAATAAGAAAGTGCTAATAAAAGAAAAACATTATTGAGTACTGAAAAGAGGTTGAGAATGGCCGTATAACCAATTGTGTCAGCAAAAGATAGACCATTATTGGCATAAACCCAGCAACCAGAAATTGCCCAAACGAATAGGGCTAAACTTAAAAATAGTAAGCCTTTATCAACCCGTTTTTCAGACTCGTTTTCTTCTAATAGTTGAATGAAACGCTTACGAATATTATACCAAATTGCAAGGAGAAGGACTCCTCCAATGAGCGATATAAAAATATGCGTTAAGGCATAAAAAAGGGAAACTTCAGACATGTTTGAGGTTTGATTCCTTCTAAATTAGCCAATAATTTGGAAAGCTTAGATAAAATGTTTTCTGAAATAAGAATCCCCCTTTCTAAGGCTATCAGAAAGGGGGAATATCTAATTTTATTAATGTGCGATAATTACTTTTTCTTGTGCAACAATTTGATCATCATTGCTTAATTCAAGTAAGTAAACGCCTTCTGAAAAATGACTTGTGTTTATGGTGCAATTTAATTCCATATCGCTAAGAACACGTTGATATACAATCTGACCCATCATGTTTCGGATCGTAATTTGTTGCGTACCTGTTTCAGCTTGTGGAATGATAATTTGTACTGTATGGTCGGCAGGATTAGGAAATACCGTTAGTTCAATTCCAATTGTTGAATTATTGTCGGTACTCGGTGCTCTTCCTCCGTCAATTATAGGACCGCATAATTTATATTTATAGGTCGCGACAATTACAGATTGTTCTATTTCTCGCTCTTCTTCAAGAATTTCTACATTAGATAGCTTGAGGGCGATTTTTTCATTGATGATCTCCAATAATTTTGGGGTCTTCAATTTTTTATAGTCCACACAATCAAATGATAGGTCGTCGGATTTCATTAAAGAGGCACGATAGAGGCCAGACAAAGGATATTCGACACGATTCACTAAACCTGCTATTGCTAATTCACCTTTTGCTGGAATTAGTATTTTTCGCGCTTGTATGGCATTCGTCAAAGATGGAGAAGTCAAGTCGTGCCATTTGGGGTTAACTAGTAGTTGGTATAAATTTGGGCAAGTCATTAAATAACTTTCCGAATTCCGAAGGTTATAAGGTTCTTGACGCGTAAATAAGACGGCTAAACCATTTTTAGTATCGTTCATTTTTACGGCGTCAATTAACTCTATTTTTTCTGGAAGTACAATTTGCCGAACGGCTGATGCAACGTGGTCACCTGTTAATCTTGAAAATGGCACAAATACTAAATCTTCAGTTTTTTCATTTCTTGCTAAAAATGCAGGCGTACTTTTTTCTGTGAACGATTCTATTAGCGGAATCTCTATCCCTTCGTTATAGCTTGAATAATTGCTAACATCTACCCGAAGGTCAGGGTATAGTTTGCCCCAGACAAGGTAGAAACTTGTGCCAAAAGTGCGCATTTTGACAATGAGTGGCATGTCTTTGTTTTCAAGTGCTTTTTCATCTTTGCGCGTAAACCTGATAGATATATATAATTCATTCGCCTTTGCTCTTGGTAATAATGATAGCCCTTCTAATCGGTCGGCATTGTGTTGGTAAATTTGGTAATTCACCGATCCGTCTGCATTGACAAATCCCATTAATAATTTGCTGGGTTCAGCTGGGAAATTAAGGTCGCCTCGCGTAAAAACGCTGCCTGTAAATAACAGTTGATTGCCATACTGCACAACTTCATTAATTTTCATGGAATTGAATGATTTATCATCCCCGTCTAAGTATAATCGCTTGCTGGTTGGTATTCCGGTCAAGTCTTTTTTGATGCGGATTATAAATACGTCATGCACATGTGGATAACCAACATTTCGGTTTACAAAAACGACGATTTCATCACCTTGAGATTGCACTCCTGAAATATAATGTCCTGAATAAGGCATAAAGTCAGTGACGAAATAACGGTGGTCAATTAAGTTGCCAGCTGCATCTACCTTTTTTACATGCAAGGCTGAGTTAAATGCGATATCAATTTGGCGGTCGTATTCAACCAAAAAGTAAGTTTCGCTTTTCGCATCAAAAGTTGCGTTGCAATAACCCGCTATATCATTTGATAGGTTGTCTGGGTAATAATTGTTAAAACTTTGTGCATTTGCAAGTATTGCAAATAGGAGTAGGGCTATTGACCCTATCAATCGAATGGATTTCATAAATGTGTTTTTGGTTAATGATTTATAACAATATAGAGATAATTTCTATGGATTGATCTGCTATATACTTAGAAAGTCATTTAACGCGCTGATCAACAATGGTATAGTATACTTTATTTGTTTATGTTTAGACAGGAATGAAGTTTTACAATAGGGAAGTCAAAACCAGTAATAATTTGGGATAAAACAAAAAGTGCGCGTATCAAATACGCGCACTTCATGCTAATTTTATGTGGGTTGTGAAGGACTAGTTCTTTACAAACTGTGTTCTTTTTACACCATTTTCATTTCTAATTTCAATTAAGTAAGCTCCGTCTTCAACGTCACCTACAAAAATTGTTTCTTGATTTACTGCTTGACCAGTCATTACTAGTTTGCCATCTAAGCTGTAGATCGTATACGCGAATGTTCCGTCTAATTTTACTGTTAGATTATCTTTAGCTGGATTCGGATAAATTTGAAGCGTTTCTGCATCCTCTTCACCAATTCCTACTTGCGTATCAACGTAAATATTCTCTGAAGCTTCACATCCAGCTTCGTCTGTAACGAATACTTCATAGAAACCAAAAGCTAAATCAAACAAATCTTCATCATCATCAAGATCTCCTAATCCGTCAATATCCCAATCAAATACGTATGGAGGTAATCCGCCAGTTACAGTGATATTAATTTCACCGTCTGAGGCACCACCGTCATGGATCACGTCATAAGTAATTGTAATCGGCTCCACAACGTTGATAATAATATCATCACTATCAGTACAACCGTTAATGTCTGTTCCAATTACGGTGTAATTATAAGTGCCTACCGCTTCGAAAAACGATTCACCGTCGATTATATCATCCGACCAATCATAGGTCGTGGCACCTGAACCGAATAATACGATTTCATTGCCTTCACAAACATTTTCGTTGTCAGCAGAAGCAACAACAGTTGGTAAAGCATGCACTGTAATATCAATTGTTGCTGTATTCATACATCCTGTTGCGTCATATACACCTGTTAAAGTATACGTTGTTACACCAACTGGTGGATCAAAGTCTGTTGGATCCCAAGAATAAGTATCCGCATCTCCACCAGCAGAAAGTACAACTGGTTCACCATCACAGAATGAATCATCACCTGCAGATGCAATTACCGTTGGTATTGCTAGCACTTCAATGTCTACAGCATAGGGACAATCTTCGTCACTATCACTTGTTGCAGTATAGGTAATTATCCCAGATACTCCCGGCATAAATGGTATGCCATTCGTCACATCCATATCCCAAGTGATTGTACCTCCAGTTCCTGAAGTTCCGTCTAAGGTTAGCAATTCATTTTCACAAAGCGTAGTTTCTGTTACGTCTACCTCTAAAGGGATACATGAAAGTACAATTTCAATTGTAACTGTTGCAGTACATCCGACAGTGTCCATCACCTCAACAACATATATTCCAACTGATAAATCAGTTAAATCTTCCGTGTCATCAAAATCACCCGTTCCATCAATATCCCAATCATAAACATAACTAGGAACTCCTCCAGTTACCGTTAGGTCAATTGCTCCATCATCACCAGTTTCTACATCCGTAACAACCGTTGTTAATGTTAGATCAGAAACAACAGTTACATCAAATGAACAAGTTATTTCGTTTCCTCCAATATCTGTAGCTGTGTATGTTACAGTTGTTATTCCAAGAGGGAAAATATCTCCAGGAGAATGTGTTGATGTCATAATTACACCTGCACAGTTGTCTGTTACAGTAGGTTCAACCCATGTAACGATTGCTTCACATATTGGTGTATTTGGATTTTCAGTGAAATCTACTACACAATCTAGGATTGTTGGAGGAGTAATATCGTCAATTACAATATCTTGTGTTTGCGTAGATATATTTCCATTTTCATCTTCATACGTCCAAGTTACCGTTGTTGTACCTTGATCAGTAATTGGTAAGGCAGCATCACTTGTAACCGTAACAGGACCGCCACAATTATCAGTAGCAGTTGGATCCGTTAATGAAGTTACTTCACATTCTGCAGTTACATCATCTAAATCAGCATCATCTGGAGTTGGAGCCGTAATATCATCAATTACAACATCTTGTGTTTGTGTTATTATATTTCCATTCTCATCTTCATACGTCCAAGTTACCGTTGTTGTACCTTGATCAG
>JBLHOW010000002.1:0-169779 GCA_047623705.1 Crocinitomix sp.
ATGTTGTTTCCCGGCAGAAACAATAGCCGCATTCATATATGATTCACAATTTTCTCCAGCAACAGCAATATTAATATTGTTACGTACTAAAAGTCCTGTTAATGTGAAGGTATTGATTTTGAACGTCGAATTATCCGCCTGTTTGACTTCTTCAGTCGACACAGATAAATTCGTTGCGCTTTCATTTTGAATTTTATGAATAGTTAAATGCGCATTTTCCGCTACATCTACTTCAGTAATCGTATTGTTGAAGCAGTTATTGGCATTGTCACTTACATTTGAAATAATAAGAGATGACTCCGAAAATTTACCCGCTTGGATAAGGATTCGGTTATTTGCCATATTATTGTCACCTGTGCTAATAAACACAAGTTGTAGTGGCTTTTTAATAACCTGATTCGCTGCAACCTTAATTGTAATCGCTTGATTGAAAAGACCAGAATTAAGTGCTGTGAACACGTTATTGTGATCCATGTTTAAAAGGTGCTCGATTTCTGTGGCGTTTTTATATTCAACCGCAAAATCAGCATTCACTTGACTTAAATCAGCGCGAATATTGCCATTTTCTATGATAATATAATTATCACTAATCAAATAAGGCGACGCATCAATTTCGTTTCGCGAATCTGTTGTGTTAGAAAATTGCCCATTTGCAATTTTACCTACACGTGTGTATTTCCAATATTCGTCTCGAGTGGTTGGAAAATCCATCCCCTTAACACGTTCAATTATATTGGACTGAATCTCGTTTGAGGGAACAGAAAGTTCGCCCAAAAAGGCATCCATTTTTTTTGATAAAACTAAAGTCATTTCTTAAACCGTTTTTTCTTCTGTCAACCAATCGTATCCTTTTTCTTCTAGCTCTAAGGCTAATTCCTTGCCGCCTGTTTTCACGATTTTACCATCTGCCAAAACATGAACAAAATCAGGAATGATATAGTCTAACAATCTTTGATAGTGTGTAATTAGAATGATAGCATTGTTATCACTTTTCAATTTGTTAACACCTGCTGCAACAATTCTTAAAGCATCAATATCTAAACCAGAATCCGTTTCGTCCAAGAACGCTACTTTAGGATCAAGCATAGCCATTTGAAAAATTTCATTTCTTTTCTTTTCTCCACCAGAAAATCCTTCATTCACAGCTCTAGAAGCTAATTTCGAATCCAATTCTACTAGTTTAGATTTTTCGCGCACTAACGCCATAAAATCTTTGGCAGAAACAGGATCTTCTTTACGATACTCCTTGATCTCGTTTATTGCAGTTCTCAAAAAGTTAATATTTGAAACACCAGGAATTTCTACAGGATATTGAAAGGCCAAAAATAAACCTTCTTTCGCACGCTCATCTGGGGCTAAATCCAACAGGTCTTGCCCGTCCATTTCTACTGAACCTTGCGTTACCTCATAACCATCCTTACCTGCAACAACAGATGCTAAAGTTGATTTCCCGGCACCGTTAGGTCCCATAATTGCGTGAATTTCACCCGCTTTTACAGTTAAGTTTAGCCCTTTTAAAATTGCTTTTCCTTCATCCTCAATTTCCGCATGAAGATTTTTGATTTCTAGTAATGTTTTACTCATTTCAATATAGATGTTAGATATTAGCTTGAAGTGCTTAGATGAATCATCTCACTTTTTACTTTATATCTTATTTCATTTTTATTTTTTGTCTATAAGTCCCAACCTTTTAGGACGATATTTAATCTAAAAGACTTAGCATAGCCAAGTCGTACTAATCTCTTTTATCCTACACTATTCTCTAACGAAATTGCCAACAACTTTTGTGCTTCAACAGCAAATTCCATAGGTAGTTTATTCAATACTTCCTTTACATAACCATTTACGATCAATCCAATAGCGCTTTCTTCAGAAAGTCCACGTTGTTGACAGTAAAATATTTGATCTTCTCCAATTTTGGATGTTGTGGCTTCGTGCTCTAACTTGGCCGAATTATTTGAACATTCGATATATGGGAAAGTGTGTGCACCGCATCTGTCTGACATTAATAAACTATCACACTGCGTAAAGTTTCGTGCATTATGTGCGTTTTTATTAATTTGAATCAATCCTCTGTACGAGTTTTGTGATTGACCTGCCGAGATTCCTTTTGAAATCACAGTGCTCTTGGTGTTCTTACCAAGGTGAATCATTTTCGTTCCAGTATCTGCTTGCTGATAATTGTTTGTCACAGCAACAGAATAAAATTCTCCAATTGAATTGTCTCCTTTTAAAATACAAGACGGGTATTTCCATGTTACGGCCGAACCAGTTTCAACCTGCGTCCAAGAAATTTTAGAATTTGTATGACAAATACCACGTTTTGTTACAAAATTGAAAATTCCACCAACACCATTTTTGTCGCCAGGGAACCAATTTTGAACCGTTGAGTATTTAATTTCGGCATCATCCAAAGCAACGAGTTCAACAACTGCAGCATGCAATTGATTTTCGTCACGTGAAGGTGCCGTGCATCCTTCTAAGTATGAAACATAACTTCCTTTGTCCGCAATAACTAATGTACGTTCAAATTGTCCTGTACCAGATTCGTTAATTCTAAAGTAGGTTGATAATTCCATTGGACATCTCACCCCTTTTGGGATATAACAAAACGATCCATCAGAAAATACAGCAGAATTTAATGCCGCGTAAAAATTATCTTTAGTTGGTACAACTGATCCCAAGTATTTTTTAACTAATTCTGGGTGGTCATGTACGGCTTCACTAAAGGATGAAAATATAATCCCTAATTCGCCTAATTTTTCTTTGAATGAAGTTGCTACTGAAACCGAGTCCATCACAAAATCTACTGCAACGCCTGTAAGTTTTTTCTGCTCGTCCATGGAAATTCCTAATTTATCCATGGTCGCCTTCATTTCCGGATCAACATCATCCCAACTTTCATACTGCTTTTTAGGAGCAGAAAAGTAAGATATATTTTGAAAATCGGGTTTTGCATAATGCACGTGTGCCCATTCAGGCTCCGTCATTTCTTGCCAAACCTTAAAAGCGTTTAAGCGATACTCTAAAAGCCATTCTGGCTCTTCTTTTTTTGCTGAGATTATTCGAATTACATCTTCGCTCAATCCAACAGGAATCTTATCTGATTCGATTTCAGAGGTAAAACCAAATTTATATTCTTGATTTTTTAAATCCTCTGCTAATTCTTCTTCCGTATACGTTGCCATGTGCTATTCTTCTTTGAGAAAAAATTATAATGAGAAACTTTCGCCGCAACCACATGTGCGTGATGCGTTAGGGTTAGTGAAAACAAATCCTTTGCCATTTAAGCCGCCACTATAATCTAATGTAGTTCCAGCTAAATACAAAACACTTTTTTTATTCATAACCACTTTAATTCCGTTATCCTCAAATTCTTTGTCGTCATCATTCATGGTGTTGTCAAATACCAATTGATACATTAAACCAGAACAACCTCCTCCTTCAACACCTACACGAATGAAATGTTCATTATTATTCTCCTCTCGCATCATTCTGAGAGCAGTTTCTTTCGCTAAATCAGTTACTGTTATCATATCGTTTTTGTTAAGATTTGATCTAAATTCTTACACGTTAAATAGTGTGAGCAAATACAAATCGTTGTGCAAAAATACCCTTTTTGTGGTATTGCAGCAATAAAAAAGACCGATATTTGAGATGCTTGTTTTTCAAGACGGTCTGTATGCCTTGTAAACGCTCATATATCGACTCTTTTATTATTTAGAACGATTCTAAACAAGTGGGGTCAAATCAGATAAAATTGAATAATTTGTAATTAATTAAAAACACCATTAATTTTGTAATTGACTATAAGATTTGATAACATCAATGTTAGCAGAAAACTAAAAGCTTATTTAGTTGTTTAATAAGATGTTTGCTAGCATTATTTAGCGTTATTATAAAATAAATTAGAAACATGAAAACATCAATCGCGAGAAAAGTACTCATGGCATTGTCCGGGTTTTTTCTTCTTTTCTTTTTACTTCAGCACTTCGTTATTAATTTTTCTTCAGTTTTAAGTGAAGATGGATTCAATAGTGCATCTCATTTTATGGGGACAAACCCAATCATTCAATTTGCTTTGCAACCTGTTTTGATTTTTGGTGTGATTTTTCACCTCGGAATGGGGATTTATTTGGAGTTGCAGAATAATAAGGCAAGAACCGTTAAGTATGCCATGAACAAGCCAAGTACAAATGCAAGTTGGATGTCACGGAATATGATTTACACAGGTTTGATGGTTATGTTGTTTTTAGGACTGCATTTTTATGACTTTTGGTTTCCAGAAATTAAAACGAAATTTATTGACGGAGACATGACCGGCGCTCTAGTTGCAGGTGGAGAAGAAGGTGTTCGTTATTTTCATGAATTGCAATTAAAATTTGTCGATCCGATTAGGGTTGGTATATATTGTCTTTCTTTTATCTTCTTATCCTTGCACTTGTTGCACGGTTTTCAATCTGCATTCCAATCGGTTGGTTTCAATCACAATAGATATACCCCGATTATTAAAAAGTTAGGTAATTTATACGCTATTTTAATTCCATTAGGATTCGTGTTTATTGCAGTGTATCATCACCTTAATCCCCCTCATTAATAATTAGAAAGATGTCAGTTTTAGATGCAAAAATACCTGATGGTCCAATCAAAGAGAAATGGACAAATCATAAGAACAAGATCAATGTTGTAAATCCCGCAAATAAGCGTCTGATAGACATTATTGTAGTAGGGACTGGATTAGCTGGAGGTTCAGCTGCGGCTTCATTGGCTGAAATGGGATATGCCGTAAAAGCATTTTGTTTTCAAGATTCGCCACGAAGAGCACATTCAATTGCTGCTCAAGGTGGAATTAACGCTGCAAAAAATTACCAGAATGACGGAGATTCTGTCTATCGTTTATTTTATGATACCGTAAAAGGTGGGGATTATCGTGGACGTGAGGGAAATGTTTATCGTTTGGCTGAGGTTTCTGCAAATATTATTGACCAATGTGTGGCACAAGGTGTTCCTTTTGCACGTGAATATGGTGGACTATTAGATAATCGTTCATTTGGCGGTGTACTTGTTTCAAGAACATTTTACGCTAAAGGTCAAACAGGACAGCAACTTTTATTAGGTGCTTATTCTGCTATGAATCGCCAAATTGGTAAAGGAAAAATTAAAATGTACAACCGTCACGAAATGTTGGACGTTGTTGTAGTTGAAGGTAAAGCAAGAGGGATAATTGCCCGTAATTTAATTACTGGTTCGATTGAACGCCATTCTGCGCATGCAGTTGTAATTGCTTCAGGGGGATATGGAAATGTGTTTTTCTTATCAACCAATGCGATGGGATCGAATGTTACTGCTGCTTGGAAGATTCATAAAAAAGGGGCTTTCTTTGCTAACCCTTGCTATACGCAAATTCACCCAACATGTATTCCGCGTTCAGGTGATTATCAATCGAAATTAACGTTGATGTCTGAGTCATTAAGAAATGACGGAAGAATTTGGGTTCCTAAAAATGAAGAAGATGTGGAAGCAATTCGATCTGGAAAGAAAAAACCAGTTGAGTTATCCGAAGATGAAAGAGATTATTACTTAGAAAGAAGATATCCTGCTTTTGGTAACTTGGTTCCGCGAGATGTGGCTTCAAGAGCAGCAAAAGAAAGATGTGATGCTGGTTATGGTGTTAATGCAACAGGTGAGGCAGTGTTTTTGGATTTTGCGTCTGCAATTCAACGATACGGAAAAGAAGCCGCAACGGTTCAGCATGAGCCAAATGCATCTAAAGAAAGAATTATTGAGCTAGGGTCAGCAGTTATTAAGAATAAATACGGAAACCTATTCCAAATGTATGAGAAGATCGTTGATCAAAATCCATACAAAACACCAATGATGATTTACCCGGCTGTACATTATACAATGGGTGGAATTTGGGTTGATTATAATTTAATGACAACAATTCCTGGTTGCTATGCAGCTGGTGAGGCGAACTTCTCAGATCATGGTGCAAATAGATTAGGTGCATCTGCTTTAATGCAAGGTTTGGCAGACGGTTATTTTGTATTACCATATACAATTGGAGATTACTTGGCGGATGAAATTCGTACAGGACCAATTCCAACTGATTTGCCTGAATTTGACGCTGCAGAAAAAGATGTTCGCGGTATCATTGATACCTTAATGAGTATTAAAGGAACAAAATCTGTGGATCACTTCCATAAACAATTAGGAGTGGTGATGTGGAATAATGTTGGAATGGCGCGTAATGCAGCTGGACTAGAAGAAGCTCAAACTAAGATTCGTGCAATTCGTGAAGAGTTTTGGAAAGATTTACGAATTCCTGGTGAGGCAAATGAGCTAAACCCTGAATTAGAAAAAGCAATTAGAGTTGCAGATTTCTTAGAATTAGGAGAGTTATTTGCAAAAGATGCTTTGGACAGAAATGAATCATGTGGAGGACACTTTAGAGAGGAATCTGTTGAGCTAGAAGGCGAACAAGAAGGAGAAGCAAAACGTGATGATGTTAATTACAAATACGTTGCTGCTTGGGAATGGACAGGAGATCCAGGAACATCTAAATTGCATAAAGAAGAGTTAGATTTTAAAGATATTGAGTTGAAAACACGTTCATATAAGTAGAACAAAGATTGCTTCGGCTTAGCCGAGACTCAAGGAATATAGATAAAAGACTAAATGAATTATTAAAGATAAAGTAGAAGAGAATCAAAGTAAAGTCTTTGTTCTTTTGTCTTTATTCATAAAAGTAAGCTATGTCAGAAAAAACAATGAACTTAACTTTAAAGATTTGGCGTCAAAAAAATGCGACAACCAAAGGGAAAATGGTGACTTATCCAGTTACTGGAATTTCTGAACACATGTCTTTCTTAGAAATGATGGATGTTTTAAATGAACAATTGATCAATGAAGGGCAGGAGCCTGTAGCATTTGATCATGATTGTCGTGAAGGAATTTGCGGGATGTGTTCATTGCATATTAATGGTGAGGCACACGGACCTGATAGGGGAGTGACAACTTGCCAATTGCACATGCGTATGTTTAAGGATGGTGATACAATTTATATTGAACCATTTAGAGCAAAAGCATTCCCCGTAATTAAAGATTTAATTATTGATAGAACAGCATTTGATCGTATTCAACATGCAGGTGGTTTCGTTTCTGTGAACACTTCTGGAAATACGCAAGACGCGAATGCTTTACCAATTCCAAAAGCAGATGCAGATAAAGCATTTGATGCTGCAACTTGTATTGGTTGTGGAGCTTGTGTTGCAACGTGTAAAAATGCGTCTGCAATGCTTTATGTTTCTGCTAAAGTTGCACAATTTTCATTGTTACCGCAAGGTAAGGTTGAGGCAAAAGATCGTGTGTTAAACATGGTTGAACAAATGGATAAAGAAGGATTTGGTAACTGTACCAATACTGGTGCCTGCGAGGTTGAATGTCCAAAAGGAATTTCTTTAGAGAATATCGCTAGAATGAATAGTGAATATTTGAAAGCTTCAATTTCTAGAGAAGCTTAGAAAGTAAAACAACATATTTTAGATATTGCCCTAGAAGTACATTGAGGTTAACTCAATGTACTTCTAGGGATTTTTTTTGCAGAAGAGTCAAGCTGAATTTTCGTACTTTGCATTTTGATTCAGTATGAAAAGGCGAATTATTTTACAGACGAGTGCACTTGTGTTTCTAGGTTGTATTGTACGTTTTTTGTATGGAATGATATATCAGCCATGGATAAGCGGTCCCGACCATATTGTAATGGAGATTATGGTTGAAAATGGCGTTTGGTCTTATGCGCATCTCATTCATTATCCTCATGAAGGAGGGACAGTCATCACTTCAGTTTTAGGAAGATTTGTAGCGTTTTTCACCTCCTTTAATTCATTAGTTATAGTCGCGTTTATTCTGGACTTATTGTCACGATTTTTTCAACTCATTATTGTCAGAAAAATCACGAATCCAACTATCTTTTGGACTTTTGGGATTTGGACGATTTTTGCCGTTCCAATAATGATTCCGTGGGCGACGGTTAATTTTGGCTTGCACGCTATTTCTGATATTTTTCCATTCCTTTTGTTGTACATGATGTATCTTAAGAGAGATGATAAAAAGCATTTGATCTTAATGGGTGTCTTTCTGGGCTTGTCAGTTTGGTTTTCTTATAATAACGTAATCTTGCTTCTCCCGTTTTTTATTCTTCCATTCGTAAAAAGGAGCATCTGGAAAAATTGGATAGTTGCTTGTGCCAGTCTTATTGGGGTCGTGCTATTGCATTTCCTCGTTCGCATGAATTTCGATTACGGATTCGAGTTAACCAAATTAGACTTAGGAAGTATACGCGGCGCAGATTTTCAATGGTTTAATCTTGAAACGTACCACAGGATTTATGAGGTTTGGGGCAATACATTAGCAGAGTCCGCAGTAAGTGTTCAAAATTCTCCTTATGCTTTTATTGAGTTGAAATACTTATGGCTAATTCTATTTGTTTTGGGACTTGTTGGGTTTCTAACAAGAAAAAAAATCGTTGAAAACGCACGCTACTTCAAGTATGCCGTGGTTATGATTGTTGCGTTCGTTTTGCTGTACGCGATTAGTCCGTTTTATTACGATAATAATGTTTTTGGACATGCATTCAATTATAGACATTTGACCTATATAATGCCGTTGATCGCATTCATAACACTATGGGGAATGTCATTCCTGCCATTTAAACGAGTTTGTATAAGTGTTTTCCTAGGATTGAGTATCTATTTAGGAATAATTATATTTACCATTGAGCCGTCAAGTGATAATGCTAATATGGAAGCCGGATGGGTGCTTTCGAAAAAGTTTGGAGCGCATCCGCAAGAATTGCAAGGGCTAATTATGAACTCGTCTTATGATCAATCGGAATTAATAAAAGGTGTTGGTTGGGGAGTGACTTCAGTTTTCTTTGGGCAGGTTTCGAGCGGTGATACAGTTCTGGTGAATGAACGTGTGGCCGAACTAAAGAAATGGAAAAACGATTTTTTACTTAATAGTGAGATGGAATTTAATGAAGGAGTCGAATTTGCTTTCGGCGCATACATCTCGCCTGTATTGGATTCTGCCTTGCTGCCAATAATTAAAGAACGAATACTTAAGAAATAGGCTCGCCTAGTAGGTGTACCTATTAAATTAAAATAGTTGTGCAAAATGAATAACAATTTGAAATTATATGAGATTCAAGATAAGGTTGTGCTGTTGGCCGCTTTAGATTGGGGTATGGGGCATACCACACGCTGTGTTTCAATTATCCGGACGTTAATCAAGGCAAATAATCAAGTTGTTTTTGCTGGAAATGAACAGCAATTAAGTTTTATTAAAAAAGATTTCCCAGGGATAAAGACAGAAACGTTACGTGGTTATGATATGCAACTGGATTCAACAAAATCTACTTATTTGCAAATGGCGCGTCAGCAAAAAACAATGATGAAAGCAATAAAGGCTGAAAATAATTGGCTTAAAAATTATATTAATGCAAATCAAGTTGATCTAGTGATTTCTGATAATCGTTACGGTTTCCATCATAGTAATGTACCATCCATAATAATAACCCATCAACTCAATTTACAACTTCCCACCTTGAAGTTCATCACCAACTGGATCATAAAAAGATTGATCGAAAAATATGATTGTTGCTGGGTGCCAGATGATGAAAAACGAACTTTAACGGGTGAGTTATCCAATGCTAAAATCAAGATTCCTGTTCATTTTATTGGGGTATTAAATCGATTTGATAAAATTGAAGCCGCGCAAAAATATACCCATTTAGTAATCCTTTCAGGTCCTGAGCCTGAACGCACAAATTTTTTGAACCATTGTAAAGGTATGGCGGCTGACCTGGGCAATAAAATAGCCTTTGTAGGCGCCGAAGTAGATTCGTATGATTCGTTTATTAATCCAACTACTTCCGAATTATCACTGCTGATTGCGCAAAGCAATTGCGTTTATTCAAGAGCGGGTTATACTACTATTATGGAAATGATTGGACTAAACAAAGAAGCGGTCCTAATCCCAACAAAAGGTCAATATGAGCAATTGTATTTGGCAAAACACATTCAATCTGATAAAATTAAGTTCGCCTAGGTGCGTTCAATGATCGATTCCGATTTATAGGTTTGTTTTCTATTTAGTGTCTGATTTCTTATTAATAAGCCAACTGATATTCTTCACGAACCTTATAAGATCAATCCCGCCTAATAATGCGGTCCTCCAAATTCTACACAAATCACCAAACTTGAGGCTGTCAGATCGTCCCCTTAGCTATCGGGAAAGGCCGAGCGAAATTCAGAATTGTATCGAGATCACAGGCCGCAATCACAACCAACGTCAAATTGAATAGTCACCCAAGGCAATTTATCTCGCCATTCTTTCTGGAACTCGTCACTATAATTCATTCCACGCAAATCGAATGATTTCAGTTTTTTTAATTGCGTAATTGATTCTGGTATAACAGAAATGGTATTGAACCAAATGTCGAAAATCACCAATTCACTCAATGTACCAATGCATTCTGGGATTTCTGAAAGATGGTTTTTACCCAAAAAGAGTTGTTTTAAATGTGAGATTTTACAAATAACAGTAGGGAAAATTTCAAACTTATTTTTTGTTAAATTCAAGACTTCAAGCCCTTGGAAAACAAAATTATTAGGCAGTTCAGTCAGTTTGTTTTTAGAAAGATCTAATTCGCGTAAATTTTTAAAATTGAAAATTTCACTCGGAACAACTTTTAAGGATGCACGACTTAAATCCAATCTGTAAACAGAGTCTGGATGGACTTGCAGGGCTTCTTCCAAAGATTTAAACAAATGATTGGTTTGTGAAAAACCAAACACTTGGAAAATGCTAATGCAAAATATTGTGACAAACTTCTTTATCATTTTGTAATTGTTCTTGCAACGCCTCAAGCGATTCAAAGCTTTGCTCAGAGCGAATTCTTTTGTATACAGTCACTGAAAGTTCTTCGCCATAAATCATTTCGTCAAAGTCAAAAATGTTAACTTCAATTCGGCGTTCTTCCGATTTGGAAACAGTTGGACGTGTACCAATATTCATCATTCCACTGTAACTCTTATTATTTACACTTGCCCTAACGGCATAAACGCCATTTTTCGGAATCACTTGATTTTCGTCAAAGGGTGCTATGTTCGCCGTAGGGAATCCAATTTTAGTGCCAATGCGATCGCCATGCATAACTTTGCCCTGAAATTGAAATGGTTCGCCTAAAAAAGTATTCGCTTTTAAAATGTCACCATCTTGCACGGCTAGTCTAATTTTTGTTGAGCTTATTTTTATGTTCGACTTGCTATAAGCAGGTATTTCTTGAACTCTAAAGTCATACGTTGTACCCAGTTCTTTCAATAATTCTAAATTACCCTGGCGATTGCGTCCGAAATGGTGATTATAGCCAATTGTCATCAACTTTACATTGATTTTGTTTACCAAAATGTCCCGAACAAATTCTGTTGCAGACAATCTTGAAAATTCAACAGAAAAAGGATAAAGAATTAAATGATCAATTCCAAACCGTTCTAATTTTTTGATTCGCTCATTAATCGATTGAATCAAAGTCATTCCGTGATCAGTTGGGTTTAAAACAATTCTTGGATGTGGAAACAAAGTAAACAAAACTGTCTCACCATCAAGTTCTTGCGCGCTTTTGTTTAAAAAATTAATGATTTCTTGATGGCCTAAGTGCACGCCGTCAAATGTTCCTAGAGTTAGAACAGCATTTTTTATTTTAGGAACTTCGTCAATTGAATAATAAACGTTCATTTATTTATTTTAGGTCAATTAAGAAGTTTGATTTAAACACACTTAAGGTCATCTTTTGGATTGAAAATATTTTGTGTTTTCCACTCATTTTATTAAGAATAAATGAAATTGTTTATAAATTTTAATCAAAGTTATGTAAAAAACTAGCATCAAGCCCTTGCTAAAGAATAAAAAGAACTAAATTTGCACGACGAAAATTAAATAATTATTCAAAAAAATAAGGTAATGTCTACTATCAAAGGTAAGATTTCAAGGGTAATAGGTCCTGTAATTGATGTGAGTTTTGATCACGGGGTTGAACTTCCGGAAATCATGGGTGCATTAGAAGTTGTTAAAGAAGATGGCACGAAAGTCATTTTGGAAATACAACAACACATTGGTAATGATTCTGTGCGAAGTATCGCAATGGATTCTTCAGATGGATTTACAAGAGGAATGGAAGTTGTTTCTACAGGTTCGCCTATTTTGATGCCAAAAGGAGAAGCAGTTAAAGGACGTTTGTTCAATGTAACTGGAGATGCGATTGATGGTATTGGGCCAGTTTCTAAAGAAAATGGTTTACCAATTCACAGAGAAGCACCAAGATTCGAAGATTTATCAACAGCAACTGAGGTACTTTTTACAGGTATTAAAGTAATTGACTTAATTGAGCCTTATGCTAAAGGTGGTAAAATTGGTTTGTTCGGTGGAGCTGGTGTTGGTAAAACAGTATTGATTCAGGAGTTGATTAACAACATTGCGAAAGCATATGCTGGACTATCTGTATTTGCTGGTGTTGGAGAAAGAACAAGAGAAGGGAATGACCTTTTAAGAGAGATGTTAGAGTCTGGAATTATCAACTACGGTGATGATTTCTTACATGACATGGAAAACGGTGGATGGGATTTAAGTAAAATCGACACTGAAAAATTAAAAGAATCTAAAGCAACATTCGTTTTCGGACAAATGAATGAGCCTCCAGGAGCAAGAGCACGTGTTGCACTTTCTGGATTGACTTTAGCTGAGTATTATAGAGATGGTGAAGGAGACGGTAAAGGAGCTGATATTCTTTTCTTCGTTGATAACATCTTCCGTTTTACACAAGCTGGTTCTGAGGTGTCTGCACTATTAGGACGTATGCCATCTGCAGTAGGTTACCAACCAACGTTGGCAACTGAGATGGGGGCAATGCAAGAGCGTATTACTTCAACTACAAACGGTTCAATTACATCAGTACAAGCGGTATATGTACCAGCGGATGATTTAACGGATCCGGCTCCGGCTACAACGTTTGCTCACTTAGATGCAACAACAGTATTATCTCGTAAAATTGCTGAGTTAGGAATTTATCCTGCAGTGGATCCATTGGATTCTACTTCAAGAATTTTAACGGCAGACATTGTAGGTGCAGAACATTACGATTGTGCACAACGTGTTAAGTTAACACTACAGCGTTATAAAGAATTGCAAGATATTATTGCGATTTTGGGTATGGATGAGCTTTCTGAGGAAGATAAATTAATCGTTCACAGAGCGAGACGTGTTCAACGTTTCTTATCTCAACCATTTCACGTTGCAGAGCAATTTACAGGCCTAAAGGGCGTACTTGTTGATATTAAAGAAACAATTAAAGCGTTTAATATGATTATGGATGGTGAGTTAGACCAGTATCCAGAAGCTGCTTTCAACCTTAAAGGAGGAATCCAAGATGTTGTAGAAGCAGGTGAAAAAATGATCGCTGAAAATTAAAAAATAGAATAAAATGTTATTAGAGGTAATCACACCAGACGAAACATTATTCAAAGGCAACATTTCTCATGTTGTTTTGCCTGGCATTGACGGTTCTTTTGGAATTTTAAATGGCCATGCTCCAATGATTTCTGCTTTAGCAAAAGGTTCAGTAAAAGTGGACCAAATTGTAACTGAAAATGAAAGCGAAGAATTGGGGGGTAAGTACAATGAGGAATTCAAAGGCAAAGAAAGTTTTGAATTTGAAATAAACGGTGGCATTATTGAAGTAAAAGACAATAGCGTTATCGTGTTAGCTGAATAAACTAGAAACGAATAATTTTAAAGGGGTCCCCAATGGTGATCCCTTTTTTTGTATTATAAAGCATGCAAGAGTAGTACAGCGTTTGCGTTTGAATTTGAACCGGGCGCTGTTAAGCTTTGTTAATAAAACAATTTAAAACGCATTATCTCGTTTAGAATCTGTGGATTTGTGAAAAAAATCATGCAAATTTGTTCTTCTCAATAGAAATGGACTATAAAGACAAATTAGATAAAGACAATATTCCTGAGCACGTAGCCATTATTATGGACGGCAATGGACGCTGGGCAACAGAAAAAGGACAAATGCGTTTGTTTGGTCATGCAACTGGTGTCGAATCAGTTCGTGAAGCATTAACTGCAGCAACGGAGATGAATATTAAGTATTTGACTCTATACGCATTTTCAACTGAAAACTGGAACCGACCCAAAGAAGAGGTTGATGGTTTGATGGATCTTTTAGTCAATACAATTTCAAACGAAATTGAATCATTAAATAATAATGATGTCCGCCTTTTAACAATTGGTGATACTGACGATTTACCAGATGGTTGTAGAAATGAGTTATTAAATGCCATTAAAAGAACAGAGACGAATAAAGGAACTGTTTTAGTGCTAGCATTAAATTATAGCGCCAAATTGGAAATTAAGCAGGCCATTAAGCGAATTGCCGAAAAATATAAATCAGGCGACATTGAGTTGAATGATATTGACGATAATCTCGTGGAAAACCATTTATATACCGCCGGAATACCTGATCCAGAATTAATGATCAGAACAAGTGGCGAAATTAGAATTAGCAATTTTTTATTATGGCAGTTAGCTTATAGCGAACTGCATTTTACGCCTGTCTTTTGGCCAGATTTTAAAAAAGAAGATTTTTACAGAGCTGTTTATGAATACCAAACGCGAGAGCGTAGATTTGGTTTAATAGGTGAACAGTTGAACGAATTAGACAACAATGATTAAATATCTTATAGTACTCGTTTCCATAACCTTTTCTGGTGGACTTTTTGCCCAAATTAATGGGGATAACATCATTGGTGGTGACAATTCTTTTTTAGAACCAAAAAAATATACCATTGCGGCCTGCCGTATTGAAGGGGTTGATTATTTGGATACAGATGCTATTCGATTAGTTTCTGGTTTGACAGTTGGAAAAGAAATTACTATTCCAGGGCAAGATATTTCTAAGGCTATCCAAACCTTATGGGAGCAAGAATACTTTTCAGATGTTCAAATTGGCTATGACAAGATTTCACAGAATGGAGACATTTTCTTGTACATTAACTTAAAGGGACGTCCTAAATTAAATAAGGTACGTTTTAGAGGGATTCGTAAAGGAGAAGAGGATAATTTGGGTGAAATTATTGATTTGTATGAAGGAAAGACAATTACAGAATCTTTAGTTCAAAACACTAAAAACATTATAAAAGGTTATTATAACGAAAAAGGATTTTATCGCACGAGTGTTGAGATTATTCAGGAACAAGATACTGTCAACTTTAATTCGAGACATTTTTTAATTAAAGTTGATAAAAAGGAACGAATTAAAATCGATCACATTAACGTTTACGACAATGAGGTACTTAACGAATCTGCGGATGCGTCAACCTTCACAAAAGTTAAAACTAAAGTGAGCTATTCTGATCGTGGGATCAGAAGAACAATGAAGGATACGAAGCAGAAAGGGATTATGCGTATTTTCAAACGTTCTAAATTCAATTTAACGGCCTATGAGCGCGACAAGGCTGCTATTATAGAAAAATACAATTCCGTAGGTTTACGTGATGCCGCCATAGTGAAAGATTCAGTTTATGAAATTGATGAAAAGCACATGGGAATTGATATTTATATTGAAAAAGGAGAAGAGTACTATTTTGGAGATATTAAGTGGGTTGGAAATTCAAAATACAGAGACGGACAATTAGATACCTTAATGGGGATTGAAAACGGAGATGTTTTTAATAATGGTTTAATTGAGCAACGTTTATACGGTAGTCAAGACGGACGAGATATTACATCATTATACATGGATCGTGGTCATCTTTTCTTTAACGTAATTCCCGTTGAAACAAGTATTACTGCTGACAATAAGATTCATTATGAAATGCGAATTAATGAGGGGAAAGAAGCTCGAATTCGTAATATCATCCTAAAAGGAAATACAAAAACGAATGATCATGTAATTTTAAGAGAAATTAGAACCAAGCCAGGTGATCTTTTCAACCGTAATGACATTATTCGTACACAACGTGAATTGGCAAACCTTGGTTATTTTGATCCTGAGCAATTTGGTGTTAATCCAATTCCTAATCCAGTAGACGGGACAGTGGATATTGAGTATACTGTTGTAGAAAAATCATCAGATCAAATTGAGCTTTCAGGTGGATTTGGTGGCGGCCGTTTAATCGGTACTGTTGGTCTTTCATTTACCAACTTCTCAACAAAGAATTTCTTTAAGAAAGGTGCTTGGCAGCCATTACCGGCTGGAGATGGTCAACGTTTGAGTTTAAGAGGGCAAACATATGGGCGTGGATACCAATCCTACAACCTATCGTTTACCGAGCCTTGGTTAGGTGGTAAAAAACCAACCTCATTTACTGTTTTCAGTTCTTATTCATTATTAACAAACAGTGTAGCTAAAGATGCTGAAACGTATAGCGGAACATCAATAACCTCGTTAGGTGTTGGTTTAGGTTCACGTTTAAAGTGGCCTGATGATTATTTCCAGATTTATGGTGAGTTCAATTATCAATATTACGATTTAACACGATCGCAGTACTTTATCTTTACAGACGGTTATTCAAACAACATCTCCTTAAAAGGAGTACTAACTAGAACTTCAATTGGTGATCCAATTTATCCAAGATCTGGTTCTAAGTTTACCTTAACTGCTAAAGCAACACTCCCTTATTCTTCGTTTGACGGGTTGGAGGATGCGGATTATCCTGGACTTAGTGATCAAGAACGATATAAATTTGCTGAGTATTATAAAATTAAATTTACTGGAGAATGGTTTGCACCATTGGATAAAAATAAAAAATTAATCCTTCACTCTAAATTCGGATTTGGTTTCTTAGGTGCATATAACTCGGCTAAAGGTTATTCGCCATTTGAAAGATTCTATTTAGGTGGAAGTGGCTTAAATGGTACATGGCAATTTGATGGGCGAGAAATTATTTCTTTAAGAGGATATAGTGGGCAAACACCAGTTTCAGCTGAAACAGGAGGGACCGTAATCGCCAAGTATTCAATGGAGTTACGTTACCCACTTTCATTAAATCCAAGTGCTACTATTTATGGTTTAATGTTTGCTGAGGCAGGAAATACTTGGGACGCATTCAATAAATTCGATCCTTTTAACGTTAAGAGGTCTGCAGGTGTAGGTGTTCGCTTATTCTTGCCAATGTTTGGAATGTTAGGAGTTGATTTTGCTTGGGGCTTTGATCCCTTAGATGTTGGAGCTAAAGATGCTGGAAATCCTACTTCTGATCCAGGAGCAAACATAAAAGGGTATACTTTTGGTTTCTTCCCAATCATTGGTATGAATATTGGAGATTTATAATATAAAATATTAAATTCGCCGAATCTTTTAGTCATTGAATTGAAAGAAGCGGCTTAAAATAAGATAAATGAAGAAAGTAGTTTTAGCATTTTTTCTCATACTAGGAATGATGGGTAGTGCATTTGCACAACGTTATGCATATGTTGATACGCAGTATATATTAGATCAGATGCCGGAATATGGCGAAGCGCAAGTTGAGTTAGACAAGGCGTCAGAGCAATGGCAAAATGAAATTGAAGTATTGTTTTTAGATGCTGAGAAAAAAAGAAAAGACTTCGCTGCAGAGGCAATCCTACTTCCTGCTGAAATTAAAAAGCAAAGAGAAAAAGAAATTCAAGAAGCAGAAACACGCGCAAAAGACATGCAGAAAAAACGATTTGGCGTGGGTGGAGATTTATTTGCAAAACGTGCTGAATTGATTAAACCTATTCAGGATAAGATCTTTAACGCGATCCAAGAAATCTCATCCGACCGTAGTTATGCATTCGTATTTGATAAGGCAAATCAATCCAATTTATTGTACGCTGACCCAAAATATGACATCAGCGAACAGGTGCTAAGAAAAATGGGCATCAAAATTGATAATAAGTAAAACAGAAACAAGGAAACAATTAAAAGATGAAAAAATTAATAATAGCAATAGTAGCACTTTTTACTTTCGGAGCATTTTCTGCTTCCGCTCAAAAAATTGGGCATTTGAATTATATTCAAGTAATGGATAGCATTGATACTTATCAATTGGCGAATAAAAAGGGTGAAGACGTACAAAAAGAGTTTGAAGAAACTATGAAGTATCTTCAAGAGGATTATCAGAAAAAAGCTACGGATTATCAAAATGGGATGGATACTTTAGTTCCAATCTTAAGAGAATTAAAAGAGCAAGAGTTGTATCAAATTCAACAATTAAGTGAGGCAAAGCAACAAGAATACCAAAGAAGTTTACAGGTTATTCAAGAGCGTTACTATACGCCACTAGAGGATTGGTTGAAACAAGCAGTTGCTATTGTTGGTAAAGCAAAAGGTTTAGATTACGTTCTTTACTATGATGAGCAAAGTTCAGTGTTTTGGGTAAACCCAGACAAGGGAGTAGATATCACTATGGCAGTAATTGCTGAAATGAAAAAATTGGAAAAAGCAAATCCAATTTTAACACCCGGAGGATAATAAAAAATTCCAATAGACATAATTACAAATTATGTCTATTGAAAAAATACAATTACAAGTTTTTGAAAAAGGTCGCCATTGAGCGGCCTTTTTTTATAATTTAGCGTTGTGGAACGACCAATAGGTATATTTGATTCTGGCATAGGCGGCTTGACCGTAGCAAAAGCCATTTCCCGCATCTTGCCAAATGAACGTTTTATTTATTTTGGTGATACCGCCCATTTACCTTATGGAGATAAATCCAAAGAAGCAATTCAGCGATACTCTAAGGGCATTTCAAAATTTTTAATTGCCAATAATTGTAAAACAATAGTTATTGCCTGTAACACGGCCTCTGCAGTGTCGTACGAGTATTTGCGCGATAAATATGAGGGCAGTGTGCCAATTATAAACGTAATTGATCCAATAATAGAGGCGGTAGTCGCTAATGGCACACATAAAAAAATTGGATTAATTGCCACTAAGGCAACCGTTACATCAGGAGTATATCAAGAAAAGATGAAACGCCGTAATCCGGCTATCTCTATGCAGGTTTTGGCAACACCTTTGCTTGCACCAATGATTGAAGAGGGCTTTAGTAAAGATAAAATTAGTAAAACTGTTATTGAAAATTATTTATCTAATCCCGTATTTGAAGGTATTGATAGTTTAATCTTGGGATGTACACATTATGTATTAATCAAAGATGAAATCAATGAATTTTTTAAAGGCAAAGTCACCCTTTATGATTCTACGGACATTGTTGCACATAAAATTATAGAAGTCTTTGAATCTGAAAATTTGCTAAGTCTAAAGAAAAAGTTGGATAATCATTTTTACGTATCTGATATAACAGAGGGTTTTCAAGAATCTACTAGCCGCTTTTATGGCGACAATATTAAATTAGAACATTTAAAATTATAGTATTATTTGCGTCACGTCAAGTGGTGCGAAATATCGAGAAGAACCCGACTTGATTCGTATTGATAATTAAAAACAAATAGACTATGGAAGAAGTATTGGATAATGACATGAGCGTAGAAAAAACAAACGCACCAATTATTGACAAAAGCAAAGGAGTTTTTAGATTTTCAAAATTGACTAAAGATGAATTGGCAATAAAAGTAGAGACTTTCCTAAAAAAGAAGGGCTATAAAATTGAAGAAGGTACCATGTTTGATGCTAAATATGGCAAAGGAAGCCGTGTTGGACGCATACTTTTGGGCGCTTTTATTAAAAGATTTGCGTGGAAAGTAACTGTTGAGTCCGACGGAAATTTTTCAAAACTTACATTTTATAAAGAGGCGTCAGGAATGGTTGGTGGTGTAATTGGCGTTAGCCAAGTGAATAAAGAATTCAATGCCATTATCGGATCTTTGGGGAACTTTCACGCAGGCCAAGAATCTAACTAGGCTTGAAAATGAATAAGATATTGGCCAAAATCCAAATTCTTGTTGACCAAGAGACCGATTTCAAGCAAGAAAAAAAATCAAACAAGGTAAACTATCTTGTGAAGGATGATGTTGATTTAGCAGATAAGATTGGAGTAGATGGTGTGCTCATTTCTGATCTTGAAAGAGATCTTTCGAGTATTCGCATATCACATCCCGATTTATTGATAGGTGGATTGGCCTATGATCTTGCCGATTGTAAGAATTGGGAAATGAAAGGAGTTGATTTTATTCAATTCTTTATGCCAGAAAATGGTTCGCCACAAGGCGTGATTCTAGGAAGTGAACTTTTACAAGACATTATTCCACGTGAGGAAGAATACGGTTGGATGATTTTAAGTTTAAATAAGCCAGTATTTGTATTGGGCGTATCAGATTTTGAAGAGCTAAAATTAGTCCAAGAAAAAACAACTATTCATGGCGTGGTTTTCACCAATCAATTTGAGCAAAAAATCAGTTTAGAAGAACGGATTGATAAAATGGAAGAATTACTCAATTAATTAAACTCAAGTTTCAATTTTTTTTCATTAAAAACCTTGGATTTTGAACCATATTACTTAATTTCGTAATGTCTCTAAGGGGTGTCAGTTTTAAAACGCTGACTGAGATTATACCCATTGACCTGATCAGGCTAGTACCTGCGTAGGGAAGTGACTTTGTAATTCCGATATATCCACAAGTGTGGTTCGGTAGTTAATTCAATTCAAGAATTAGCCCCTTATTTTTGACTTTTTTTAAAGGCAAAATAAGATCTGTTAACACATATCCTATAGCTTAAATTTTAAATTCATCTGTAATGAGAGTGTTTTTGAATGAGAGGATAATAGAGTTGCTTGTGCCCATATCGCTAGCGAGATTAATCACTGATGAAAGAATTATAGATACGAGTGGTTTGGCAATCGCCATCAACAGCCAAGTGATCCCAAAATTAAGTTGGAGTAATACAACATTAAACGAAAACGATAGAATTATAATAATAACCGCTACTGCCGGAGGATAGAGAGCCTACAGCAAATAGTTGAATTATCAAAATCATAAAATCATGATATTATGAGTAATAAAGAAGTGAAAATACCCAATGCGGAATCTTTAATTACCCGCGAACCATTTCCTGGATCAGAAAAAATTTATGTAAACGGAACCATTCATAAAGAGATAAAAGTAGCCATGCGTCAAATTAATTTGACAGATTCAAAGGCTATGTTTACAAAAGGTCAATTTGTGAAAGATCAAAACGAACCGGTTGTAGTTTACGATACATCAGGCCCGTTTACCGATCCAAGCATTAATATTGATGTGAAAAAAGGAGTGCCAAAGATCAGAGAAGAGTGGGTGAAAAGTAGAGGGGACGTTGAAGAGTTAGATGAAATCACTTCTGATTTTGGTAAGGAACGTCTCTATAATTCAGATTTGGATCATTTAAGATTTGAGCATTTAAAAAAACCTTTGATTGCGAAAAAAGGGCATAATGTTTCTCAAATGCACTATGCTAAAAAAGGAGTTATTACGCCGGAAATGGAATATGTAGCGATCCGTGAAAATCAAAAGCTGCAGGAGATCACTGAAATTGCTCCACAACATCCAGGTAATTCTTTTGGAGCCAGAACACCAAAAGTAATTACACCAGAATTTGTTCGTAAGGAAATAGCTACTGGTAGAGCAATTATTCCTAATAATATTAATCATCCAGAAAGTGAGCCAATGATTATTGGAAGGAATTTTTTGGTAAAAATTAACGCGAATATTGGTAACTCTGCACTTTCGTCTTCTATTGAAGAAGAAGTTGAAAAAATGGTTTGGGGAATTCGTTGGGGAGCTGATACAATTATGGATTTATCAACAGGTAAAAACATTCATGAAACACGAGAATGGATTATCCGAAATTCTCCAGTTCCAGTAGGAACAGTGCCGATTTACCAAGCCTTGGAAAAAGTTAACGGAAAAGCGGAAGACTTGACATGGGAATTATTCCGAGATACTTTAATTGAGCAAGCCGAACAAGGTGTTGATTATTTCACGATACATGCAGGTGTTTTATTACGCTATATTCCTATGACGGCAAGACGTTTAACTGGAATTGTTTCTCGTGGAGGATCAATCATGGCAAAATGGTGCTTATCACATCATAAAGAAAGTTTTTTATACACACACTTTGCTGAAATTTGCGAAATAATGAAAGCCTATGATGTGGCTTTCTCATTAGGAGATGGTTTACGTCCCGGATCAATTGCTGATGCGAATGATCAGGCACAGTTCGCCGAATTAGAAACATTAGGTGAGTTAACAAAAATTGCTTGGGAACATGATATACAAGTCATGATAGAAGGTCCTGGGCATGTTCCAATGCACATGATTAAAGAAAACATGGACAAGCAATTAGAGGATTGTTTTGAAGCGCCGTTTTACACATTAGGGCCTTTGACAACGGATATTGCGCCAGGTTATGATCATATTACGTCGGCAATTGGAGCGGCGCAAATTGGCTGGTACGGAACAGCAATGCTTTGTTATGTAACGCCAAAAGAACATCTTGGTTTACCAAATCGTGATGATGTAAAAGAAGGTGTAATTACTTATAAATTAGCTGCGCATGCTGCGGATTTGGCAAAAGGACATCCAGGCTCGCAACACCGCGATAATGCTATGAGTAAAGCACGTTTTGAGTTCCGTTGGGAGGATCAATTTAACTTGGCCTTGGACCCAGATACTGCACGTGCTTATCATGATGAAACATTACCAAGTGAAAATGCAAAAGTAGCGCATTTCTGCTCTATGTGCGGTCCACATTTCTGTTCTATGAAAATTACGCAAGATGTAAGAGAGTACGCCGCAAAACATGGTTTAGATGGCGAAGATGCTTTAACAGAAGGAATGCAAGAAATGTCAGAAACTTTTAAGGAAAAGGGTGGAAGCGTTTATTTGGAACCGAATGAAATAAAATAGATTAAGAGCGTTAAATGCAAAGTTTTTTGAAAATGAAACGATATATTTAAAATTTAAAACGAAGGACATATAAGCGTGTTAAAAATACTAATCACATATCCAGAGGCCTTGCCGCATGAAACACTCCTTTTGCAAAACTTAATGCAGGAAGAATGGGATTTTTTGCACGTACGGAAACCAGATTATTCGAAAGAAGAATTAGTTAATTTCTTGGAGCTTATTCCTGATCACCACCATAAAATCGTATTGCATTCGCACTTTGAATTGATTCATGAATTTGATGTTGCAGGAATAAATCTCAACGCAAAAGCCATGGCCAACCTTTCCTATCAAGATGAGTTGACTTCTGCATGTGATGTGCGGGATTTATGCTTGAAAGACAATCATATTTATGTGCGAGGAGAACGCCCTGACTTAATTTCATATTCGGCACATAGATTTGGCGAGATTCAGCAGCTCCCTTTTCAAACAGATTATGTTCTTTTAAGTCCAATATTTGATAGCATTTCGAAAATAGACTATCACTCAGCTTTTGATGATTATGAAGTTTTAACGGCATTTTTGAAGGAAACAGATCGCAAGATAATTGCGCTTGGAGGAATCGATAATAGCAGAATTGAAGTGTGTGAAAATTTTGGATTTGACGGATATGCTATGCTAGGCAATATCTGGCGAAAGTATTTCACATTTGTAGAAACTATTCAATGATTAAAAGGCCAAATATATTAACGATTGCAGGCTTTGACCCTTCTGGTGGAGCAGGCGTATTGGCTGATGTCAAAACATTTGAATCACATAAATGTAACGGATTTGCATTGCAAACAGCTAATACAATTCAAACTGAAGACGAATTTATAAGTGTGAATTGGATCGATCATGCCATAGTTATAGAGCAATTGAAAACGATTTGTAAACGCTATTCGATTCAAGGTGTGAAAATTGGATTAGTACCATCTCTTCCCTTTTTATTAGAGATAATTCCAATCATTCGTTCATTAAATGAAAAGGTGAAAATTATTTGGGATCCAATATTATCAGCGAGCACTGGTTTTGATTTTAAGCATGACTTGTCTGAACTGCAAGATGTTTTAAGTTTGGTAGATTGGGTTACACCTAATTGGGTCGAAATAAAACTATTATCAGGGATGAAAGATAGTTTAGAAGGAGCGAAAATATTAGGAGAGTTTACACAGCTATATCTGAAAGGTGGACACAATGAAAAAAGTCAGGGAAAGGATTATTTGTTCAGCCAAAATAGAGTGAATAATTTTAATCCAAAACCAGGTAAGTATTATGAAAAACATGGAAGTGGCTGTGTGTTTTCTGCGGCGCTTATCTCAAATTTAATGAGAGGCTATCCTACACAAAAAGCAGTGCTAAAATCAAAACGATATATCGAACATTATTTAAAAAGTGATTCATCCAAGTTAGGGAAGCATAAATAAGATTGATTTTAAAAAAGATGAACATTAGTAGCTTACAATATATCACAAACGGAAAAACTGAAAATGAGATTTTAGATGAAGTTAATTCCGTGTTAAATGCTGGTGTTAATTGGGTGCAATTAAGAATTAAAAATACAGAGCTTGATGTCTTAACAATCGCTAAGAAAGTTAAAGCGCTTTGTGAGAATAAAAGCACTTTTATACTGAATGATCATGTTGAAATTGTGAAATCAATTAATGCTGATGGTGTTCATTTGGGATTAGGAGATATGTCTATTGAGGCCGCAAGAAAAATTTTGGGTCCATCAAAAATAATTGGTGGTACCGCAAATACAAAAGGAGATTGTTTGAAGAGAATTAAGTACGGAGCGGACTATATAGGTTTAGGACCATTTCGGCATACAACAACCAAAAAGAAATTAAGTCCAATTTTAGGAATCACGGGTTATCAATCCATGTTGAATGAAGAAATTACGATTCCAGTTGTGGCAATTGGTGGAATTAGGTTAGCAGACCTAGTTGACTTAAAAAATGAAACAGAGGTGCATGGTGTTGCGGTGTCAAGTTTGATTGGCTTAAGTAATAATAAGGATGTTTTAATAAAATCAATTCGTGAGATTTGGAAAGGCGAACACATGTATGTTCCGCTATCAAAATAAAAAGGAAGAATGAATAAACTAACGATTGCAAATAGAGCGTTTTCTTCCAGATTATTCACTGGGACGGGAAAATTTAAGTCCAATTCGGAAATGGAGAGCGCCCTTCGTGCTTCCGGGTCTGAGTTGGTGACAATGGCTCTAAAAAGAGTAGATATTGATGACCGAGAAGATGATATATTAAAACACCTCTCAAAGCTTCAATTCGATTGGCTACCAAATACGTCTGGTGTTAGAACTGCGAAGGAAGCCATTTTCGCAGCGCAATTAGCACGCGAGGCACTAGAAACAAATTGGGTTAAATTGGAGATTCATCCAGATCCTAAATATTTGATGCCGGATCCGATAGAAACATTGGCTGCGGCAGAGGAATTAGTAAAACAAGGCTTCGTGGTACTCCCATATATTCATGCTGACCCTGTTTTAGCAATACGTTTACAAGATGTGGGTGTGCAAGCAGTAATGCCTTTAGGTTCGCCTATCGGAAGCAATAAAGGGATTAAAACAGATGATTTTTTGCAAATTATAATTGAGCAAGCTACTGTGCCAGTAGTTGTTGATGCGGGAATAGGAGCGCCATCTCATGCGGCATATGCAATGGAGTTGGGTGCAGATGCGGTTTTAGTAAACACAGCAATTGCTGTATCTGCAGACCCAGTACAAATGGCGATTGCTTTTAAAATGTCGGTAGAAGCGGGAAGAATGGCATATGAAGCACGGTTAGGAGTGGTTTCTAACCAAGCAGAGGCGAGTAGTCCTTTAACCGGTTTTTTAGGATAGAAGATGCGAATAAATGGAATTGGAATAGCTTTTTTGAATGCTACAAAGGCAGCAGATGATGGCACTTATACGGCTTATAAAGTAGTTACTTTTCTGTATGCTCCAATATTTCCTATTTGTAAAATGAGATTAAAACGGAGAATCACCAAATCAAATCTGTTTGAACTCGAATTAGAGGTGCCTGAAAAAATGGAGTTAAAATCAATTCTATGGATTTATGTAAAGGGGTGGATTGTATATCCCATGATTTTATTTGCACCGCTGGCTTTGTCAGTAATAGAAGTGTATACAGCTATAGGTTTACCAGATAATTTATACAATTATTTTTTTGGATTTGCACTGGTTTATTTAATTATTGTTGTCTGGATTTTGTCTGACCGTTATGATACACAAGGGTTACCAATAGAATTTGTAAAAACACGTAAATCGAAATAATGATGACCTATTTGGAAAAGTATGAGACTTATAATTGGTCAAATGAGAAAGCTGCTATTTATGCTTCAACTGCTCAAGATGTCGAACATGCATTAAATACAAATCAGCCTACTTTGGATGATTTTAAAGCCTTGATTTCTCCTGCGGCAGCTCCTTATTTGGAGCAAATGGCACAAAAAAGCCATGCGCTTACAATGAGACGTTTTGGGAAAACAATTCAAATGTACGCGCCTTTATACCTGTCAAATGAATGTCAAAATATCTGTACGTATTGTGGCTTTAGTTTAGATGTCAAAATTAAGCGCAAAACATTAACGGATGAAGAGATTTTGGCGGAGGTTAAAGTCTTAAAATCGTATGGCTATGATCATGTTTTAATCGTAACAGGTGAAGCGAATAAGACTGTAGGTATCGCTTATTTTAAAAATGCCATTCAGTTAATCAAACCTCATTTTTCGCATATAGCTATTGAAGTTCAACCGCTTGAGGAGACTGAATATGCCGAATTAATAGAAGTAGGGCTAAACACAGTTTTAGTTTATCAGGAAACGTATAATCGCGACAACTATAAAAAGCATCATCCAAAAGGAAAAAAGTCTAATTTCAATTACCGTTTAGAAACACATGACCGTATGGGTAGGGCTGGTATTTACAAAATGGGAGTAGGTGTGTTAATTGGTCTAGAAGATTGGCGTACCGATTCGTTTTACGCAGCTACGCATCTTGATTATTTAGAGAAAAAATATTGGCAAGCTAATTATTCAATTTCGTTTCCGCGTCTAAGACCATGTGCTGGCGGGGTAGATTTAAAATCAGTCATGACCGATAAAGAATTGGTGCAGTTGATTTGTGCTTATCGCATTTTTAATCAAGAAATAGAATTGTCCATGTCTACACGTGAATCGGAAACTTTTCGAAATCATGTCATTAAGTTAGGAATTACATCTATTAGTGCCGATTCTAAAACAGATCCAGGTGGCTATGCCAATCCAAATGTAAATCTTGAGCAATTTGAAATCCATGACAAGCGCACTACGAATGAATTTGTTCAAGCGATTAAAGACCAAGGTTACGAACCTGTATTTAAAGGTTGGGACAAAAGCTTGCAATAAGTTTGGGTAGCGCATTAAAATAGGCTGTTAAAGAAAGGTCTTTCTTATCACAATTGGTTACTTCTGTATTCCATCAAAAATCGTTTATAAAGATACTTTTGCGCAGTATAGTGCCCTATGCATAGTTCCCTATTTAAGGGGATTAGATATACTTCTCTTTTTAAAGTAAAGGATTAATTAGTATGGAACGGTTGTTACTTGTTGATTCTAATTTTTGCATAACTCAATTTCTCGTCTGAAATTATGTGAACCAGATAGATACCATTCGACAATCCAGAAAAATCAAACGTGGCAGCGTTGTTTTCGATATAAACACGAGAAACAATAGCCCCTAGATTATTATAAAGTATGATTTCACCATTCTCCACACTTTCTGCTAATTCAATCGTGATTTGTCCATTACTCGGGTTAGGATAAATATTTACGTCATTTATTACGGGATTTTCAATGCCTAGTCCAATTATACTGTAGCATTCTGACGTATCTATGCAAAACTCTTTTTCAATAATTACGGCATATGCTCCATCTTCAATAGCAGTATAATCAATTTCAGTTGCGCCATCTATTATTTCAAATGGGTCACATTTTATCCACTGATAAGAAATTGACCCTCCTTCAGGTTCGTTTGAAATAAGCATTGGAAATTCAGAGTCGTTTATGCTAATGTCAATTTCGGCTACTACATCTATCGTCGTAACTACAGTAGTATCACAGGCATCATCAAATTCAAAAAGATCCGTATACGTGCCAGATTCAGAATAAACTGATTCTCCAACAATAACTGTCTCTCCAAAACAGATGTTAAAAGACTGTTCAATTAAATTATCTTCCGCAATGCTTAATTCAGTGGTGACTATACTATCACATCCCATTTCGCTTGTAAGCGTGTCTAAATAGGTACCAGTTTCTTCGTAAACCGATTCACCAATCTCGTATGTTTCTCCAAAGCATAAATCAACTATTTCTATAGATTCAACTATTGGAGAAACCAATAGGTTTGTTGTTACAATGCTATCGCAAGCATCACTGTTTAATAACGTATCAACATAAGTTCCAGTTTCAGTATAAACAGATAGACCAACTTCAATTGATTCTCCAGCGCATATGTCAAGGTCTTGTGCAAATGTTTCTTCCGTACAAGTTAATGAACTAAAGAAATAGGCGGCTCCAGCATCTTCTGTATAAAGAAGTGAGGCTGAATCTAGATCTTGTTGCCAAGCTCCAATCAAAATAGTGTGTTCAGAAATAGCAACGGCATCTCCAAATAAGTCTAAACTATCTCTGTCACTTGCATCAATTTTCTGAATTTCATCCCAAGTGCCATCATCATTTTTTTCAAAAAGATATGCCGCGCCTGCATTCCCCAATTCATCTGCAACATCCTCGTCAAAGTTTTGTGCTTCTGCGCCAATTACCATATAATTTCCGGCTATAGCTGCTGAAATACCAAAGTGATCACCGACATCCCTGTCACTAGCGTCAATTTTTTGTGCGCCCCAATCACCAGAAATGTCTCTTGTATAGATATATGCTGAACCTGCGTTATGCAAGAAAGCTGCCTCAAATTCACTATGATCTTCTGCTTTTGCGCCAACTACAGCAACGTTTGAATCAATGGCGACAGAATAACCATAGCGATCCCATCCACCTCGAACGGTTGCAATTACTTTCTGATCTGCTGCCCAAACACCTGCGTCGCGTTTAAAAATGTACGCAGCACCTGCTTGACTAATACCACTCACGCCAGCGACATTATAATCGCCATTATGCGCTCCAACAATCATATAATCACCTGACAAACCAATTGAACAACCAAAAAGATCGCCATAATCTATGTCTTGATAATGCCAAATGTCTAAGTCCTCATCTCCGCCGCCAGAATCTGCCTGACGGTCCCATGCTACAACTTTTTGAGTTTCTGTCCAAATACCATCATCTCCGCGATCATAGACGTATACGGAACCAGATCTAAAAATAAAATCTCCACCAATAGCATCATGATCTTCTTTATGGGCACCTACAATAATTGTATTGTCAGATAGATCCACTGTCCATCCATATTCATCACTCGTGTCGCGATCTGAAGCCACTATTTTTTGAACTTCATTCCAACTGCCAAATTCGTCACGTTCAAAAATATATGCCGAACCTGCTTTGGCCATTGAATTATCGTCATCAACATCATGATCTTCGCCATAGGCACCAACAACTGCATAATCACCATCAATAGCTACCGACCATCCAAAACGGTCATAATCGTCTTGGTCTGAATTATTTATTTTTTGGACAAAAGCCCAATCTTCAATTCCTGTTTTTTCAAAGATATACGCGGACCCCATGTTAGGATCGAATTCGCCAAAATCATCTCCATAAGCGCCAACAATGGCATAATCACCTGATATGTCTACAGCATAACCCATTCGGTCTTCTGCCGTTCGATCATATGCAGAAGCTTTTATAACTTCAGTGAAAGTTTGTGCCTGGGTCGTAAAAGTGAGCGTAACAAGAATTAAAAGTGCTAAAGATTTCATAGTAGTAGGGATAAAAAAAGTAGGGTTTACAAATTGTTTTATAAACCCTATTTCGTTTTTTTAAAAGTAGGTTTTTATTTTTTGCTCAATTTTTTAATGATTTCTTGGTTGCCATCAGTCAATTTAATAATATAAATACCATTCGCTAAATGGCTTAAGTCGATAGTTGTTTTTGGTTGAATAGCACTCAAATAATAAACCGTTTCACCTATTTGGTTGCTAATAGTCATATTAATGTTCGTCCAATTACCAGTTTCAATTGTGAATTGTCCTGTAGTTGGGTTTGGATAAAGCTTAACCAAATCTTGCAAATAATTTTCAATTCCAACACTATTAATATCAATACAAGCTGATGTGTCAGCGCAATCACCATCTGTAATGATTATTGCGTAAGAACCGTTTTCAGTTGCAGTGTAAGTCTGCTCCGTTGCGCCATCAATAACTTCAAGCGGATCACATTTTATCCATTGGAAAGTAGTTGTTTCAACCGCCGGATCACCGCCCGTTAAAGTTAATGCATCAACCATTGAGATACTCACATCAATTACTGGTAATACTGTCAAGTCAGTTAATACTGTACTATCGCATAATGTGGCTGATACTAATACATCTGTATAAGAACCCGTTTCATTATAAGTTGATTCTCCAACCGTCACAGATTCACCCGCGCAAATTGTCATTTCTTGTTCAAAAACATTTTCTTCCTCAATGATAAGTTCTGTATTTACAATACTATCACAACCTTCAACTGAGATTAAGGTATCTATGTATGAACCGCTCATGCTATAAGTAGCGTCTCCAATTGTGTAAGTTTCGCCAAAGCATAGATCAATAGTTTGATCTTCTGTGATTAAATCATTTACTGTAAGGTTTGTTGTTACAATGCTATCACAGGCGTCAATATTTAGCAAGGTGTCAACATAGGTTCCGGTTGCATCATAAATGTTTTCTCCAATTTCATAAGTTTCTCCAAAGCACAAGGTGATATCTTGCTCACTAGTTTCTTCTTCACATAAAACTGCACTATAGAAATACCCTGCACCTGCATCTTCAGAATAAGCTGCGCCTGCAGAATCTAAATCCTGTTGCCATGCCCCAACAAAAATTGTGTTTTCAGAAATTGAGACCGCCTCACCAAATAAATCCTCAGCATTTCTATCTGCATTTACAATTTTTTGAATTTCTGACCAAACACCGTCATCATCTTTTTCAAAGACATATGCCGCACCAGCATTTGATAAGGAGTCACCAGGACTTCCATCACCTAATAATACATCTTCATGCTCGGCACCAATTACCATGTAGTTATCGTCAATTGCCACGTCTCGTCCAAAGTGATCTCCAGCAGTTCTGTCACTTGCATCTAATTTTTGAATTTGCGACCAATCACCACCACCGTCTCTTTCGAAAATATAAGCTCCTCCAGCATTCATGAGAGATGCGCCTTCTAATTCGCTTTCATCTTCAGAGTAGACACCAACAACAATTATGCTTGAATCAATATCCACTGCATATCCAAATCTGTCGTATGGGTTTCGGATAGATGGTAAAAGTTTTTCAACTTCTGTCCATGTATCACCAGTTCTTTCAAAAATATAGGCCGTTCCAGCATTCCAAGAATAACCTGTTCCAACTCCACCTGCACCATAATCATGCATATGTGAACCTGCAATTAAATAATCACCCCAAATGGCAACACTTCCGCCAAATAAGTCTGAAAAATCTTCATCATCTGGATCAGGTCGACCAGATGGGTAAACATGATCGTCTGCTCTGTCAGATGGAACTAGTTTTTGTGTTTCTGACCAAACGCCAGCATCAAGAGTATAGGTGTAAACTGCACCAGCATGATATTCAAAATCTAATCCAGCTTCATCATATCCTTCGTTATGAGCGCCAATAATAACTGTCGTTTCATAAACATCTACAGACCATCCAAATTCAGCGTCTGCAACACGGTCAGACGCGACAATCTTTTGCATTTCTGTCCAAGTGCCATCAACTCCTCTTTCAAAGATATAAGCTGAACCTGCCTTTGCCATTGCATTGTCGTCATCAACATCATCATCTTCGCCATAAGCACCAACAACTGCATAGTCTCCATGTATGGCAACCGAATAGCCAAAACGATCATAATCGTCTTGGTCTGAATTATTTATTTTTTGTACAAACGCCCAATCTTCGATTCCTGTTTTTTCAAAGATATATGCAGAACCCATATTAGGATTGGTACCGCCAAAATCGTCACCGTAGGCACCAATAATTGCGTAATCACCAGAAATATCCAAAGAATATCCCAATCGATCTTCTGAGTCGCGATCAAAAGCTGCAGCTTTAAATATTTCTGTAAATGATTGAGAGTATCCGATAGAACAAACTATCAATAGGCTAGTAGAAAGTAGTAGTTTCATTTAAGTTGTATTAAACTTGCTACGCCTTTAGACTTAAAATATATTCGGTTTAAACACGTAGCTTACGTGGTTTAATCCGCAAATATAGTTAAGTAGGAAGTAAGAAAAAATTATTTAATCGATTTAAACAGTTGTTTCACCGATTAAATGAGACTATTTCACAGTTATTTTTTCAATTTTAGATCCATTCTCTCCCGTTATTCTTAATAAATAAATTCCAGAAGATTGGTTTGTGATAGAAACAGCATGCGAATTTGAAGTAGCAGTTGTTTCATATACGATTGCACCAATTGAATTATAGATTCGAATTTCAGTACCAATAAGTAAATCGCCATTGATTACGAAGTTTCCGTTACTAGGATTTGGATAGATCGTTATAGATGCGCCAAATACAGATTCCTCAAACCCAATGCCTGGATCATCTTCAATAACAACTGTATAACAGTCAGATGTATCAGCACAATCACCGTCTGTAATAATTACAGCATAGTCACCACTTTCTGTTGCAATAAATGCTTGCGAAGTTGCGCCATCTATTATCTCAAAAGGATCACAAGTAATCCACTGGTAGTCCATATCGTCCTCAAGAGCCTCTAAAAGTGTTTCGTCTACATCAACATCCGTATAGATTGGTTCAGCAACTTCTAAATAGGTAAATACAATACTATCACAGCCGTCTACAGATTCGAATATATCTAAATAAGATCCTGTTTCATCATAAGTCATATCACCAACGGTGATTGATTCCCCATCACAGACAAAGAATTCTTGTTCCGTCTCAATTTCTTCCGTAACGTCTAAAATTGTTGTGACAACACTATCGCAACCTAAATCCGTCGTTATAACATCAGTATAAACTCCTGTTTCATCATAAACACTTCCGCCAACCACAATTTCTTCGCCTGCACAAATGTCTATTTCTTGAGTGTAAAATACATCTTCACAATCTGGATCACCGCCGCCGCCATCAAGGTTAGTGTAGAAGTAAGCCGCACCGGCATCCTCTAAATAAGAACCACCATCAGCTTCTTCGTCTTGTTGAAACGCTCCTGCAATTATTGTGCTTTCAGAAATCGCAATACTTATGCCTAATTCATCATCCTCTGAACGATCAGAAGCATCTAATTTGATTAATTCATCATAGGTTCCATCATCCTGTAATTCGAAAATATAAACTGATCCTGTATTTTCAATTTCTGCACCACCATCTTCATCATGATTGTCTGAATGTGCGCCAACAACAATATAATCTCCATCAATACCTACACTAATTCCGAAATGATCACCAGCATCACGGTCTCCCGGAGAAAGTCTTTGAATATAACTCCAAGTACCACCAGTTCTTCTAAAGACGGCTGCTCCGCCTGAATTTAAAATTGATTCTTCCATGTCAGCATTTAAATCTTCTGTTTGAGCTCCAAGAACTATAGTCGTTGAATCAATGTCAACTGGCGCCGCACGATCTAGCCACGAAATTCCAGGGTAAGTCAAAAATGAAACTTCTGTCCAAACATCTCCTATTCTCTCAAATGCGTATGCTTTTGAAGCAAATGGGCCACCAACTACTAAATAATCATTCCAGATTGATACTGATTCTCCAAAACGATCATTCCAATCTTCATGGTCAGGCGCAAAAACAGTTCCAGGGCTTCTGTCAGAAGCTACAATTTTTTGAGTTTGTGTCCAAGATCCATCAATTTCTCTATCAAATATATAAGCCGATCCTGCATGATAAAATGAACCCATACCAAAAGCGTTTTTATCGTCAAGATGTGCGCCAACAATAGCGGTTGTGCCATGAATTGAAACTGACCATCCAAATTCATCATCCGCAGCTCTATCTGCAGCAATTAATTTTTGAACTTCGTCGAAAACACCATCATCACCTCTTTCAAAGATATAAGCTGAACCTGCTTTGGATAAGGAAGCACCGTCATCAGTATCATGATCTTCACCATAGGCACCAACGATAATGAAATCACCGCTGATTTCAACATCCCAACCAAAACGGTCATAATCGTCTTGATCTGAATTGGATAATTTTTGAATTTGAATCCATTCACCACCGATTCTTTCATAAACATAAGCAGATCCCATATTAGGATTGGTAGCGCCATAATCATCCGCATAAGCACCGACAATGGCAAAATCACCTTCAATATCGCATGACCAACCTAGTCGGTCTTCTGTATCGCGGTCATCAGCGACAACCATCATTAATTCTTCGAAATCTTGTGCTACAGCACCTAATGAAAGTAGGAGCGATACTGTGCAAATAATGTTTTTAATCATAATAGTAGAGTTGCGGTTAAACTAATTTCCTTCGTTAAGTGAAGGTTTCTTTATTTTTATTGGATGACTAGTCTAAATGAATGGACGGAATCATCTCCAACAATACTTAAAACGTAAACGCCCGTTGGTAGGTTGTTTAAATTAAAAGAATTTGTGGTTTTTTTAAGTAGAAATTCGTGAACAACTTCGCCCAGTGGGTTGAATATAACACCAGCGTATTGGGAGGGATTAGGATGTTCGTAGGATATTGTAAAGTTTCCATTTGATGGATTAGGGTAGATTTTAAAGTTTTCATCCGCCGTGTATATTGGGTTAGAAAGAAGGTCAACATAGAGACAAGAGGAAGTGTCTGAACAAGCGTCCTCTGTTACAATAACTGCATATTGCCCAATAGCTGGGGCGACGTAAATTTGTTCTGTAGCACCGGCTATTTCAACATACGGACTGCATTTGATCCATTGATAAATGGCATCATCTGACCCTGCTGTTAATGTATTTAAGCTTTGACTTACTGAATTATCTACAGGTAATTGTACCATCAAATTTGTTGTGATTGTGCAATCGCATAAAGCCCACGAGGTAACGACATCTGTGTAGACACCCGCCGCATCATAGGTTGATGCACCAATCGTATATGTTTCACCCCAACAAATTGTTACATCTTGCGTAACAGCGTTTTCTGGACTAACAGTTAAATTTGTTGTAATCAAACTATCACATCCATCATCTGATGAAACTGCGTCAACATAGGTGCCAGGTTCAGTATATGAAGAACCACCAATTTCATATGAATATCCAAAACAAATAGAAATTTCTTGAGACGCACTAGGTGCGGGAGTGATGGTTAGGTTTGTTGTAACAGTGCTATCGCAGCCACTTTCAGAAAATATAACATCTGTATAAGTACCTGTCTCGCCATGCGTGTAAGGACCTACTTCAACAACTTGACCTTCACACAATGTTAAGGTTTGGCTGCTAAAACTTGGTGTACATTCTTCTTGACTATAAAAATAAGCAGCACCAGCATCATTAATATCTGTTGCACCTGTCTCGTCGAAATCTTGTTGGTAAGCACCCAATATGATTCCCTGACCAGATATTGCGACACTTACACCTAATTCATCATCATCTTGTCGATCAGAAGCATCTATTTTATTAATTTCTATCCACATATCGCTATCGCTATCATATACAAAAGCATAGGCCGCGCCGGCGTTATCTAAGGCGCTTTCATCATCCTCGTCTCCATTAGTTTCAAGCGCGCCTGCTACTAATGTTTCGCCATCTAAATAAATATCCCACCCAAAACGATCTCCAGGACTACGATCACTTGCGACAATTTTTTGCATTTGAGACCAGGTTCCACCTCCGTCTCGTTCAAAAACATAGGCCGATCCAGCATTTGCCATAGTTGTTGCACCGCCCGCATTTTGATCTTCACTATAGGCACTGACAACTGCAAAATCACCGTCAATACTTACTGAGAATCCAAAACGATCTTCTGACGCACGGTCCGAATTATCTAATTTAGCGACTTCAGACCAAGTTGGGCCTGAAAGCTCAAAAATGTATGCTGCACCGGCTTCATTCAATGGGGCACCATCAAATTCATCAAAATCACTGTGATGTGCTCCAACAATTATACGATCGCCAGAAATTGAAACAGAACCGCCAAATAAGTCTGAAAGTTCATCACCTCCGCCTCCGTCAGGAAAATCAATATCTGGTGCACGTCCTGATCCTACAATTTTTTGTATTTCTGTCCAAGTGCCATCTCCTTCACGATCGAAAATATAGGCAGAGCCAGCATTGTAAATATATGCACCGCCGCCTGCGTCATGATCTTCAAAATGTGAACCAACTACGAGTGTTGTTCCTGAAATATCAACAGACCATCCAAATTCATCTCCTGCAGCGCGATCACTTGCAACAATCTTTTGAACTTCATCCCAAACTCCATCTCCACCGCGTTCAAAAATATAGGCAGAGCCAGCTTTTGATTGGTTATCTCCATCAGCTACATTATGATCCTCGGCATAAGCCCCAACAACAACATAATCTCCGTCCATTGCTACCGACCAGCCGAAACGATCATAGTCATCTTGATCGGAATTAAATATTTTTTGTACAAAAGCCCAATCAGCAATGCCTTCTTTTTCAAAAATATAAGCAGAGCCCATATTCGGATTTGCGTCACCAAAATTATCGGCGTATGAACCGACAATTGCATAATTTCCAGAAATATCAACTGACCATCCAAATCTATCTTGGTCGTCACGGTCATCTGCAACAACTTTTATTAGTTCAGAAAAAACTTGTCCAAAGCTTAGGCCTGTTATTGAAATTGTAAGAAGTAGAATTAAATATTTCATAGTTGCAAAAGTCTAGGCTATTGTACAATTATTTTTAGTGTCTCCTGGGAATCTGTTCTTATGATATAAACACCCTTTTTAAGGTCCGAAACATTAAATTGCTGCTGGTTTTTTCCAGTCATAATTAAGGCCCCTTTTAAATCGTATAGTTTAAAATCAACAACTTTATTTAGCGTAACCAATTCACTTGCTGGATTTGGATATGCTGTTAATGGCGTTAAAATTGTTACCGCTTCATTCAAGCCAGAAATATCATTATTGGCCAAAGGAGTAGGGTAGGTGAAACTTGAAAAAGTCTCACTGCCATTCGGATATCTTCCATACGAATTATCAGTAGTAGTAACAGGATAACGTAGATTATCCATTTCTACTCCTTGCGGAGAGATTAAGAAAACCGTATCTATAATATTTGATAGTTTGAAGTTGACGTGATTATTCCCTTGATATGTTTCGTTGTCATGCCAGAAGATAAGGTAATCATTAGCTGGAATGATGAATTCATTTGGCAAAGCCCATTCAATTCCATCTCTACGTAATTTGCAGCCTGATAAGTTAACAGCGTAAGCATTGGGATTGAAAAGTTCTAACCAATCATCATTTTGTCCAAAATTATCTTCTGAATAATCTGCATTTGAAGGCATTAATTCATTGATAAGTACGGATTGATAATCATCATCTATCCCGAAGACAGCCGTATATGTAACTTCCGTAGATGGTACCCAAGAAATGGTGTCATTTGTTTCACCTGTCTCCATCCATTCAATAAATCGATACCCAGGTAAAGGCACAGCGATTAATGGTACCGCAACTGTGTTAATATAAATCCCCGTCCAAGGGTAAATTCCGACTTCTACACCAGGTAAATTATTGTTAATCAATATTGAGTTCACTTTTACGCGTCCCATATTAACATCATTCACATCAATAGTAACAGTGGTGGTATCATCTGGATATTCCCACTTTTCCATCATATGTTCACGCACTTTTCTTCCACGACGTTCAGCAAATAAATGCAATAAATCCCATAATTCATTCCAACGACCAATACTTGGTGCTTCTTCATAGCGGTCTTCTAAATTTGATGCAAATGAAGGATAACGCCATCTTTCCGCGTTTTCAAATATTTCTGGTGTTGTCATGGCATACATAGAATCCATTTTTGCATCCATTACTTCCGTTCGGAACCAAGAATTGGCTAAATCGTTCATACGATTGACGTATTTAATTTTGAATTCATCACTGCCCAACATTCCTCTAAAAAATCTTGAATAAGAAGAGAAATCTCCACCTATAATCGTAGCGGCAGCAAGTGTGTTTACCGTATAATGTGCATTAGCACAAGAGCCTCCAAAGGCACCATCTAAATCGTAAATAGCCCATCTAAACTTCCCGTCATGTCCTGCAGGTTTTGAAGGATCAAAGTCTCCATTCTTTCTCCAAATATTTACATTAGAATAAACCCAATCTTCATTACTTAAGAAAATCTCAGAAGCCATATAGTCAATATAATTGTCTACATCCATACGATCTAAAACATAAGCATAGCTCGTTGGATCATTCATGTCATTGACATCAACAAAGCCTTCTAAATTTTTCATTTTCGCACTATCGGCTTCATGCCCATTACCTTGAATATCATATTCCTGATCCAACATGGTAATATCATTGTCATCAATTCCATAAAGGTTTTGAATAAAATAACTGTCCATTCTCTCTTTTATAGAATGAATTCCCCAATATTCTCCGTTAATAAATACGATTACATGCCTGAAATGCTGTTGTTCAACATTAACGCCTTTGGTCAACATATTCCCTAAGTCATCACGTGGAAAACAATCTGGACGGTGACCGCCAGCTTTTAGTAGGATACGTTTGTATTTGTCAATTTCAGTATCTTCAAAAAACGGATATTTAAAGTTCTTTATAGTATCCGTTTCACCATAAATTCGAAATGATTTCTTAGGTGCATGTCTACTTCCACCTCCATGAATTCTTGTTCTTGAATCTTGCGAAATAGCAATCTCACCATTTTTGTCAATATACTCGAAGCTCATCATCTTTTCCCAGTCCGCTCCCTTTTGCTCGTAATTGCCATCTTCATGGTCGCCATAGACGTAGAAACCTCTAGCATTCGAAAATATATGTTCAAAATCCATTGCAATTGAAACAATTGGCATTGTATAGAGATCTGTTCCACTCGGATCAATTAAGAAAGTTTGAGTTAAAGTTGGACTTGGTGCAAAACCAGGTTTAAAAGCTTTGTAACGAATCACATTTGCTTTATATCCGTCAGTATAAGGAGGAACCCAGCCTCTGCTGCTAGCTCTGCCAGCACTATATGTCCCGTAGGGGTATGTTAAATTCGGGTTAGTGGGGATTAACGAAAACACATCTGGTCCGTCACCAATGTTATCCATTGTTATGGGACCAGTATAAAGATGGTCAGAAACCGTTGGATCATCTCCATTTAAAGTATAAAAAATGGATACTCCAGCTTCGATATGGGATAATTCTAAATTAACTGCACTCGTATAAACTCCAGCTTCAATACTGGGAGTTGGTGGTGCAAGTACCTGTGCCATGAGGGAAAAATTGGCGCAAATAAAAACGAGTAGTAAGGTGTATTTTTTGTTCATAATCAAATTAATTCATGTTCCTAAGTGAATAGAATAGTTCATTTTTCATCAATGATTTGATGTCTAACAAGAAGTTGGTGTCTTCCTCTATTCTATTACCAATTACAACTAAATCGGCACCAGCCCCCAAGGCGGTCTTTATATCTTCAATGGTTTTTAACCCCCCGCCGATAATTAATGGGATACTAATATTTTTCTTTACAGCAGCAATCATCTCTCCGCTTACAGGCTTATCTGCTCCACTACCAGCATCCATAAAAAGTGCTTTTAATCCTAACATTTCGCCTGCAATCGCAGTCTTTACCGCTATTGTTATTTGATCTGCCGGAATAGGTGTGGTTTGGCTAACATATGAAACCGACGAAGTTTTGCCGCCATCTACTAATAAATAACCAGTGGGGATTACTTCGAGATCCATTTTTTTTATCAAATGTGCCGATTCAATCTGGTGACCAATTAAAAAATCTGGATTCCTTCCAGAGATAAGTGTTAAAAATAATATTCCGTCTGCTTTAGCACTAATTTGTTGCGACGAGCCAGGGAATAGAATAACCGGTATATCACATTTAGCCTTGATGGCTGAAACACAATTCTCGAAATCTACTGGATCTACCGTACTTCCACCAACAAATATAATTGCCGATTCGAGTGCTTCAATTTTTTTAATTAACGGATCTATATCTATAGCCGTATTAACCTTATCAGGGTCAACAAGAATTGCAATTTTCTTGTCATCACGTTTCAATATTTCATCCAAGGACAATTTCATTAATTGAAAATGAATTTTTGCGTATTAAAAATTACCTTATTGTGCATGATATTCAAAAAGTAAATTCCATTTCCAAAATCAGACTTATAAATTTTTAATGCAGAGTTGAGTCCTTGGCTTTCAAAAATGACCCTACCAGTTATATCTGTAATTTGAACCGATAATTGGTTTTGTAATTCCGTTGGGATTTCCGCAGCTATAGTTATAACATCCGAAGAGGGGTTAGGGTAAAGATTGATCTGAACTTCGTTTAAAAAAGTTTCTTCAATTGAAGCTGTTGGCGCGAAAGCCCATAAATCTTTAAAATTTGTACCGTCTGTTCCCCCAGCAATATATGGAATGTCATCTATAACGAAAGTAACCGCATAACGTCTTTTGGCGCCACTAAAATCACCGATTTGTGTCCAAGTGTCCGCGTCAAAATCATACTCCCAAATGTCACGGAAATCATTTCCTAAATTATCGTTTCCAGTTCCAATATATCCTTTACCGTCAATCGCAAATGCCATTGCGTCTTGTCGAATTGGTCCACCCACGCTGGCTTTCACTGTCCAAATATTAGTTGATGGATCGTATTCATAAAAGTCACTCAATGCTAGGCCAATCATATGTCCGGTTCCAACATATCCTTTGGAGCCATTTGTAAAACTTACTGAAGCACTTCTAGGTTCTCCAGGAAATTCAGCTAATTCTATCCAAGCATCTGTTGTGGGATTGTAGGAGAAGAAATCAGTACGATATCCGTCATCTGATTGCCCCGTACCAAAATAACCTATACCATCAATTGTAAAGGCAGTTCCACCCCGCCTTTCAATAGCAGGTAAGTCTGCAACAGGGAACCATGTGTTTACTTCAGGTACATATTTCCACCAATCATTCGTATAAGAATGACTTCCATTTTCTCCACAACCTACATAGGCTGAATTACCAATGGTGAATGCACTAGAATGATAGCGCAAGCCACCACCAAAATTTGCAATTTGAGTCCATGAATTTGTTGCCGGATCATATTCCCAATAATCTTGATAGGTTATCGCAGTTCCAGAATTAATATGCCCGCCACCATAATAGCCTTTATTTCCAATCTCAAATGCCGTACATCTGTGTCTGGCATCTCCACCAATGTGTGCTTTTTGATGCCAGAACCTACTGACAGCGCTGGCTGTCTCTGGAAGAGCGGTTAAAGCTAAAAATAAGATGAAGCATTTAAGTAAATTCATAATCTAATATGTGTTAATAAAAAACGTTTGTTTTAACAAATGGTTGGCTGCGAATTGACTAATTACCAAAGATATGAATTATTTTTAAATTTAATTAGTTCTAAATCGATTGAAAGTTAGATAGATCCTAGAATGCGTCTGTACAATAAATAAGAATGAATGTTTCAAACACAATTCTTGTAAAGGTGAACTCTTTAGTCGCAGGCCCAATTTGAACACTAACACGATTAGTAGCGCCAACTTCTAATACCTCAATGTCGCCTTTAAAAGTTAGACCTGCTATATCTAACAATTTATACACGGCTTCCTTAATGCTCCAAAGGGTGGTTAGGTTTTCTTCATTGTCTAAATCAAACCGATTTTTTTCTTTAAGCGATAAGAATTTGTCCTGTACGCGTCTAATTTTTGGGTTGAAATGCTCAATATCTAAACCAATCGGGTGTAAAACTGAATGAGATATAGCTACAGTTCTACTTGAGTGAGATATACTTATAAAGCCGTTTTCAATACACGGCCTGCCACTTTTCGTATATTTAATTGGTTGATGAACGGTGAAATCGCGCCATAAAACGCGCGTAAAATAGTATTCTAACTTGCGCTTTTTAGCACCAAAGCTATCAAAGCGTTCCCGCTCTTGCGTGCTGAGTCTTTGTAAATCAAGTGAATCAATAGGGCAGTCTTTATAATTCAAGACTTTAACGCTTAATTCGCCATTTTCAATAATGTCATTAATTTCAAAATTCAATGCTTTCAATTTAGATGGTGCAAATTAGAAACTTGTTTTGTACTTTTGCACCATCTTTTAAAGAAAAATTTAAAAAAATGAGTAATACACAAGAACAAGTGAAGTATAAAGTTGCAGATATAAGTCTTGCAGACTGGGGAAGAAAAGAGATTAGACTAGCTGAGGCTGAGATGCCTGGTTTAATGTCATTGAGAGAAGAGTTTGGTGAGTCAAAGCCACTTGCTGGTGCTAGAATAGCTGGATGTCTTCATATGACAATTCAAACAGCTGTTTTAATTGAGACATTAACTGCTTTAGGAGCTGAAGTAACATGGTCTTCTTGTAATATTTTTTCAACTCAAGATCAAGCTGCAGCAGCTATTGCTGCAACTGGCGTACCAGTTTATGCTTGGAAAGGAATGAATGAAGAAGAATTTGATTGGTGTATAGAACAAACAATTAAAGGATTTGAAGGTGGAAAAGCGTTGAATTTAATTTTAGATGATGGTGGAGATTTAACCAATATGGTTTTTGATCGTTTTCCAGAATTAACTGATGGAATTAAAGGTTTGTCAGAAGAAACGACAACTGGTGTTCACCGTTTATATGAAAGAGTTAAAAATGGCACTTTAGTAATGCCTGCAATTAATGTAAACGATTCAGTAACTAAATCTAAATTTGATAACAAATACGGATGTAAAGAATCATTGGTTGATGCGATTCGTCGTGCAACTGATACAATGATGGCTGGTAAGGTTGCTCTTGTTGCAGGATATGGAGATGTTGGAAAAGGATCTGCTGCTTCTTTGCAAGGTGCAGGTGCGCGAGTTATTGTTACTGAGATTGATCCAATTTGTGCGCTACAAGCTGCAATGGACGGTTTTGCTGTAAGAACAATGGAAAGTGCTGTTGGAGATGCTGATATTGTTGTGACAACAACTGGAAATAAAGATATTATCGTTGGACGTCACTTTGAGGCAATGAAGGATAAAGTAATCGTTTGTAATATCGGTCACTTTGATAATGAAATTGATGTTGCATGGTTAAATGACAATTTTGGTGATACTAAAATTGAAGTAAAACCACAAGTAGATATTTACAATGTAAATGGAAAAGATATCATTTTATTGGCTGAAGGTAGATTAGTGAATTTAGGATGTGCAACTGGACACCCTTCATTTGTAATGTCGAATTCATTCACAAATCAAACATTAGCACAATTAGAATTGTGGAACAATACTGATGCATATAAAAATGATGTTTATATGTTGCCAAAACACTTGGATGAAAAAGTTGCAAAACTTCACTTAGCTAAAATTGGAGTAGAATTAACTGAATTATCGAAAGATCAAGCTGACTATATCGGAGTAAATGTAGAAGGTCCTTACAAACCTGAACACTATCGTTATTAGTCGATAAAAGTTTTTGTAGAAAGCGAGAATCTTAACGGTTCTCGCTTTTTTTATGCGTTAGAATTAAAAATGTGAAATCAATTTGGCTTATTGATAAGCTGAGATCAATTGTATACTGTTACCGTATAAGCGCCATCCCAATAAGCGTTGTAGCGTCTTAATCCATATTGTGCTGGTCCAACTAGAACAACGCCGCTTAGAATACTGTATGTAGAACCGGAGCAAGTGTCAACCAATTCAAATGGATTGTCTGCGTTTACTTCAACAACTGCGCATTCATTTTCCGAATCATAAGTGGAATGTCTGTCTAAAGCTACAAACTCGTCAAAGTTGCGGTAAATTACAATTCCACGTGATCCTCCATTTACATAAGCAAATCCTCCCGGCGAATTTAATGCGGTATATGACGGTAAATCTAAGTTCAAGCTGAGGTTGACAGGCAGATTTGGGATGGGGTAATCTTTTTCTTTACAATTTGTTAGAAATAAACTTGTAAAAAGTAGTCCGAATAAAAAGTATCTTAAATATATTTGTTGCATGGAGAAACGATTGTATAAAACTATAACGAAAATAATCATAATTATTGCATCAATCATTGTAGTTCCCCAAAATGGGTTTTTGCAGGACCGAGGAGCGAAGAGTGTTAAGTCAGGAGATAAGGGGAGTAAAGGCAAGCGCGTTAAGAGTACCTACAAGAAGCAAAAAAGAACACGAAAGAAACATTGGAAAAACCAAGACAAAGCAACGCGTAAAAGAATGAAACGTGCAGCAAAAAACGCTAGAAGACGTCAAAAGGGGAAGCCCATGAAGAATAATAGACTGGTATAATTTGATTCAAATTGTTATCCATACAACTTTCATTTTCACAATTGTCAACGTAAATTTGTAAGTGGGTTTTAACCTATTACACTTTTGTCATTTAATTTTGGCTGTTGAATTATTAAATTGCCTATATTTACGGGCTATCGTATTTTAAGATTTTTTAACAAACACGCTTACTTATGCTTAAAAAACTAAAATTATTACTTGCAATACTCTTTCTTTCAGTGAGTTCAAGTTTTGCTCAAACAGGTACCGGATCTATTAAAGGTACCGTAAAAGACAAAACTTCGGGTGAAGGCTTGCCATTTGTGAAAGTTGTTGCTTTCCAAGGTGGCCAACAAAAGGGTTATGCACAAACAGATTTTGATGGAAAATTTAAAATTTCATCTTTACCTCCAGGCGAATATGCTGTAGAGGTTCGTTTTGTTGGTTATACATCAATTCGGAAAGAAGGAGTTTTGGTGAACTCTGATAAATTAACAAGCTTACCGCTTGAATTAGCCACTTCTGACGAAATGTTAGATGTTGTAGAGGTAACTTATTATGAAGTTCCTTTAATTGATAAAGATGGTGGTGCTTCTGGAGCGGTTGTTACACGTGACGATATCTCTAAGATGCCAACGCGATCTGCTGCTGGTATTGCTGCCACAGTTGGTGGTGTTTATCAAGCTGAAGGAGATGGTGACCAGTTGAGTATTCGTGGGGCGCGATCAGATGCGACTTATTATTATATTGATGGTATTAAGGTAAGGGGTTCTTCTTCATTACCAAAATCTGCAATACAAGAGGTTGCTGTAATTACTGGAGGGGTTCCTGCAAATTATGGTGATTTGACTGGTGGAATTATCTCAATTACAACACGTGGGCCTTCAGCCAAATATTTTGGATCAATTGAAGCAGTAACATCTGGCTTTTATTTTAATGGTCAGGATCCAATTGGATATGACGGTAAAGTAATTGGTTTAGATAAATATGCCTACAACTTACTTGAAGGATTGATTTCTGGTCCTATCTTAATGAAGAGAGATTCTTCTGGAAGACCAACAAAACCTCGTTTAGGGTTTTTCCTATCAGCTAACTATACAGACGTTATAGATAGCAGACCATTGTCTGGTGGTGGCGGATACCGTATCAAACAAGGAGTTAGAGATTCATTAATTGCAAATCCCTTACGTCCAACAGGACAAGAAGGTGGTGGAGCTTATTATAACGCAGATTTCTTAAGACATTCAAGTGATCCTGAATTATCGGATTTCGAACAAGTGCCTTGGAGAATGAACGCAAGAGGGACTTCTTTCTCAGCAGCTGGTAAGATTGATGTAAACGCAGGACCAAACATTAACTTAACGTTTGGTGGTAACATGGCATATAACAATAGAACTAATTATAGTTATAGCAATTCATTATTCAATTTTGAGAATTTCGGAAAAGAACGAAGTATTGATTGGAGAGTATATGGTAGGTTTACACAACGTTTTAATAATAATCAAGAAGGTTCATCTTCTAAAATTAAAAGTGCATACTATTCATTAATGGTAGATTACTCTCAATCTCATAATAGACTTTGGGATGCGAATCACGAAGATCGTCTATTTAACTACGGACATGTAGGGAAATTTGAAACTTTCAGAGAAACAACGTATGAATTCAACACAAACAGTGATAGTTTAGTTCATAACGGTTTCAGAGATACAATAGTAATATTTACGCCTTCTACGAATAACGCGGCATTCGCATCAATCACAGAACAGTATTTCGATATTTATGCTGGAAATCCATTCGGTAATTATGAAAACCTTTTCCAAATTGAGCAAGGAAACGCACTAAGAAATGGTGATCTTCCCCAAAGTGTTTATGGAATTTGGAGCAACGTTGGTACTCCGTCTAACAATTATAGAACGAGACAAAGAGATCAATTCCGTATTACAGGTTCAGGTACAATTAACTTAAATGACCATGCAATTTCATTAGGATTTGAGTACGAGCAAAGATGGGATAGATCATTCCAGTCTGCAAGACAGGGACCAATAGGACTTTGGACAATTGCACGTCAGTACATGAATAGCCACATTGAGGAGTTAGATCAAAGCAAGTCTTCATTTGATTATTATGGAACTTTCCCAAGAATTACCTACGAGCGTTTAAATGCTTCTGAAGGTGAGTTTGGTGGACAAGAAAATGATGACGCACAGTATTTCTTTGATTATAACGTAAGAAATAAATTAGGACTTGATCCTGATGGAACTGATTATATCGATATTGATGCTTTGGATCCTGATTTCTTTACATTAGATATGTTTAGTGCAGATGAACTATTGAATTCAGGTAATAACTTCTTTACTTGGTTTGGATATGATCACACTGGAGAAAAAGTTAAGGGGAATACAGATATCAATAAATACTTCAACGAATTCAATAGCGACCAAAACTACGCAAGAACGATTGGTGCTTTCCAACCAATTTATATCTCTGGATATATAATGGATAAGTTTGCATTTGATGATATTATTTTCAATGTTGGTTTACGTGTAGATGTATTTGATGCTAACCAACCAGTATTGAAAGATAAATACTTATTGTATGAAGCTAAGACTGTACAAGAAGTATCAGAATTTGATAACGGAACGGCGATTGAACATCCAGCTAATATGGGAGATGACTACGTAGTTTACGTGAATGATGTGGATAACCCAACTTCAATTAATGGATATAGAACAGGTGATACATGGTATGACGCTACAGGTGTTGAAGTATCGGATCCAACAGTATTAGAAGGTAGTAAAGGTATTGCACCTTGGTTACAAGATAATACGTTGACTACACCAAACGCTGATGCATTTGAAGATTATAAGCCGCAAATTAATGTAATGCCTAGGGTTGCGTTTTCATTCCCTATCTCAGATGAGGCATCTTTCTTTGCACATTATGACATCTTAACAAAACGACCTACAACTGGAAATAGATTTGATCCAATTCAATATCAATTCTTACAAGATCGTAACCTAGTTGTGAATAACCCGAATTTAAAACCGGAAAAAACAATTGATTACGAATTAGGTTTCCAACAAGTATTAACGAAAACTTCATCTTTAAAAATATCTGCTTTCTATAAAGAGCAAAGAGATCAAGTACAGTTAGTGAATGTATTCTCAGCATATCCGAATACTTACCGTTCATATGGTAACAGAGATTTCGGAACGGTGAAAGGATTAACTGTTTCATACGACTTAAGAAGAACAAAGAACATTAGAATGACTGCTTCTTATACGCTTCAATTCGCAAATGGTACTGGTTCTGATGCCAATTCAGCACTTACTTTAGTGAACTCAGGTGAGCCGAACTTAAGAACTATTTTCCCATACACTTATGATCAAAGACACGGTTTCAACGTTGTGTTTGATTATAGATACGGAGATGGTAAAGATTATAACGGACCGGTTATCGGAGACTTTGGTGTATTAGAAAACACAGGGTTGAACGTTGTAACTCAAATTGGATCAGGTACACCTTACTCAGGATATAAGCAAGCAGCTGGTGAAGCATTATTATCTGCTGGTTCTTCACAGTTAGATGGATCATTGAACGGTTCAAGAAAACCTTGGCAATACAGAGTTGATCTTCAATTGGACAGAAACATCATGTTAGAATTCGGAGATGATGAGAACAAGAAAAAATCAGCTTATTTGAATGTGTATGTACGTGTTACCAACATATTTAACATTGTAAACGTATTGAACGTTTATAGAGCAACTGGTAACCCTGATGATGACGGTTATTTAGCGGCATCTCAATTCCAAGCATCTATCCAAAATCAATTGGATGAGCAATCTTTTAGAGATTTCTATGCGTTGAAGGTTCAAAACCCTTTCAACTTAGGAATTCCGAGAACGATTAGATTAGGTGTTAAATTTGACTTTTAAGAAGTTTTAAACGGAGAAGTTTAATAAAGAAATTATGAAGAAGCTATTATTAAGTATTTTAGTGTTAGGGCTGACGAACGTGATGTATGCCTACAAATTAGAAGGACATCTCGGACCAAGGGGTGATTCTGACTCTGAGTCTCGTGCGGCAGGATGTTCTCCAGCTAATGAGAAGATTTTCATGGAGTTCAACAATATTAGAGCATTGGTGGAAACTGGTGGATCTCTATGGCAAGACCGTTCTAACGGACGCTCTTCTTATGAATATCCAAAAGACAGTAGAAATCATGTAATCTATTCAGGAGCACTTTGGATGGGTGGTGAAGACATTAACGGTCAATTGAAATTGGCTGCACACATGTTCCGCCAAGGAAATGATTTTTGGCCTGGACCTTTAGGAGATTTAATTTCCGGTACAGGTAATTACAATCCATTTATTCCTCAAAATGCAGATGCAACATTAGTAAGAGATTACGGTGCAGCTGAGATTTTCACAGGAGAATGTACTAAATATGACAAGTTTTTCTCAATCAGAAAGAGTGAAGTTATTCAATTCATTACATGGTGGAAATGTGATAATGGTGTAAGTGATCCTGAAGATTGTGAAGAAGTTGAACGTCCAAGCGAAGAAATTCTAGACAAAATTAGAAACTGGCCAGCACATGGTGATGAGTCATTAGGTCAAGATTTCTATTTAGCTCCTTTCTATGATAATACAAAAGAAGGTGAAACACCAAATGGAATTTATGATCCAATAAATGATGGAGATTACCCTTGGTATGATGTTGAAGAAGAAATTGATTGTAGAAATGACAGACGTGTAACACTTTTTGGTGATGAAACGCATTGGTGGGTATTTAACGATAAAGGAAATATTCACACAGAGTCTGGTGGAGATCCAATTGGTATGGAGATTCGTGCGCAAGCATTCTCTTTCGCTACAGATGACGAAATCAATGACATGACTTTCTATAACTATGAGTTAATCAATAGAGGTACTCAAACATTATATGAAACTTACTTTGGTCAGTGGTGTGATGCTGATTTAGGTTACGGATTGAATGATGATGATTATATTGGTTGTGATGTTGGTAGAGGTTTAGGTTACTGTTATAATGGTGATTTAAATGATGAAGGTGGTGGAAACCAACCAGGTTATGGTGCAAACCCTCCTGCTGTAGGTATTGACTTCTTTGAAGGACCATATTTAGATAATGATAACATAGATAATCCATTATATAGAGCAGAGGCAGAAGGTGATTTACCAGCGGTATTATTACCTGAAGTATTTGCAAATGACGGTATTCCTTACCCAGGTTTAGGAATTGGATACGGTGATGGTGTTGTAGATAATGAGCGTTTTGGAATGCAACGATTTGTATATCACGAACGTGATCCAGGTGCTTACGGAGATCCAAGTTCAGCGGCAGATTTCTATAACTACTTAAGAGGTATATGGAAAAATGGATTAAACATGCAATGGGGTGGTAACGGAAACACAAGTGGTTCTGGAGTTCCAACTAAATTTATGTATCCAGATGATTCCGATCCATTAGGATGGGGAACTTATCCTACACCACTTCCTTCTTCGGATCCATGGTCAGAAATTAGCGTAGGAAACCCTAAAGGGGATAGAAGATTCTTACAATCTGCTGGTCCGTTTATCTTACGTCCAGGAGCTGTAAATAATATTACTGTTGGAGTTGTAATTGGTCAAAGTAGTGAGTCTGATCTTGAAGCACCGATTAGAGCTTTAAAAACTGCGGATACTAAAGCACAAGCTTTATTCGATAATTGTTTCGAATTAGTTGAGCCGCCATTAGCGCCAGTATTGACTATTCAGGAAATGGAAAACCAATTGATCCTTTTCTTAACAGATCCTGCAATTGTTGAATCTTTAGAATCTTATGAAGAAGAAGATAATATCAATATTATTACTCCAGATGAATTAATCGCAATGGGTATCTTCTATGATAACATATATCGTTTCGAAGGATTCCAAGTTTATCAAATGGTTGATGATTTAGCTTCAATTACTGAACTTTCAGACCTTTCTAAAGCACGTCTAGTTGGACAATCTGATTTAGAAAATGGAATTGGAAAATTAGTTAACTATACATATGACGAAGAATTAGATATTTCGATTCCTGCAGTTATGGTAGAAGCAGCTGGAGAATTTGATTTAGATAAAGGTTTACGTCGTTCATTCTCAGTAACTGAAGATTTATTTGCTACTGGTGACAGAACGTTAGTTAACCATAAGAAATACTATTTCTTGGCTGTTTCTTATGCTTATAATCAATATAAAGAATACGATCCAAATGATCCAACTTTATTAGATGGTCAAAAGAACCCTTACTTACGTTCAAGAATTTCTGCAACAGGTGCAGGTATTGAATCTGTAGTGGGTATTCCGCATGATCCATCTCCTGAGGCAGACGGTAGAGTGTTTACTACTTCTTACGGATTCCAACCAGAAATTACACAAATTGAAGGTGAAGGAAACGGTGGTACATTCTTAGAATTGACAACTGCAACTGTAACAGATATTTTAGCAAACAATCAAATTGATCATCCTACTTACCAAAGTGGTGCTGGACCAATTGACATTAAAGTTGTTGATCCATTAAACTTAAAAGGTGGAGCATATACGTTAGGATTTGTTACTGATTCAAGTGAGATTGATGAAACAACTTGGTGGCTAGAAAAATTCGCTGATGATGAAAGAGACACAGTATGGTCTGATGGAGCAATCAATGTTGTGAGAGAACAATTGATCTTAGATTGGGGTATTTCAGTTCAAATCAATCAACGGTATTATACAAATGCTGGTGTAAATGCTTTTACTGAGCCAATTGGAGCTTCAATTGATTTTGCAGATTCTTCTAAAATGTGGGTGAGTTTTGTTCAAGATGATGATGCTTTCTATCCTAGTAACTGGATTCGTGTAGGTAACAGTGAAGAAGCAAATAATCATGCGACTGATCCAAACCCTAGTTGTATAGCTGATAGCTGGATTTATCAACCATGTCATTATGATGATGGTGGACTAGATGCAACTGATCAATTATACGAGCAATTGCTTGACGGTGGAATTGCACCATTTAAATTTGTTGCAAAGGCGCCTTACGGAAGTCCATTCGGATTCCCAGGAGAGAATACAAATACACCTTGGTATGAGTCGAATCAAAGTTGGTTTACATCTGCTTCTTCAGTTCAGAATCAAATTTCAATGGTTGATTTGCATAGTGTTGATATCATCATTACTGCTGATAAATCGAAATGGACAAGATGTCCTGTATTGGAAATCAATAATATTGAAGTTCAAACGGAACATGGAGATCAAGTAATCACTCCAAGATCTGACGCTTCTGTTGGAAAAGATGGTTTACCTGATGGAGATGGTACTGGTATGGGTTGGTTCCCTGGGTATGCAATTGACATCATCACGGGAACTAGATTGAACATGGCATTTTCTGAGAACTCTTGGTTAAAAGGAGACAACGGAGATGATATGATTTGGAATCCTACTTCAAGCATGGTTGATAATTCTGGAGCACCATTATTCGGAGGAATGCATTATGTATATGTGTTCGGAAATAATACAGCAGGAGTTGATGAAGCACCGGCGTATGATGGAGGAAATTGGTTAAGAGGGATGATGGATGTTTCTGTATCGAATAGTGAACGTAACAACAATTACCGTAACCTTTGGAAAACATGCTATTGGGTTATGGAACCAGTTTTAACGTTTGGACAAGAATTGTTATCGTCTGATGTTAAAATCAGTGCGCGTATCAATAAGCCTTATGAAGAGCGTGAAGTGAATGGTGAAAACGAAGGATACCCTCTTTACCAATTCAGTTTCGATAATCCTTCAATTGTTGGTAATGGAGATCGTTTAACTTCTGTACTAGACAATATTAATATCGTACCTAACCCTTACTATGCTTATAGCGAGTATGAGACTGGGAAAAGAGATAATAGAGTTAAAGTAACAAACCTTCCTGAAAGATGTGAAGTAACGATCTTTAACATGCAAGGTGCTTTAGTTAGAAATTATGTGAAAGATGATCCTTTAACATCAGTTGATTGGGATTTGAAAAATCACTCAGGAATTCCTATTGCAGGTGGATTATACATTGTGCACATTAAGATTGAAATTCCAGATAGTGAAACTGGTGCGATCGTTGAGCATGAGAAAATCCTTAAATGGTATGGTGTATTAAGAACGCCAGACTTGGATAACTTGTAAGATATTTAAAGTATTAATTTGAAATTCATTGAAAATGAAAGTAAATAAATTAATTAAAAACACATTCTTAGCAACAGTAGCACTCGGTTTGAGCAGTGCAGCTTTTGCTGGAAATGGTGATAGAGTTGGTTCTGCGGGAGCAACTGAATTACTCATCAATCCATGGGCACGAAGTGCTGCTTGGGGAGATGCTGGAGTGTCTTGTGCAAATGGTATTGATGCTGTTTTTACAAATATTGCTGGTCTTGCCTTTACAGAAAAGACACAAATTCGCTTTGACAGAACAAATTGGCTTGGTGGAGCAGGAATTAATATTAATTCAGCAGGTTTCGCTCAACGAATCTCTGAAAGTAGTGTGATTTCAGTAACAGTAATGGCCATGACTTTTGGCGATATTGATATTACAACAGTTGATTTACCTGAAGGTGGAATCGGAACGTATTCACCGACGTATTCAAACTTTAATGTTGGATATGCACGTGAATTCTCGAATTCTATTTATGGAGGAATCAATTTCAAAGTAATTTCTGAATCTATTGCAGATTTAAAAGGTACTGGAGTAGCAATTGATGCTGGAATTAGATATGTAACTGGAGAAGAAGATCAAATGAAATTCGGTATTACATTAAAAAATATCGGGCCAACAATGAGCTTCAATGGTGATGGTCTTGGACAACAAGTACTATATCCTGGTTCTGGTGACCTTGCAACTTTAGAGCAAAGATCGGCTACGTTTGAGATGCCATCTTTACTTGCAATTGGTGGATCATATGATTTTAACTTCACCGAAACAAATAAATTAACGTTAGCCTTAGCGTTCTCTGCAAATTCTTTTTCAAATGATCAATTCCGTATCGGAGTAAATTATGGAATGGAATTAGAGAAAGCAAGATTTAACTTAATGGCTGGTTATGTTTATGAATCAGGCATCCTTCAATCTAACTTTGGATACCGTGAGCGTGTAACTGCATTAAGCGGTTTAACAGCTGGTGTATCAGTAGATGCAGTTGTTGGAAAAAGTAAGAGTATGTTAGGTATTCAATATGGCTTCCGTCTTACTGAAAATTTCGGAAACATACATACAATTGGATTATCAATAGAGATTTTATAGAAGTATTACTTATTCCGCCATCCTTACTAATGCGAACGTAAGGATGGCTGAGTAAGAGTTAAAAACAATAGCCACCCATGTGTGGCCGTTAACCCAAAGTGCTTATAGCACACATTCAAGTTAGCATTTGGCTAACATCCTCAGTAAGATTAGGTGTAAGTTCGGCTTTTAATTGAAATAGATTAAAAGACATTCGTTTTAATACTATAAACGAATCAATATTGGGAATTGCGAATTATTCTTTCCATTTAAACTTTATTTCATTTAAAAAATTAACGCGTTACTGCGAATTTATAGTGCGTTAATTTGGCGTTTATTCGTCCGTTTCTCAGTCTAGGTGTACGTTTGACTTTTTATCTATTAACTAAATATAAAGGTTATGAAAAAGTCGATTTTAATTGTTTTTGCTCTTTTGAGCGCAAATCTTGTCTTTGCGGACATTTTTATTAATTCCCGAAATGCGGTTGCACCAAGTGATTCCAGAGCGGCGACTTGCTCACCAGCAAGTGAAAAGGTTTTTATGGAATTAAATAACGTTCGTGCCATTGTAGAAACTGCAGGTTTTTTGTGGGAAGACCGAGCAACATCAAGCGCGGGATATGAATATCCCAAGGGTAGTAATAGCTTCGTGATTTTTTCTGGCGCCCTTTGGATGGGTGGAGAAGATGAGAATGGACAATTAAAAATCGCTGCGCATAGATATCGGCAAGAAGGAAATGATTTTTGGGCAGGACCATTGCAACAGCTTGATCAAGGTAATGGAAATTATGATCCGGCCATTCCGCAAGAATCTGATGTGAACCTAACAAGACCTTATGGAGCTGCAAGGATTGCTGATTCTTTTTGTGACGAATATGACAAGTTTTTCACTATTCGTAAAGTAGAGGTGGAAGAATTTGTCCGCTGGTGGAATTGCGATCGAGGATATTCAAGCGAAGAAGATTGTGAGGAGGTTGAATACCCTAGTCAAGAACTAATGGATAAAATTGAAAACTGGCCTGCACATGGAGATGAATCTATTGGGCAAGATAAATATTTAGCTCCTTTTTACGATAATTCAACACCTGGTAATCCTGCAAATGGAGTTTATAATCCAAAGGATGATGGAGATTACCCTTGGTTTGATCTTGAAGGTGATGTAAGCTGTAAAAATGATCGTAGAGTAACCCTTTATGGTGATGAAACGCATTGGTGGGTATTTAATGATAAAGGAAATATCCATACCGAAACTGGTGGAGAACCAATTGGAATGGAAATACGTGCACAAGCCTTTTCATTTGCAACTGACGACGAAGTAAATGATATGACTTTTTATAATTATGAACTAATCAATAGAGGTACGCAGACATTAAAAAATACTTATTTCGGTCAATACGTTGACCCTGATATTGGTTTAGCGACAAATGATTACGTTGGATGTGATGTTAAACGAGGATTGGGCTACTGTTACAATGCAGAGGTGAATGATATTGGACAGGGCTCACAAACACCGTACGGTAATAATGTGCCAGCTGTAGGAATCGATTTTTTCGAAGGCCCTTATCAAGATAAAGATAATATTGATAATCCAATTTATAAAACTGTGGCTGATTCAACTGAACCTATCGCCTTAATGCCACGCGTATTTGCAGAAAAAGGTATTCCTTATTCTGGTTTAGGGATTGGTTATGGCGACGGAATAATAGATAATGAACGATTTGGAATGCAACGTTTCGTTTATTATAATAATTCAACTGCCGACAATGGCGATCCGCAAACGGCTGGAGAACATTATAATTATATGAAAGGTTTGTGGCGGAATGGACAAGCTATGACTTATGGTGATAATGGTTTCTCTCCAAGTTCTTCCAATGTTCCTACGCGATTTATGTTTCCTGGTGATTCAGATCCATTGGGCTGGTCAACTTATCCGGCGGCAGTTCCAAGTCCGACAGATTGGTCAGAAATATCAGCAGATACTGATCCTCAAGACAGACGCTTCATTCAATCTGCAGGACCCTTTGAATTAAAGCCGGGTGCCGTTAATAACATCACCGTGGGTGTAGTTATTGGTCAAAGTTCTGAAACAGACGTAGAAGCACCAATTCGAGCATTGAAAAGAGCAGATACTAAAGCACAGGATTTATTTGACAATTGTTTTGAAGTATTAGAACCGCCACTGCCGCCCGTATTAACAATTCAAGAAATGGAGAATGAATTGCTACTCTTTTTGTCTGATCCAGTAGGTGTAGCACCACTTGAGGATTATGAGGCAGAAGATTTTAGAATAAAGACGCCAGACGAATTACTCGATTCAGGAATTGTATATAATAATAAATTTAGTTTTGAAGGATTCCAAATTTATCAAATGCGTGACGCAATAACGTCAATCACTGATATTGGTAATTTAGATAAAGCAAGATTAATAGCCCAAACTGATGTTATCAACGGTGTTGGTACATTGGTCAACTACACGTATGACGAAGAATTTGGATTGTCGATACCAGCCGTAATGGTTGAACCTGCTGGGGAATTTCCTTTGGATGGTGGTATTCGTAGATCATTCACAGTTACTGAAGATTTGTTTGCTTTAGAAGATCGTGGCTTGGTCAATCATAAGAAATATTATTTCCTTGCCGTTTCATATGCACAAAATCAATTTTTAGAATATGTCGCTGATGATCCGATTGGAATATACGGTCAGAAACAACCCTACCTAAGATCGCGTATAACTGCGAGAGGCTCGTCTATTGAATCTGTGATAGGGATTCCACACGATCCTTCTCCAGAAGCGAACGGACGTGTATTTACGACAAGCTACGGTTTCCAACCTGAAATCACATTAATTGAAGGGTTAGGAAATGGAGGAGCATTTACGGAGCTTTCTAAAGAAACTGTGACACAAATTCTGGCCAATGGCAAGGTTCTTAACCCGACATACCAAAGTGGAGCAGGACCAATTGATGTTAAAGTAATTGATCCTTTAAACCTTAAAGGAGGACAATATACTTTAGGTTTTGGTAGAGATTCAGCTTCATTGAATGAGGACACGTATTGGATTGAACGTTTGTCAGAAGGACAACGAGATACCATTTTCTCTCAAAAAGAAATTTCAGTTGCCCGCGAACAGCTTATTTTGGAATGGGGAATTTCAGTTCGAATCAATCAAAATTATTATACGGGTACGATAGCCAATCCATTTACAGAACCAATTGGAGCCACTATATCTTTTTTAGATTCTTCAAAAAGATGGTTGAGTTTCGTTCAAGATGATGACAATTTTTATCCTTCAAATTGGATTTTAACGGGGAATAGTGACGAATATGATGCAGATAATGATGATAATCCAGAGAATGTTCCAGCTAGATGGATTTATCAACCTGGACATTATGATGATAATCAAGTCTTAGATAAGACTGACCAATTGTACGAACAAATGTTAGACGGTGGAATTGCACCCTTTAAATTTGTGTCACAAGGAGTTTATGGGGGTCCATTCGGATTTCCAGCTGATGATCCAAATACATCTTGGTATCGAACAAATGAATCATGGTTTATTGGGTCGGATGCCATTCAAAAAACCATTTCATTAGATGAACTACATGATGTGGATATTATCATCACAACAGATAAGTCAAAATGGTCCAGATGTCCGGTAATAGAAATTAATGATAACCCAATTAATACCGAACATGGTGATTATGTATTACAACCACGTAGTGATGCGTCTGTTGATAAACAAGGATTGTCTGCGGCAGAAGGTGGAGTAGCGAGTGAAGCGAATTTAACGGATGAAACCGGTATGGGTTGGTTCCCTGGCTATGCACTAGATGTGAGCACAGGTGCACGTTTAAATATGGTATTTGCCGAAAACTCGTGGTTAGTAGGTGATAATGGTGATGACATGATTTGGAACCCTACATCAAGTTACAGCGACAATGCGGGTAATCCATTATTTGGAGGGATGCATTACGTTTACGTTTTTGGTGAAAACTTAGAGGGTTCTGGTAAATCTCCTGCATATGATCATGGTAAATGGTTACGCGAACGTTTTGAACCTGAATTGGACGACGCAGACAAAAGACAAGAGTATAGAAAAGCGTGGAAAACGTGTTTATGGGTAACTGAACCAATGTTGGCAGAAAATCAAGATTTACTTGCAACTGATGTGAAGATAAGCGCAAGAATTAATATGCCATATGTTGAACGTGATGTGAATGGTGAAAATGAGGGCTTTCCAATGTATCAATTTGGATTTGAAAATCCTTCCTATACCAATGATGCGGATCGATTGATTTCAGTAATTGATAACATCAATGTTGTACCAAATCCGTACTACGCTTATAGTTCATATGAAACTAACAAACGTGATAATCGAATAAAGTTCACCAACTTACCTGAGCGCTGTGAAGTAACGATTTTCAATATGCAAGGTGCCTTAGTGCGTAGGTTCGTTAAAAATGATCCCTTAACCTCAATCGATTGGGATTTGCGTAATCACCAAAGTATCCCAATTGCTGGCGGTGCCTACATCATTCACGTGAAAATTGAAGTGCCAGACGAGAATGGAGAACTTGTTGAACATGAAAAGATTTTGAAATGGTTCGGCGTTCTAAGGAAACCTGATTTAGATAATTTATAGTCTCAGTCAACTCCTAATCACACGGGCTTTAATGCTAGGATAGGTAAAATTTATTTCATATATTTGTTATTCAAGAGAGTCTTAACAAGGGCTCTCTTGTTACGTTATAAAAACATTAAAGATGTCAGAATTAGACTATTATACGCAAGAGGGATACGATAAATTGAAGGCTGAATTAAAGCACATGAAAACTGTGCTTCGTCCTAGCCTTTCCGAACAAATTGGAGAAGCTATTGATAAAGGAGATTTATCAGAAAATGCAGAATATGATGCCGCTAAAGAAGCTCAAGGGTTATTAGAAGCAAAAATAAATAAATTAGAAAACGTTGTTTCCAACGCACGGGTATTAGATGATTCGGACTTGGACACATCTAAGGCGCTAATTTTGAGTAATGTCAGAATTAAGAACGTAGGCAACGGAATGGAATTAACCTACACCTTAGTTGCCGAAAATGAAGCTGACCTTAAGGCGAAGAAAATATCGGTAGACTCTCCAATAGGAAAAGGGCTTTTAGGTAAAGAAGTTGGTGATCTTGCCGACATTGAAGTGCCAAATGGGGTAATGCAATTTGAAATTTTAGAAATCACTAGATAATGGCTTCAATTTTTACTAAAATCATCAACGGAGAAATTCCAGCGCATATAGTTGCTGAGAACGATAAATTTTTCGCTTTTCTAGATATTTCACCTTTACAGAAAGGGCACACGTTGGTGATTCCAAAAAAGGAAGTGGACTATATTTTTGATGTGGAAGATGAGTTGTTGGGAGAGATGATGATTTTCGCAAAACAAGTTGCGCGCAAAATAAAAATAGTGTTTCCATCCTTCAATCGAATTGGCGTAACAGTGATCGGTTTAGAAGTGCCGCATGCTCATATCCATTTAGTGCCAATTAATCAAATGGCAGACATGAATTTTTCAAATGAAAAACTTAGTCTATCTCAAGATGAATTAGCGAAAATTGCTTTCGATATAAGAGCAGCTAAATAATTGGACCAAATTTAAATACAAATTATTGAACATAAAAAAAGCCCAGTTGCACATTTGCAACTGGGCTTTTTTTTATCCAGTATATTCTTATTTTTTCTTCTTCTTTTTGTCGTCTTTCTTATCGTCGTTAGTCGGAACAACTGCTTTCTTCTCATCTTCCAATTCGCCCTTCTCAATTTTCTTTACCATTAATTTACCCGTAGCATTATCGACATAAGCTGTGTAAATAATATTACGATATTCACAAGATGCTAATGATTTAGCTTTCTTATCAGAAAGGTTATTGACTGCACCCCAAACTCCTCTTTTATTGTTTTTAAGGTATTGTGGAATACCAGTACTACTTAAAGAAGTGAAGAAATAGTATTCAGAAATATTTAAATTATAATTGGCTTTACCCAATTCAAATGGAGCTTCAGCATCTGCAGCATCTTCAATAGTTTCCCATTTTTTTGCTAAATCTTCTAAAGAAATAATAACAGGACCAGTTGTGGTAGAATAAGTTATATAAGCCTTGTTCTCAATAAATTCAAAATCATCAATTCTTGCTATATCTTCCAATTTGATTTTTTTTGTCAAATCCTTCCACTCATTCATGTCTTCAATCAATTGGTCAACTTCTTTAATGAGAATACCTTCTGCATCCATCACCGCCATGTACAAATCACCACGAAAATTTGCCGCAAGTTTATAAGACTTTACGCCTTCAATTGGCATAACGTCAACATCATACCACGTTTCATCTAAAAGCGAAAACATACGAATCATTTCATAGTCCTTGTCTTCAAAAAGAATATATGGTTCTTCTCCAATTACAGAAAATTCTGGATTAGTTACATTTCCAGTACCAAAATCTTCTTCACCAACAAATTCCCATTTATCATCAATTGCTCTAATTACAGACATTTTATCGTCATAATAACAAAAAACATAAGGAACTGCTTTGTAAGCAAAAATTTCAAGCGCTTTCAATTTGAAAATGCCTTCAATTGGTGTTTGATCAAACTCTTCCCATTTCCCTCTATAGAAACGCCTTACCCTTAATTTCCCATCCTCTACGGAGGCAACATGAATGGATCGGCCTACTTCCTCAATGTCTATTTTATCTAATACTGTATTGTCAGAAACATAGCCACCGCCATATTCTTCCACGATTTGAGAATTTGCATTTATAAAGCTAAAGCTTAAAATCAATGCGAATAAAATCTTTTTCATTTCTATTTTTTTTTCGAAGATAATTAAAATACTTAAAATTGAGTTCATCCCAATTTTGTTTTACACAGTATCTGGTCTGAAATAGACGTAAAAGTTCAATTGTAATTTACTTATAATTCTGAACAGACACTACTTTCTTTAAAACCCTAATTGCAATCGTCATACCAAACTGCTATAAGTCGCTCCGCTTCTTGAATATGTCTTCAAAATTTGGTTTCTTATATTTGGATAGTTTACAAATCAATTCGTTTTCTAACGTTATTGTTAATTGAGATTTTGAATAAGTTTTAACACGACTCGTATTCACCAACCAAGATTTATGCGATCTGAAAAATGTGTCGTTTTCGCCCAACAAGTTTTCAAAATGCTTTAAATTTTTACTCACCATATATTTTTCACCGTTCATTAAGTGGATGGTCGAATAGGCCTCCTTCGCTTCAAAAGCCAAAATAGATGAGATTGAAATTATTTTTTGAGATCCTGAATGAGGAATAATAATTTTAGTTAGGGACGGACTGTTTATATTCTCTTTTAAAGCCGTGTATGATTTATGGGAGTTTGTTCGATTTTGTTTTTCCGCAAATCGCTCAACTGAAAGTTTCAATCGCTCAATTGTAACAGGCTTTAACAAATAGTCCACCGCTGAAACTTCAAACGCTTTAATGGCATATTGATCGTAGGCCGTAACAAAAATAATTTCAAAATCTATTTCATCAAAAAATGAAACGATTTCATACCCCGCATAATTAGGCATCTCAATGTCAAGAAAAACCAATGCCGGTTTATGTTTTTTAATGGACTCAACAGCCTCTTTTAATCCTTTGCATTTATCTACTATGCGCAGTTGTGGACAATAGCGTAGAACTAATCCAGATAAAATCTCCCTTGCACTTCTCTCGTCATCAACAATAATTGCGTCGTGTGTGGTCATTTGTTAACTTGTTTTGTGTGTCTTATAATTAATGTCGGTGTATACTCAATTAATGGGTTGGTTTAAATGGTAAACTAATGACAACAGTCGTTCCTGTTGCCTTTAGATCAGATTTTAGATCGATATAAGTGACACCTAAATTATTTCCATAAACCTGACGCAATAATTTAAAGCGCTCTTCTATAGAGTTTAATGCAAATGAAGTGTGATTTTTTATGCGTCTTTTTTGAATTTCTTGCGAGGCCTCTCGTCCAATTCCATTGTCACTTATCGTGCAAATCAAATCTTCTTTTAATTTAAATTGAACCCGCAAATGTTTGGGCCCTTCTTTATGAAATAACCCATGCTTAATAGAATTTTCAATAAAGGGTTGAATGAGTAGCGGTGGAATTAATATATGATTGATGCCGATTGACTCAAATTCAATTGTCAAATCATTGTCAAAGCGCAATTTTTCTAATTCTAAATACAATTGCAATGAGGTAATTTCATCCTCAATATCAATAAATTCTTGACTAGAATGATTTAACGTATTACGGATTAAATCAGCAAATTTCGCAATATAATTGTATGACTCTTCTGTGTCTTCTTTTAAAATTAAGTCTTGAATAGAGTTCAAAGCGTTAAAAGTAAAGTGCGGATTCATTTGCGATTTCAAAGAAGTCATTTGGTGGTGAGACATTTCTTTTTGTTGCCGTTCAATTTGAATCTTTCGATTTAAGCGATACCGATTAAAGATGAGGATAATGATAAAAATAAGCAAGACAAAAGCTGCAACAGTAATTACAATAGCAATGGTTAGTAGCTTATTCCGGTCCGTTTCGAAATCATTCTCCAGTGCTAATGAATTAATTTGAGAAATTTTTTCATCAACATTAAACTTAATCTGCAACATTTCTAAACGCGAGTCTCGATCCTGTGCTGCAACTTCAGCAGAAAGATTGATATATCTGGCTTGATATTCTGAAGCTTTATCGAATTGTTTTTCCTCCGTATAAATTTGGGTGCAGGCCTTATAAATGCCAAGTAATCTTAAATTGATATTTTGTTTAATGCCAATCTCTTCAGCATTATGGTAATAATAAAGGGACGAATCATGCTCCCCCATATCATAGAAAATCTGTCCTTTTCTATATTGTCCAACACATGCTAGGTTTGAAGCTCCAGAATCATTTGACAAAAGGATTGATCGTTCGGCCATTTCTATTGCTTCCGGATATTTGTGTTGAAGCCTATAAACATCTGAAAAATTTAAATAGCAAGAGTTAACACTTAAATTATATCCAATTTTCTGGCCTAAATCCAAACATTGCTCCATATAGATAATGGCATTGTCATAATCCTTAGCAAGAATATAGATATAGGCCGTAACTAGTAAATTGTCGCAATGCATGTATGAATAGCGCGGTGCTTCTTTAAAATGTTCACATATAAGGTCCGCTTTGCGTAAGTACTCCAAGGCCGTTTCATAATTGCCGAGTCCCGCGGTCATACTGCCCATAGTATTATAACAACGCGCGGCTTCTATTGTGTGGTACTTTGAAAAAATAATTAAGGACTCATTTGCCATTTTCATAGCCACTCCTATGTCTCCATGGACCGTGTTAATGATAGATTCGTGAAACCTAAATTGCCCATGTAAAAACTCGAAATTCAATTCTTTCGTTCGACTTGAGCAATAAATAATAAGCTCTTTACCAGATGATGTGCTATACTCGTTTTCCTCTGTTCTAATAAGAGATTCGATCACTTTAAACGCTTGTCTGTCATCTGCGTTCCGAGCTATTACTAGTAAACTATCATAATTAATGGTGCTCGCCAACGAATTGAGGCTGAATGCTAAAATATATAAGAAGAGAATCAGTCTATTCATGTCCTAACTCTTTTTTAAACGTTTAGGATTATCTGAAACAAATGCTTTCCATGAACCAGATTTTGATTTATTATGTTCACCAATTCCTCCTTGGTAGTGATGACAAACAGCTGCGGCGAGACCATCTGTTGCATCCAAGTGTTTAGGTAATTCTTTTAAATTAAATAAGCGCATTAACATGGCGGCGACTTGCTCTTTTGAGGCATTACCGCTCCCTGTAATGGATTGTTTTATCTTTTTGGGAGCATATTCCTCAAAGGGTAAGTTTCTGTTTAAGGCGGCGGCAATTGAAACGCCCTGTGCTCTTCCCAATTTTAACATGGATTGAACATTTTTACCAAAAAATGGAGCTTCTATTGCCATTTCATCTGGTTTGTATTCTAAAATTAGCTGATCTACTCGATCAAAAATACGTTTCAACTTATCAGGGTGTGTGGCCAGTTTACTTAAATGAATAACGCCATAAGTAATGAGTTTTAATTCTTTGTTGCGAACATGAATTATGCCATACCCCATAATTGAAGTACCTGGATCTATTCCTAAGATTATTTTATCGACAACGGTTTTTTTCAAAAAGAGTGTACTTGTGGTTCGATTATTTTTTCAATTGTGCCCGTATTTGCACCTAGTAATTTCCAATCATCAAAGTTAAAATTAATTTGCACTAACAAGGCGGTGGACATCACAAGCTGATCATTCACCAAATAATTAACAAAATCTGATAAGCCAAAATTATGGCCCGTTAATAATATGTTTTTACCGTTGGCTTTTTCTTGAAGGACGGCTTGGATCTTTTCACGGCTGGCCAAATAGAGGGAGTCATCAAAAATTATAGGCTTCCGCCATAAATAATAATTCATTATTTCGGCCGTTTCTTGTGTTCTTTGGGCACCTGATGCTATGATTTGATCAACCACAAATTCGTTAAATTGGAAAATGTAACCGATTTGGTTGGCTTGTGCCGTGCCTTTTTTATTTAATTTTCGTTTAAAATCATCCGTCGATTCCCCAGGTTTTACGGCCTTTCCATGCCTTAATACATACAATGTTAACATAACCTTAAAAAAAAAATGAGATTTTTACCAACCCTAAATTAACAATTCCCGTTATATTAATTGAGAAGTTTATCATAGTTATGGGTTTATTATGATAAAGTGAATCAAACTACTTATTCAGACCAGCTGGGCTTGCTCGGCTGGTCCTTTTGTCAACAAAAGTGAACGTATGATTGACCACAAAATAATTGAGGCCTGTAAGAAAAATGACCGTCGTGCTCAAGAGAAGCTCTACGAGTGGTGTTATGTAAAATTAATGCCGACTTGTATGCGCTACCACAGAAATGAGGAAGACGCTCGTTCAATTCTTAATTTAGGCTTTGTCAAGATTTGTAAAAACTTGGATAAGTTAAAAGAAGCTACGCCTTTCGAAGCGTGGGTGAGAAGAATTGTGATGAACACAATTATTGATGAATTCAGAAAAAACAAAAATTACCTTCAATTAGTAGATTCAAAAGAAACGGATCGTGAATTAGAAATTCATGTGACTTCAGTTGAAAATGGCGTATGGTCAAAATTAGAAATGGATGTATTAATGGGCTTACTTAAACGCCTTCCAGACATTTCACGTAAAGTGTTCAACTTATACGTTATTGATGGATACACACATAAGGAAATTGGAAATTTATTAGATATTTCAGACGGAACTTCAAAATGGCATCTTTCTAACGCACGTAAATTGTTGCGGGAAATGGTGAATAAAATTAAACTCTCAGAAAATAGAGAAATGTGGGCGTAGATAATGAGCGAGGAGAATAAACATATGGATGATAGTTTCAAAAAGATGAGTGAGGACTTAAATGCTTCTTACGATAAATCTTTTTGGCAAGATGCTCAAGCAAATTTGGAAAATGATGCTTTAGATGAGGCGTTCCGTAATGCGGCTGATCAATCTGGTTCAACGGCTGGTATGGCTTTGGCTTCTGCTTCATTAGGAGATGCTTTTATGGATGACGCCTTTCAAGACGCTGCGGCAGAGGTTAGTGCTACTTATAGCAGTGCTCATTGGGCAGCCTTGCAAGCTGCTATGCCAGATTTGCAAATGGATGATGCTTTCGCAGATGCCTCAAAAGAAATAAAAGCAAGTTATAATCCAGTTTATTGGGGTGCTGCAAATTCGGCACTTGAAAAAGAAGGACTACACTATGAATATAACGCGACATATTGGAATGAGGCTAAAACCTTATTAGATAACGCGGATAGAAAATCATTCTTTACAAAATGGACAGGGGTTGCAGCCCTTCTATTATTGATTTCAATGCTTGGCATTTATGGCAGTAGCATTGGTGATGATGCAATTTCTGGTCAGCGCATGTCAAATGGCTTGAATGATTTAAATGAAAATAGATTGGCTAACCTTAATGCAGGTGATGACAATACGGCGCTCGTTCAATTGGTGAATGATCAATCGAATGACGCGGATTTAGTTAATGTAGGCAACGGAAATAATTCAGACGTTAATAACGCAGAACTAGAATTTAACTTAGTTGCGGATAATAATCCTGAATTGAATAATGACCAAAATAATAATCCAACTATTGCAGATGATTTAGATAACGAAGGACCAGATTCAAATGATCCGAACAATGTTACGGATCAAAACGTAACGCAGGAAACGATTAATCCATTTAGTATTCGTCCAAATTCATTAGTGAATATTAATGATGGAACAAATAATAACAATCCTGAAGCAGATCTTAGAGACGAGAATAATTACAATCCTTTAGATAGAGAAATGCAAAATAACATTGCGAATCAAAATATAGGCTTGAATTATGGCAATCAGGCCCCGGAAACAATGCAGCCAGAAACGAATGATGTTTCAGAAACTAGCAATCGTTTTATTGATCGAATGGCTTTACCAAGTTCGCTGATTGAATTCGAAACAATGGAAGTGCCGAATTCACTACTAGCAACAATTGAATCGCCTAAAATGCGAAATGTGCATACATTCTCTTTACTTGCAGGTGTTGGTAAAGGAATTGGTTATGGTTCAAGTTCATCAATTTGGACAAATAGATATTATGGTGGCTTGGCTTATAATACATACGGGCACGGTAAACTTAGAAAATTTGATTTTGGTGTAAATGTTTTATTGAATTGTAGTGAACATGAAGATTTAAGACGAAGATGGACAAGACAAGAACATAAATACAATACGGAAGTTGAGACGAACTATTTGGAGTATAACGTAAGTCAATTGTATAACTTAAATATAAACCTTAATACAAGCTATGAATTTATTCCGAAACATAAATTGAGAGTAGGATTAGGAATATCAAGAGCTTTTGCTGCTAAATCGAATGTAGTAACAAATTTTACAGGTTCGGAAGATGAAAATAACTTTATTAGTTTAGGAAGTGCTTCAAAAATTAGTAATGGTAATAATGAACTGCCAGAGGATTTTGAAGTATTTGATTTAAGTTTATCATTAGGGTATGAATTTGAAATAAATAGAAGATTGAGTATTCAAATTTCAGGAACTTATGGGTTTTTGGATCGAACGAATGATGACATTTTTCGAGGTAGGAAATATACGACTGATCATCCAACAGTATTTGATAATGAACGGAGTGTAACGATAGGATTAAAATATAATTTATTTAGAGTAGTAAAATGAGGAAGATGAAAGTGAGGTATATCATAATGATATTTGTGGGGTTTGTTTTAACAGCATGCAATAAAACGCCTATTCCGGTATTGCCTGAGGGGAATGATCCGATTTACACGCTCAAAGGGCAGGTAGATGGAGAAGGAATTGACTATAGCGTGGGATTGGAATCGGTTGTGATGAACAGAGGTGTAAAGAATGAAAGCGGTCTAATATCCTATTATGGTGAAATGGAATCGGTCACTAATAATGAAAAGATTAGAGTTGAATTTATTCAATTAGAAACACCGCAGGCAGCAGGACAAATTGAGGTGTTTAATTCGTTAACTGTTCCATTTATGGTGCATGAGCCAACTATAGTAAGTTTTGACTTTGGCGGATTTGGAGGCGGACAAGGTAATTTCTTTAGCTTTGAACCTGAAGGTGGGCCAGAGGTGAAAAATAACGGAGGACATGAATTAGATGAATTCGGATACCTGCAATTTAAAGGGCGGTTTCGTGATGTTGGGACTCAACAATATAATTTTACAATTAAAAATGGTTTTGAGGATAACGAATTAGCTTCAACATTCGGAAGTTTCGGAGGCGAGGATTCAATTCATTTAAGTTCAGAGGTCGAATATCCATATAATGAATGGTATATTGATGGTTTATTAGTTGGTACAGGTTTGAATTATGATGGACCGATTAGTACGGGTATTCACCGTATCAATCACCGTGTAATGGATATCAATAGTAACAAAAGTGAAACGGATCGTTTGGTGCGCTTTAACGGCGGTAAACAAATTTGGGAAATGAAAATTCTTTTTAGTGAAGAATACCCTGTCGAAACTTATAATTATGGAAGAGTAGTTGTTTCTATGTTTAAAAATGGAGAATGGTATAGTTCTGATCGTGCAATTGGAAATAAAGGCAGCTCTGCTTCAATAGAAAACGTTGAGCTAGTTACTTTAGAAGAGGGTCAGTTACCATTAGTTGCTTTTGACATTGATTTTAACGCCGTACTTTTAAATGAAACCAGCTCTGATTCCTTAGTCTTATCAAATATGGATGGAAAATTTGTTGTAGGTTTAGAGTAAATTTTACACAATATGAAAATTAGTTTACTCTTCACTCTTTTATTTTTGAGTCTTGCTTCATTTAGTCAAATTACCATTACTGAATCCGATTTTCCAGAAGGTGGTGATACTGTTCTTGTAAGTGTTTCTAGTGATTTTGAATATGATTTTGCTTCAACTGGAGCAGATCATGATTGGAATTATGATGCATTAAACATGACCGCTCAAAGAATTGATACGTTTTTTGACATTGATGATGCCAGTCTACTCTATCAAGTAATTTTCAATAACGGTTGGTTTGATCCCGATTATCAGGCAGATTATTATACGCCATTACTCAATTTTGCTTTTCCTGAAACAGATGCGGTACCAATTGGAAATCCAGTTGGCTTTACAAAAATTGAATCAGATAAAGTTGAGATTATTGGAGTAGGTTTAGAAATATCCGGTATTAAAGTGCCAATTAAGAATGAAATTATTGATATAGAATATGAATTGCCAATGAACTATGAAGATGGCTGGGAATCCACTTCATTTTTTGAAGTTGATTTAAATCCTGCGTTTGATGGAATTTTAAGAAGACATCAAGAAAGAATCTCAGAAGTTGATGGTTGGGGAGAGGTAACAACACCTTTTGGAACATTTGATGTTGTTCGCACTAAGGCAACGCTTGATTTTACCGATTCACTGCGTATCTCGTTCGGAGAAATTACCACATGGATTGAATTACCAACCCCAAGTCAAGTTGTTTACTCTTGGTGGGCGGAGGATCAAAAGATTCCTGTATTGCAAGTAATTGCGCAGGATATTGGTGGCACAGAAACCATTACAAGTGTTGAATACAAAGATCGTGACTTGAGTGATGTAAGTATTGCCGAATCAAAAGGATTTGTACCCAATATCGAATTATACCCTGTGCCTTCTACTGAATTTATTAAGATTATAAGTAAATCAGAAATTCAAAACGTTTCAATTGTTAGTGTAAATGGATCAGTAAATCTAGATGATTTATGGTCTCAGCAAACAGGCATTTTAAATGTTTCGCAATTAGCACCTGGCAGCTATATAGTTTACATTACGCAAGTAGATGGCGTTCATGTCAAGCAAATAATCGTAGAATAGCTTTATATACAACTCTACATTTCTAAATCCGTTTATCTTTGTTCTTAATAAACCGTCTTGTCGCGCAGACATTAATTGTCTTCGAGGAAAGTCCGGGCAACAAAGAGCATCATACTTCTTAACTGGAAGGATCAGCCCTAGGTTGATACAGCTAGTGCCGCAGAAAATAGACCGCCTTAGCTGCAAAGTTTAGGTAAGGGTGAAAAGGTGAGCCCTCCTTCGTGAGGGATAAACCCACTTCGGTGGATGAAAGTAAGAGCTCACCGCGCTTAAGGCGACTTAAGTGGCAGGGTAAACCTTATGAGTTGCAACATCATGTAAACCAAGGCTTGAAGCTTGCTCGGCTGAACTTGGAGGGTAGATGGATTGAACCTCAGAGTGATTTGAGGTCTAGATAAATGGCAAGATTTGCAGTTGTAAAACTGTAAAACAGAACCCGGCTTATAGGTTTATTATTTTTAAGCTCTCCGTTAGATTAAGTCTGACAGAGAGCTTATTTTTTGTCAATCAACCTGGGTTGTCTATTCTAAATATCCGTGCTAGTGCCAGGTAAGTAGAACTGAAGTTATAAGTTATTAAGAATTCATATCTTTGCGAAATAATTTTGCAGAATGAATAAAAAAGAAACAGTAAAACAGAAAAAAATAAAGGATTTATTGTCAGACCTAGCAAATGGGGACAATAAGCAGCAGATAAAGGCCATACAAGGATTAAAAGTGCATGGTAATGAAACTGTTATTGAATCACTCTTACTAGTTTTAGCGAATGATCCGAATGCTGGACTTTACAGCGAAATAGTGGATTTATTAAATACACCTAAATCAACAAAAGTACCAGCCGAAATTGCAAAAGCTTTAGTGGATAAACGCTTTGTTGAGATTCGCCATACCTTATTGACAACAATTTGGAATTCGGGATTAGATTATCGTCCATATTTGGAAGAGATTGTGACCGCCGCCACAGAAGGAGAAATGATGGATGCCTTAGAATGTATCACAATTATTGAAAACATTGAAGGCGAAATGACGGAAGATCAACTTTTTGAACCCTTAATCGTATTGACAGAGTATTTAGGCAGCACGCAAGATGATGGACCAAAATTAGAACTGATTAGAGAAGTTACTGCCACGCTGCAAAATATCAATAATATGCTTTAAAATGGCAAAGAATAAATTAAGACGATTTGCTGATAATGCCACCATGGATTGTGTTTTTCAACCCAATTTAGAAACCGCTTTGGCAGATTCTTTTCCATTAAAAGGAAAATGGCGTGCTGATTATTTTAAAAATGACAATCCATTAATAGTTGAATTGGGTTGTGGTAAAGGTGAGTATGCAGTTGGTTTAGGGAAATTATATCCAAATCTAAATTATATTGGAATGGATATTAAAGGCGCTAGAATTTGGGAAGGCGCCAGTGAAGTGCGTGAATTAGGGCTGAAAAATATTGGTTTTGTACGTGCTAAAATCGACAATGTTCATTCCTTTTTTGGAAAAGATGAGGTTGACGAAATTTGGTTAACTTTTTCAGATCCACAACCTAAAAAGCCCAATAAACGCTTAAGTTCAAAAGTTTTTATTGATCGTTATCGCCAATTCTTAAAACCGGGCGGAATTATTCATTTGAAAACCGACAGTGATGTATTGTTCGAATCAACCCTGGAACAAATTGAGGAACACAGTTATGAAATGATTGAGCACAGCTGGGATCTATATGGTGAAATGCCCGAAGATTTGGATCAAGCAACACGTGATATTCTCACAATTCGCACCCATTACGAAAGCATTTTTTCTGAAAAAGGATTCAAAATAAAGTATTGTAAATTCAGAATTGGTTAGATTACGCTCTTTTTTTTCTATTTTTGGCAACTGTAGTAGCGTGCCAAGCGTCATTAGATAAAGGAATTAAGAGAAAAGTGGAACTAAAACGATTTAATATTGAGGAAGAGTTGTCTTCCATCCGATTTTCGTGTGCGGATGAAGCAATAGGAGAGATTAAAAATCTGTTTTTTCAGGATCAATTGACTGAAGAACAAATTTTGGTTGAAATCTATAGCCCAAACAATCATGAAATCACTGATGTGAATATGAATCGGTTAAACATTGACCGTGTATTCTCCAAAAAACAAATCTCAAATAAGTACTTTTTTAGCAGAGGCAAATTAGTTGATTCTGTAAAATTTCAAGAAGATTATTCCATTCGTACAATACTCGAAGTTAAAAATGAGCAACGCCGTTTAGAAACTGAATTCAAAGGTTTTTTCGTACTTATGCCAGGGAATAAATTTTATGCAATTGATTCAGAACCTTTATTATTTGCACAAGTAGGACCGAACGTTTATTATTTATTAAACGATTATTTACTTGACGAAGATCGTGCACCACGTTTCAAGTTTAAAAACATTTTCAGTTGGATCAAAAAAAGGATTTCTTCAAAGACGTCTTCCAGGTCGTAGAGCTAATTCCAGAAGGTCGTGTAACATCTTATGGGGCCATTGCCAAATATTTAGGAGCCGCACGCTCAAGCCGTTTAGTTGGTTGGGCATTGAATGCATCATTCAAAAGCCCCGTTAAAATTCCCGCACACCGTGTTGTCAATCGTTTAGGTATGTTGTCTGGTGCCGCACATTTCCCAACCCCCACCGCAATGGAAGAAGCGCTAAGTGCTGAAGGACATAAGATCGTTGAGAATCAAATTGTAGATTTTAAAGCAGTTTATTGGGATCCGCTGGTAGAGTTGGGCTAAGAAAAAAGACAGCCCTTTTTATGGACTGCCTTTGTTTGTTAGGTGAAGAGTTGTCGACCGTTATTAACTAAACGATTTCCTTTATGCCACCCAAGATATGGTAAGGCCAAAAAGTTACGATTCTGGTTTCATTGATAGCCGTAATTTCATTATTCCAAACTTTTTTATAGAGTAATTTTAAATCACTTCTATCATTTTCGGTCATTGTGGATTTGTGGCCATAATTCATAATTGTAAATGGTTCTTTATGCCCGAAATTGGTAGATTCATAGGCTTTTTCCTTAACATCCGCAAAAAAATGGCGCAAACCAAAAATATGACCTAACTCATGAGCCAAAGTCTCAATTTGTTCTTTTTCGTCTTGTTCAAATAATTTCGGGAAAAGAATCAATTCATGCCTTCCACCATCTGGAAAAAAAGCTCTTGCTAAAGTGCATCCGCGATAATCACAGTCGTCATGTTTTACATTGATTTCAAAGTCCCATGCATCATCACGTTCCGCAAATTTTACTGGAGCTGAATCTCCCCATTCCATCAATCCATCTGCGAAAAGTTCTCGAATCGCTTTCATAGCGGATTTAGGGTCATCAAAAAAGTGATGAATATTTGGGCTAAAACGCCACCTTAAGACTACATTTTCTTTCCATAGTGGAATAAAACCTTCGGATGCATCTAAAACAAGATCCCTTGGAGCTTTATTTTTTGGTGTTTTAAATCCTTTTGAATCGGTTTCACACCGCGACATGGATTTACCGTATTTATGAGGCTTTGCTATGGCTAATGCGAATGGATTATTATTGTCTCTTTCTCTAAATACGTTTTCGGAATCTTTCTTTGATTTTGGCATAATGGATAGTATTAAAATAGGTTAATAATGATTTTACTTTTGAATGAGGATCATTCTTCCATAAACAGATCTTCTGCTTGAATCGTAAACAATTCGTATTCATCATCTTCTTTGTTGATGTACATTGCTTTAGCATCTAAATTACTTCCACCAAATAATCTCTTACGGTAACGCATAAGTGTAAAAAATACCGTAACGTCACTTGACCAGTCTTTCAAAAATGCCGTACTGCCTGATTTTGTAATACTGAATTTTGCTTTTGCAGACAAGTCTTTTGCACCTCCTGTTTGAAAGCCTTTAACATCACCTTCGATATTAATACTAGCAGAGTCTGAACTTGACTGAGAGATTAATGCTTTTTCAGCAATTGTTAATCCCGTCACAATAAAGCAGTTTTTCCAATCTATTGCATTTTTATGTTTGTCTAATTCGGCTTTGAGATGCGCAGTGCTTTTCATGTGGTCAGACAAACAATTTACCCCTGCAAAATAGATAGAACCTTCCTTTTTGAAGTTGATTGTGGTTTTGCCTTTAACGCCGCTCCCAGCGTTAGCTTCCGCGACAAAATTAACTTCAACACCTTTCCTGCTGGCATAAACGTATGAATCGGGAGTTGTATCTTTTTCAATTTCAAATTTAATCCCTAATGAATCAAGATCTGTGATCTGTTGAAATGAACCTAATGGTCGAGGTTTGAAAAATGACTTTCCAAATGTAATTACATCACCAATCTCTACATTCTCACCTGGAAAATATACTGGAATTTTATCTAACTCTTTTATTATTTCTTTGCTATATGTTTTAGCTAATCCTTTGCTCATAATATTTGATTTTATATTTTTTTGTGATTTTAGAACGCGTGTTTTATATGCGCTTCCGAATGTTATTTGTTACTTAGATTTAAGTATTTCTTCAGCAATTTCTCCAATTAAGTAAGGGACAGAATCTGGTCTTCGATCGGTGCGTTTATGATCGTGTGTAAATCGGAGTACGTGCATGTATTCATGAATCCAATGTGCAGCGATATAACGGTCACTTAACTTTCTGAATTTTTTCTTTTTGGTAAAGATTCTCTCCTTGCTTCTATAGCCTATTTCAAAAGTGAAGCTTCTGTATAATGAGATTCTTAAATCCCACTCTTTGTCTGCATCCTCTGTAACATATTGTTCCTTTCCTGAAAGAATAATGTCCAAAATGGCCTGATTATCATCCATTTTGACTACTTCACCATTTTCTTTAACAAAACGTCTGTCTTTAAATTCAGCATCTAAGATCTTTTCATGAAATGTCGGATGGTTAGCAACAAACTCAATTAATTTTTGAATGCGTTGTGCTTTGACCACATCTTTACCTTTCGTAAAATCTGTGAGTTGTTTTAAAGTAACTTTGATTGAATTCATAATTTATTGGATTTTAATTCAGCAATTGATCTTATGATCGTTTTATTGCTCAATACAAATCTCAAGAAAAATGAAGGCTTATTTTTAACCTAAATCAGCCAAATTGATGTCACTGAAATCAGTTAGAAGTGAATATAGGAGAAACGAATTTCTAGTCTTAGTAGAAGGTTGATGAGTAGGATGTGAATTCCTATGTGGATGCAAATAATTTATTGTCAATGGCAAATTTTAATAAACCCAGACTGTTTTTACTGCCTGTTTTATAAAGTAGATTTTTTCTATGCGTCTCCACAGTATTAAAAGCAATGAATAGTTTATCCGCAATTTCTCTTGTTGTAAATTCTTCACAGATTAGTTTTAAAACGTCCTTTTCACGCGGTGTTAATCTAACCTCTTGCGCAACTCTTTTACTTGCTAAGCCATTCATTACAGCACCGGTAACGGCTGCATTGAAATAACGCTCACCACTATAAACTTTATGAATTGCTTCCTCTAGTTCATCTTTACCCGTATCCTTTGGCAAATACCCGTCTATTCCAACTTTCATTGCCTTCTGAATCGTCTCTTGATCCGCATGCATTGACAACATAATTATTTTCGTTTCGGAATATTTTTGCTTAATAATTTCAGCGCAAGCAATGCCATCCAAAACAGGCATATTGATATCCATCAAAACAACATCCGTTGTTGTTTTATCCAAATACTCCAACAATAATTTTCCATTTGCCGACTGATTGCAAACTTCGAATCCCTCAATTGTACTTAGCAATGCAACTATGCCTTGTCTAAACAATTGATGGTCATCTGCAATAGAAATTTTAATCATGTCCTGGGAATTTTAATGATAATGGTAGTTCCACCTCCTGGTCGGCTATCTACGAGTAAGTTACCAAATAATTTTTTAACTCGCTCCTTAATGTTTTCCATGCCTAAACCAGCATGTTGACTTTCCGAATACAAGAAACCAACTCCATCATCTTCGTAAACCACTGTAAATTCATGATCAATTTCATTGATTTGTAAGGTGATTGAATCTGCATGGGCATGTCTTAGCGTATTGCTAATCAATTCCATGATAATTTTATAAACTTCCCGTTCTAATTTGGATCCGGCTGTATCACTTAAGTCCTCTAAATAAAGATCAACTTTTACTTTTTTGGAGTTGTTAATCGATTGTGAAATGGCCTCAAGCGCCCCTTTTAAGCCATGTTTTGTTAAAGCTTCTGCACGCATGTCGTGGGCAACGTTTCTAACTTCCTTTATTCCTTCGCTAACCATGGCCTTAACTTTCGCTATTTCTTCTTTCTGCTCGCTAATTTCTTTGTATTTAAGACTTTCAACTTGTAAATTAACCGCAGCTAACAAGCCACCAAGGCGGTCGTGCAAGTCAGAAGCAATGCGCTGTCGTTCTTCATGCTGCCCAAAATTTTGAGCTTCAAATAAATCTAATTCATATCCGTGCATTAGTCGGGCGATTTCTTGTTTGTTTTGATCCAATTCAAGACGGTTTAATTTTCTTTTTTGGCGGTAGAAGCGGATAGTGAATGTTACGGCTAAGAATATGAAAAGGATTAATCCCAGCAAAGCGATAATCACCCAGTACTTTTCGTCATTTTCAGCTTCCATTCTTTTTGTTTTTTCTGCTTCAATGCGTATTACTGCATCTTTTTTTTCAATTTGATAGCGAGCTTCAATATCAGCAATATTAGAGGCGATATACTGTTCGGTGAGTGAGTCGTTTAAATGGTTGAATCGATTGAATTGAGATAAGCCGAATTGGTCGTTTTCACTCTTTAAATGATGGATGAATAGGTTTTTCTTTAAATCTTTTTTTAATTCTAGATCATCAGTGGAGTCTGCGTAAATTAGGGCAGTTTTGTAATAAAGTAAAGACGAATCCATGACTTCAAGCATTTCGTAAGCCCAGCCTAAATTTAACAAACAAAGCGCTTTTCCTTCAGGATCGTCAAATTCACTTTCTAGAGTCTTAAGAATTAGTAATGATTCAGAATATTTTCCAGTTGCATTATAGACTACCCCCAAGTTGAGTTTTATTTCTGTAGCTGTATATGGGTCAGATGATTCGTATTTCAATCCATTTTGGTAATAGAAAATTGCCGAATCGTAGTAACTCAATTCATGATATAAATTTCCTAGATTATTGTATATCATTGGAAGACGAATGGTATCGTTTAATTCCAAACGTATGGCTAAGGTTTTGAAGTAGTAATATTTGGCCTTACCAAATTGGTTGCTTACATAAAACAAACTTCCCAAATTATTATATGATTTAACAATTTCATTTTTGTCTCCTATTTTTTCCCTTAGAATCAGGGCGTTCATAGTATAATAGCTAGCGGAATCATAGTTAGCATTATTCTTATAAAGGACTCCTCTTACGTTGTAAGTAAGAGCTTTCAAAGTGTCATTTTCCAGGAGTGCACATAAATCTAGCGCTTTAAGGTTTGTCTTTAAGGCCTGTTCAATATCCGTATAACGTAATTCAAATGATTCTTTGTTAAGTTCTCTTATTTTAGTTTCAATTGAAATTTCTTGAGCAAAACAAGTTTGTATAACTAAAATCTGTATTAAAATAAAACGTAAAAAATTCATTTAGAAAGTGCAATTTGTAAAAGGTATTGAATACATTTTACAAATTACACTTTTATAGTTAATTGTTTTGAGTATATCCTCCGCCTCCCATCTCGTCAGAAACTCTATTCTTGGATCGTTTGCCATTTCCACGAATAATAGCTCCGGCTGGTGTTTGTTGTATAGGAATTGCAACGACATGTTGTTTCTGAGGAGTAATGTTACGTTTTGAATCTAAGACAGACTTTGTAGTGGAATTTTGACCGCTTATAAGATATAATAAAACAATTTCGTCATTCTCGGGTTCAAAATCCCTGGGAGGAGTCCATCCGTTAAGTAATATGTCGCCTAACTCTACTTTCATTGCCAATCCGGCTACAACGTTGTTCACGGGGTGATGATCTACCTCGCAATAAATGTCGTTACCGTTTTCATAATATTTTACTTTCCAACTCATGTTTTTATAGTTTAGTTATTAATTTGATTTAGGGATTGTTATTTGTATTCCTTGACCAACTGCTGTTTCTTCGCCTGACGCGTAATTTACGGCCACGACATGATAATTGCCAGCAGTCAGGGCTGTAAACGAAATTGAATGATCTGTTTGTTTTACAGGTATACGCGCTTTATTGATGTCTAGGATTAACATTATTATTCTGTCCTTTCCATTGTATTTGCTAGAGTCCCAATTTCTTAATTGATAAGAGCCAATATTTGCTTCAAAAAAATGATTTGGTTTAAACCAATACTCTGGGTGGTTTATAGTGCAAATTGCTGTAGAGTTTTCGTAATTGACTGTAATACCCCAGTCTTCTAAATTATTAGGAGTCATTAATGAATGTGATAAACTTGATATTGGTAAAAAAGGAGTGTTTTGTTTAAAGTATTTTGCTTCACTGCTGGATATTTTTGGACCTTTTTTATCTGTGATGAGTTGAATTATTGAGGAGTGGAAGTCATAATAGCTACCATTAAATGTACCGTCTCGCCACTTTGCTAGTAGAACATCAGTGAATGAACTGTATCCATCTGGTGAGCTAGCCTGATAGGTAACATGATCTTCTGCACAAGCTGAAAGATATACTAGTTTGCAATCATGGCATCCCTCTATTCTTGGAGTTTCCTTAATTAGGTTTGTATAGGTTTCATTGTTGTTTTTATAATCAAATAACCGAATAACTTCACTTTTCTCTAAAAATTTTGTTTTTGGAGATCGAGGCGCCTTAAAATCTAGGAGATTAACAGGTTTAAGCCCGTGTGCATAGCAAGAATCAATAACTACAAATACTTTGGTTTTACGACCGAAAAAATGAATTTTATTTTTAAGTTCATATTCAAGAACGAGTCCATCATAAAAACATAAAAATTCCGAAACATCATTTTCCAACTTATACTTTGCGCCGTGTCCAGAGAAATTAATTAATACATAAGATTCATCACCATTTCTTTCATTAATTAAAGTTTTCGCAAGAATCTGGTCCAACTTTCTAAAAAAAACCGCAGAAGTTGCTTCTTGACCAATAAGGCAGACCGAGTCCTCTTCATCATATTGACCAGTTTGAAGCACTAGTTTATGCATAGCCTTAGCGTCGTTAGAAGAGCCTTCCGAAGTTAATTTTAATCCGTAATGTTCTTCATTTACGAAATCAACCCCAACATGTAAACTATATCCTTTCATAATCTCGTTTTTAATTTTTCTATGAATAATTCAGTTTCCATCTTCACCCTAACAAAAACTCGTGGCTCGATTTCTAACTACCCAACAAATGTATCAACACAATCTCCGCTATTTTTCACTGATTAGGATGATTTTTCATCTAACGGAATTCAGTGAGTACAACCCGCCAACGGCATTCAATACAAACACATAACACCCACACCAAAAAAAATCCAACATCCAACATCTAAAAAAATAACCTATCTTTGCACCGAGTTTTGGTTTCTACCCCAATAACATTGGGAAAGAATTAAAATGGGAATCAAGTGCCTTTCTTGAAAAATGGAAAGAAATCTTGAACTGTTCCCGCAGCTGTAAGCTTCAAAACGCTAAACAATACCACTTTGTCCACACATTGAGAGACCATTGAGTCTCTCGAAATGTCGAAATGAAGGACGAGGGAAGGGTTTAGTGCAAGGAGTAAGTCAGAAGACCTGCCAGTCTCAAATATTAACTAATGTGCCTTGTGCACAGCTTTCGGGATAAAAGCAAAGGTTAGGTGGCACATTTCTGTGCGCTTATTCTTCGTTTCTATTCTTTTTATTAATCAGGCTCTAAAAAAATAAACAGAGCCAAATATTTAAAAGAATGAGAAAAGTATTACTATTTGGAGCAATCATGCTCGCGTCACTAGCTGGAAAATCTCAGTTTACTCAAAGTGATTTAATTTATTATGTTGGAGATGGACCAGATACGGCCGTCATTGTGATTGATTGGTTGGATGAAACCCCAGACAGTTCTTATGCTTGGGGCTTTTTGTTTGATGCCACAGCTGATGTAACTGGCGAAGATGCTTTAACTGCAATTGCTGCTGATGAGCAAAAACTAGACTTCTTGATAGAAAGTGGTTTTTTGACTGAAATTCACTATAATGCCCATACAGGTGTGAGCGGAGATCCTGCTTTTTGGGGGATTTACAGTAAAATGGCAGATACCGATTGGGAAGAGAATGATGGACTTGCAGAGGTGCTAACAAATGGCGCTTGGTGGGGTTGTTCTTATACCGATTTCGATCCGGAAATTCTTCCTGGTGAACCAATTCCAGCTTATGAATCTGCAAAATATGATGCTTCAATGGTTCAGTTTTGGGTTGGAGCAGGAGCAGACTCGGCGGTTTTAGTAGTTGATTTTGTTGTAGGACCTTCGGGTGAAGCTATGACCTATGCTTGGGGTTATCGTTTTGATGGAACAGTAGACGCTGAAACTATGTTGAATGATGTTGCTTCTGCAGATGTTAATTTATTAGTGAATGCTGGTCCTTATTTGAACGATATTATTTTTAACGGATTAGAAGGTTTGGCTGGTGATCCGCATTATTGGAATACATATAGCGGAACTAACTTAACAGATTGGACTACGAATTTCGGAATAACAACGACTATTAATTCGGGCGATTGGTTCGGATGTTCTTATGATGCATGGCCTGCACGACGTCCATTTAACCCTATTTCAGCATTAGATTCTGCAGATGTTCCATTATCTGATGTTGAGTTTATGTTTGGTTCTGGAGAAAATAAAGCGGTACTTGTACTAGATTTTAACGAATGGTTGCCAGGCGCTTCATATACATTTGGTTACTTATTTGATACGGAAACTATTACTGCGCAAGACGTTATGATTGGATTAGAAGAGGCAGATGTTTTTTGGCTTGAGTTTAACTTAGATGGAGGCTTTTTAAATGATATTACCTATGGTGCGGCAGCTGAAGAGGGACTAAGTGGTGCTCCAAATTATTGGAGCACTTGGAGTGCACAAAATGTAGGTGGTTGGATTGTAAATACAGGAATTACTACTGAAATGTCTGACGGAGATTGGTTCGGATGTTCTTATTCTACATGGTCGCCAGCAACTCCACCTAGTTTACCAGAATATGGATATGGTGTTGGAGGAGTAAACGAATTTGAAACCGCTGGATTGACACTTTATCCAAATCCTGCAAATACTGAGTTCACAATTGAATTGGCCGAGAATACTATAGTTGAAATTATGGATGTTCAAGGTAATTTGGTTTTGACACAAACGTATCAATTAGGCTTAAATAAAATTGATGTTTCAAACTTAGCAAAAGGAATCTATGTTGTTTCGGCAACAGTAAATGGTACGAGTGCGCAGCAAAAATTAATAATTCAATAAAGATTTAAATTTGAAATAGAACACAGAAAGGATGCAATTAATACGGAACATATGTACGAGTTTTTGCATGCTTTTTGTGCTCTTAAGTCAGGCGCAGGATACTTCTAATGTATTGCAAACTATTCCTGTATTTGCAAAGCAAGACAGTATCTTGAGATTGGCTGTGATGACAGCAACCATTCCTCATTTTGAATTATCAGCTGCAAAGTTGGACGAATTGGGAGCGACGGATGTTGGAGATGCGTTAAAATATGTGCCCGGCGTTCAGATGCGAGATTATGGTGGAATCGGTGGGGTGAAAACGCTTTCATTCAGAAGCCTTGGAGCGGGTCATACTGCTGTACAATTGGATGGTGTTCAAATTCCTAATTTGCAAACGGGAGTTATCAATTTATCATCCTTTGAATTGTTTGGCTTAGAAAAAATTTCTTTTAGCTCAGGACGAGCCGTTGATTCTCGTTCGACTGCTTCGGCTTATATTCCTGCCAATACAATTGCTTTAAATTCAGTTTTGGCTAGTTCAAGAAATGTTTTACGCTTAGGTATTTACTCCAATTCAACATCAATAAATTCTTATGAAAAGGGACTGTTTGTACAAACTAGATTAAGTCCAAGGTTCTTTATTGGAGGGCAAGGCATGGTTAAGTTCGGGAGCGGACAATACAAATTCATTCATCCTGAGGATAACGAGGACCTTGTACATACAAGAACAAACACCGCTTTGTTTAATTATAGGTTGCGCGCATTGGTCGGCTATGGCGATTTGAAAAATAGCATTAGATTGAGTGCTTTTGTGAATAATAACAGACAAGAGTTACCTGGTGCAGCTGTTTTATTTAATCCATCAAATGACCAAATGCTTTCGAATCGTGATTGGCGTTTGAACCTAACCCATGCATTTCAAGTTAGGAACTGGAAGTGGCAAAACCATGTCAATTATCAGCATAATTACACCAATTATGTTGATCCATTTTATTTGAACTTGGATGGATTTATTGATGTGGAATACAAGCAAGAGAATCTTGATGTTGGAACAATTTTGGCTAGATCTTTTCGCTTTCCAGCCGAGCGTGTTTTTATAGGGACAGACTTTATTAAAAGTAGCTTAACAGGTAATAATATTATAGGTCAGCCAATTCGTATACAAAGTAATAGCGTTATTGGAGGCAGTACACTGTTTGGCAAGTTTAAATTGGATGGAAATGTTACGGCACAGTTAATACGTGACCAATACAATTCTACAACGACTGAGGATAGAGAATTTTTGAAATTTTCACCTTTTGTCTCTATAGGTTACCGCCCGTTTTCAAAGGCCGCGCTTAGAGTCAGAGCTTTTTATAAAAATACGTTTAGAATGCCAACCTTTAATGATCTGTATTATAATTTTATTGGGAATACAGGCTTAGAGCCAGAAGATGCAAGTCTTTTCAATGTAGGATTAACCTATGGTGCCGAAAAGAAAGGGTTCTTGGCAGAGTTTACGGTTGATGCATTTTATAACCGCGTTAAAAATAAAATTGTTGCAATACCAACCAAGGATCTTTTTAATTGGAGCATGCAAAATATCGGCGAAACAGATATTCGTGGAATTGATGTGGGAGCATTGTTTGTTTTTAAAATTAAGGCTGCGCAATTGACTCTAAATAGTAATCATTCCTTTAATTCTTCAAGAGAAATTACGAATATTTCAAGTCCAACTTATGGGCATCAAATCCCATATACACCTTATTACTCATCAACGAGCGGGGTAAGTTTGAAGATTAAAGGATTTAAATTTAGTTCTAATGTACTAATTTCTGGTTATCGTTTTTCACTGAATGAAAACATTTATGCTAACCTATTACTAGGTTTTGTGGATATTAATTTGGGGATTTCGAAAGCTATGCATTTTAATAAAAATGACCTTTTAGTTGATTTGAAATTAATGAACCTATTAAATAAAAATTATCAAGTAATTCGCAGCTTCCCAATGCCCGGGAGATATTTGCAATTGCGCTTAAAATATACCTTAACCAAATGAAATATTATTATTACATAGCGGTGCTGTTTGTTTTAATAGCCTGTAATAAAAAACCGCTACCCCCAGCAATTCCTGCGCAATACGATTCTGGTATAGTAGTGCTGAACGAAGGTCTGTTTGAACAAAATAATTCCTCATTAACATTTTATGATGGTACAACTTCCTATCAGCAAGTTTTTAAGTCAGAAAATGGCAGAGGTTTAGGTGATACGGCCAATGATTTCGATACTTACTCATTTGGAGGTAAACAATACATTATAATAGCCGTTGACGTTTCTAGTCAGGTTGAAATTATAGACCGTAAGACATTAAAGGTAGTAGCACAAATTCCGTTTTTTGATGGAATAAATGCACGAGAACCACGACAGATAAAAGTTCATGGCACGCGTGCTTTGGTTTGCAATTTTGATGGAACAGTAGGTGTGATAGACCTCATTAGCAATACTCTTGTTGACTTGATAGAAGTTGGTGCAAATCCAGATGGTTTAGCAATTGTCAATGATAAGCTCTACGTTTCAAATTCAGGTGGGCTCAATTATCCAATTTATGATTCTACAGTTTCAGTAATTGATTTGGCTACACTAATCGTTGAAGAAACGTTTGAAACACGCATCAATTGTTCGCAAATGATTGTAGATGGGCAAGATGAGATTTACTTAGTATCAAGAGGCAATTATGATGATATTTCACCAGCATTATTACGTATAGATGCTGCTACAAATACAGTTTTGGAAATCTCCGAAATGGAAATAGGTTCAATCGCTTATTATAATAATTGGATATACTTTTATAATGGCGACGAAGAAGCGGTGTATCGATATGATACTCAAACGGAAATGGTTGAACCAACACCTTTCATGGATGTATCGAGCTATGAAACATTTGGAGGGATAATAATAGATGAAACCAATGAACGATTGTTTTGTTTAGATGTCAATGGCTACGTTAACTCTTCTACAATAATTGCGCATAATTTATCTGGCGAATTTTTATTTGAATTCACAGGAGGTTTGATCGCTTCAGATTTAATTTTTAATAACTAGTAGTAAGTGTCAGATACTAAGTAACACAACACATCACAACATAACACAAGAAACCGAACAAATAATAAAAGGCCAGAACGTCAATTCGAGTGATTTTTAAAAACGCGCAGCTATTTTAAAAATCGTATCGAGAACAAGTGGTTAAAGACTAAAAAATATGAAACTAACACTAATCATTACACTGTTCATCTCAATAAGTGCTCAGGCTCAGTTTGCGCCAGCGGCTGGAGAACCAGGTACAACTGCCATTCATAAAGACTCAAGCATAATATTTGAATGGGCTACGGAGGTAGTATCATTTAATCGTGGATTAGAGGACATTGAGAATCCAGATGGACCATTGGCCTCATTCGGAGATTCAACCGCCGCTTTAGGTTATGCAGAGGGCACCAGCACAGATGTCGTAAGTTTAGGAGACAATGGTTCGATTACTGTAACTTTTGAGTATTCATTTAACAATGGTGAGGGGTATGATTTTTTGGTTTTTGAAAACAGTTTTTCAAGTGATTATTTAGAATTGGCACATGTCGAAGTGAGTTCGGATGGTGTGAATTTTGTACGGATTCCATCCAGATCCAATACGCAGTCTGACGTTCAAGTTGGAACTTTTGGAAGTATTGATCCTACTGAAATTAATAACTTGGCAGGGAAATATATTCAAGGTTTTGGAACACCTTTTGATTTGGAAGATATTGCTGACGAACCAGGTATTGATTTAACGGATGTCAAGTATGTTCGTATTATTGATGTGGTTGGGACGATAAATCCTGCATTCTGTACATATGATAGTTTTGCACACAGAATTAATGACCCATATAAGACAGACTTTGAAACTGGTGGTTTTGATTTGGATGCCGTAGGCGTAATCAATAGTAATGACCCTAGTGTTTCTATTTCGGAAGCTGTATTAAAGCCCCTAACGGTTTATCCAAATCCAACCAATGGAACATTTTCAATACGCACAAATGCAATCGTCAATCAAGTTCTTTTAATTGATGGAACGGGACGAATTGTCTATGAGGGTACAGCTCAATTCTTAGACATGGATCAATTGGGTTTAAGTTCAGGAACCTACTTTTTACGCGTAGTTGATGAAGACGATAACGTCTATCAAGAACGAATTAGCTTTGTGCAATAATGCTAATCAACTTTGTTCTTCTTTATTTTTAACCACGAAAAAAGTGTAGGCTAAAAAAAGAATAACAACCACTCCTAATATTTTCCATGCAAGGTAGTAAGTGTCCATAAAATTGGTTTTTGGTTATCCCTAATGTATTGTATTTCAGTTAGAAATGCAAATTTCACGCAACCTTTATTTTTATTAAGGTCGTTTTGTTAGTTAAGAGTTTTTATTCACGTAGTGATCTCGACTTCAGTGGTTGACAAACGAAATGGGTGTGAATATTTGATGGAGGTGCAGCGTTTGTTAATTTCAAAATCAACCTATAAACAGAGCAATATTGTGATTTTATGGTGAATCCATATGGATGAAGCGGCAGCTTTTACGCCGATAAATTCCTTATCTTTATTCATATGAAACTTTTGATTTTTATAGGAGTATTGATAAGTAGTTTTTTTGCCCTATCTCAAGATCAGTCCATCAAGGGTTTAATTAGTAATTCTGAAACGCGAACATTATATCGTGGTTATGATAATCCGCTAGAAATTTATACTTGCGAGGCATGTGATTCAGTTTATGTTTCATCTCCTGATGCTGAAATTACTATGCGTAATAACTTACAATTTTTTGTGAATCCAAAAGTTGGTATGCGGAATTTAATGCTAAGCGTCAAATGTATCAATGGGTCAGACACCACAAAGCTTTGGTCAGAGCGATATGTGATAAAAGCATTGCCAAATCCCAAGATTTATTTAGGAGGAATTGATGTGAATTCAGATTTTAATCATGTGAAAGAATTAAATTTAATTGCACAAAACCGTTTTACTGCTAGGTATGATGAGAATGTGCAAATAACGAGTGTTAGATTCAGTATTATTGAATGGTCAATTAAAATAGGTAAAACAACTTTTACAAATTCAAACGCAAAAATTACAGATCATTTTAAGGCCGCCTTTATAAGGGCGAGGAAAGGAACGAAAGTTTATTTTGATTATGTAGTGATTATTCCTCCTGATGGGATTTCTCGAAAAATAAAGTTGGATCAAATCTATTGCAAAAAGGCGAAACGGAACACGGACTATGGTATTGACCCTGATCAAGATCGTTATCTTAATCCTGAGTCTGGGGGTTAATTATTGCACCTCATTTTTAAGGTCGGATATTTTAGTCTGCACGGCTGCTAAAACACGGTTAAAATTTTCTTGACCAATTTCATCCGCACTTACAGCTATTGGCGTAGTTCCTTTCCCTGCATGATAAATTAATAAATAACTCTTCCAATGATTAATTGTGGTAAAGCTATTCCAATGTAATGTGCAATCTCCAAAGCCTCCACGTATCCCAAAATTTGTGTCGTTAATAAATGTGGTTGACGCTCCTTTTGTTTTTAAAACATCAATGACTTTCTGCAAACGATCATTCACAACTTTTTTCGATAGAAAATATAGAATGAATAGAAAAAGGCTAAAAAATCCAATAAAAATGGGTCCAATTGGTAATTGATCATTCACCATTAATGTGCCGTGTTGCAATAATTTTAAAGTCAAAAGTAAAGCTGTAATTCCTAAAGCGACATAAGCAATTGTGAAATTTTTTTTCCAAACATGCTTCAACTGAGCAGCTGTAGTTTTTCGCTCTCTTGCTTCATCAAATTCAATTTCAAATTCAAAATTTTCCATGTAGTGAAATTAATAAATTGAGTAAGAAAATAGAGGTCTTTTTCCGCAAAAAACTTCAGTTAGTCGTGGAATCAATGTTCCTGATTCGGATCGAGTTGTGGGCCATTGACCTATTTGGGTAAGGAAATAGTGATTTGAATCCCTTAAAAATTAAATTTCAAATCTCGATCATCCATAATATCTAAGGATATTTTGAATTGGAAATTTTTAGGTTGATCCTCTTGCGGTAAAGCAAACTCATTACTGGATACACTGAATATAGCATAGGCACCCAATCTCAACCTTTTTCGGGCGATTTTAAAGATTCGTTCTGCACCAAAAAAGGCTTCTGTATAAAAGTAGTTGTTATGCTCAGGAAGATAGATGAAGCCTCCGCCAAACGTGGTTTTAATGCCAGTTTTTTTCATGAATGGAATCTTATTGATGATTGCTCCATTGAAATGGTGGATATAGTGCCCTTCTAAATAAAAATCTTTTGTTTGATAAGTTGAATCTAAATTTTGAAAGTTGTACAAAGGATTAACGAAAAGAAAACGCATGAAAGTTAGCTGATCGTTTTTTCGAAAGAATTTTTTATCAATAAGGAAAACACTGTCTTGATTCACAAAAGTACCCGCTTTAAGTAAATAATTTGAAACCCCAATAGTACCTATTTGAAAAGTTTGCTCAATTGTACCGCTGATATAATCAAAGTCTACAACAGATTCAAACGGACCGTTCCATCCTTTTTCCCAAAACACTGTAAAGGTAGGCCACTTACTTCCTAAAACCACTTTTCTATTGGGCTCACTCATGTATTTTTGTCCTGGTGTATAAGATAAATCAAAAGTAGTTCTAAAGGCATTATAGGCATCAAATTGGATCGGTGGCCCATTTTCTAATTGTTTGTCAAACCATGTCACAAAGCGATAATCTAGACTAAATGGATTTCTATGCTCCAGGGTTGCCCTTGTAGTTAAATAAAGTCCATTAACAAGCTCAATTGAATGCCATAAGGTTCCGGAGGTTTTTAAATAGATGTTTTGCCGATTGGCCATATCCAAAATATTATTATTCCAATTGATTAAGGAAGCGTCCCGGTTGAAACGGACCATATATCTGCCCGATCTTTTTGGGCTATATAGATGAAATAAACGTGCCCCACCGCGTAAATCGGCATTGTTGAACCCAATGGTCATATCGCTATAACAATCAATCCACTGTTCGTTCTCCCATTTTTTAAAATATTCAAACCCTGGGCCAAAACGAATCCCTCCTACATTTATCGGCTCAATTAAATGTGCAACAGAAGACAGGAACCACTGTGTTTTCTTTTCTCTATCGCGGTGCTGAAAACCAAACCAAAGAACTTTTAATGCTGTTATTTTATTGAAAACGGCATCTACTGAATCTAAATAAGTTTCTGAGGTGTAAATTGCTTTTAAGCTATCCTGCACAAATTTTGTTCTTTGCTCATGCACAGTTAAGGGAATTGGTCTTATCTCATCCCAATAAGTCGTGTCGCGCTCATATGCTTCTTTTGTAGTAACTCCTACTTCATTTGAAAAATATTTCTTCTCAAAAACGGGGTTGATTACGTAGTCGGAATAAACAACTTGCGTCATTCCTTTTACAGTTTCTCGACCATATTTTGTTTTGTATTCAAACGTTTGCTTTTCTAATAACCACAAAGAATCTTTCTTCTCATATTCCTGTATAATTCTAAAATCATCATACTTTTTTAAGTTTCCCTTGTGCATGGATAAATCAACACCCGTTAATACCCATTCGCTTTTTAAAATATAGAGTTCACCTTTCAAAGTTGAAGTTCCAACCGAACGCGGTGATATTTGAACGGTATAAATAGTGTCATTATCTAAAGTGGTAGTAATGGCAGTTAGTTTATATTTATAAGATAAAATTCCAGATGGGTGCAAAGGCGAAACAATTGGCGTTAAATGCAGGTCATCTTTTCGGATTAGACTTTCATAGAAATTAAAATCACCACTTGTTGTAGATTGAAAGTAAATTTGATCCGGTCGTCCAATTTTTTCATATCCGTTTCGAATCTCTTTGATGTCATTAGGGTATTGAAAATGTTTGGTTAAATTGATTTCAACCATATTCAAGCGATTCTCTCCTTCTATTTTCTTTTTGATTTCATCCTTTTGTTCTTGAAAAAGATCCTTTTGTGCTTCACCTTCATCATCTTTATTGGCATTTTTCTTCTCTTTTTTATCAAAAGTTTCTACACCTTTAATGTAAATCTCACAGCTGTATGAATCCATTTGACGAATCATCTCTTTTTTATGATCGATCACATTTTGAACAAGCATCCAACCAATGTTTTTTCGCTTAGTGCGCACCTCAACCTCATTCAATTCATTGTCTTCCTGTTTTAAATAAACGTTTTTTACAGTAGGTTCCAATTTGTCGACAGTCACTTTTACTTCTAAGTCTTCAAATCCAACACACTTATATATTACGTCATACGCTCCTAAATCGCAAACAAATGAATACTTCCCTTCAATGTCTGTATTAGCACCAGTATTAGAGAAATTTTTAAGATAGACTTTTGTAAAGGGAAGGGGGTTGTTGTCCTCGTCCATAACAAATCCGGTTATGCTCTGGCCGAAAATTGAACCGGAAACACCTAGTATTAGGAGTACAAATAAAAAGTTTTTAAACACAAAAATAAATTTCACAGGGTTGGTACTATATAGGTTAGACAAATTACGGGCAAAAAAGTTACACGTTTTCTTTTTTTTTGTTAAAACTTACTTCTGTAAGTCATTATTGCATTTAAGTAACACTAATTTTTAAAAAAGTTGCCATCAGCGGATATTCTGCTCGTGGAATCCAATAGTATGGTGCTACTATCTACAGAGATTCGATACAATTCAGCAATGCTTTGATCCGTTAAAGCCATATTTAAAAAGGCAAGGTTATTGATCCCTTCTCTGCCGTTTATTCGGTGCTTCGAATCGCCATGTGATTCAATCGATAAAGTTTGTAAAGATTCTTGCCCAGTAAACAACTCCAAATTTGAAGAACCAAAAAGCTGAGTTTTAAATAGATTTTGTCCGCTCATTTCCAATCCTATTGAAGCGTTAGTCGCTACAATCGATTCTACAGCGGTATATTCAATAATCACACTGCAACGTTCGCGAGTTCCCCAATAATTCCCACCGTTATTCTCCTCTTGTGTCTGTGCAGCTGAGTAGTTTATGATCAATGTGTCATTTTCCACCGTATATGAAATGTCTGATAAAAGTCTTTTATCGATTAACAGTCGATTTGTTGCGGCTGGCTCAATATATAAATGGCTGTTATTTCCACCTTCAACTTTTACATGTGAAAACACAAGTCCTTCTGTTTTTTCAAACTCGTGAAATGGGTCAGAAGTATCAAGTGTTTTGTATTGTTCTTTTAAATCATATTTGACGTAAAAAAGCCCACATACAATCAATAGTATAAGTCCGAGTAATAATTTGATACTTGTTTTCATTGCTTCGTTATTATTTCTTAAATTCTTTATGTTTCTTAACAATTAATTCAATGTCAATATCTAATAATGACATGTTTTTAAAAAGGTTAGGGAGTTCTTTTTCAAGAAATTTTGCCTTTCTAGTATGTTTGATTTTTGCCTTAGCTCCTTCAGACACGAAATAACCTAAACCTCTTTGCGTATATATTATGCCTTCAGATTGTAAGTGTTCATAAGTACGCTGAACGGTATTTGGATTTACTTCCAAATCAACCGCTAAGGATCGAATACTCGAAACCTTTTCGCCTTCGGATAATAATCCGCCTACAATTTTTTCGCAGATGCTTTCAGCAATTTGTAGGTATATGGTTTGTTTTTGTTTGAATTCCATACTAGAGTTGCTTTTCCTTAATTCGGACAAAATAGGTCAATGACATTACTGCAATTATAGGCGCAAAAATATAGGTAATAAGTTGTTTTGGAGTTATTGGAATGTTAAGGTGATAATGTCCGGCCGCTGAAGAAGGATCTGTTACCGAGACGGGTCCAAAAGGCGCCGTGTCACCAAATTGAACGTTTCCATCAAATAAGATATTCGCAAATGTATAATCCAGAAAAAATACAATCATAAACAAACCAAACATCAGTAAGAGTGAGATAATCATGCTGTTTTTCCTAAAATAATGAGAGCTCAATAAAATCCCTAGTGAAATGGCTGTTCCTATTAGGCCAGAAATCACAAATACATCTGATGTAAATTCTACAGGGTTTACTATTCCATCCGGTAACCCAAAGCTCGTGTTTAATCGACCAATCATCCAAAGATCTACCAAACGGAATAATAAGCCAAAAACAATATAGAATATGGCAATAACAATTACGTTATTTGTGAGCCACTTTTCAAAAGTTGAGTTGGGCATTAGTAAGTAGGAAATCCCTTTCGAATGATTGGTGAACTCATTGGCAACAACACTCATATAAAGCACAGGGCCAAACATTAATGCAAGTACTAAAAAGAACATGCGGATTTCTGGATAGAAGCCAGGGTCAAAATTTATATTCATAAAAAGAACCATCACAAAAAGAATGATCAAAATACTCCCCATCATCTTAATTCCTTTTTCTACAAAAAGTCGTCTAAGTGAAAGAGAAAATCGTTTTAAACTGAAAATGTCGTACATATAAGGTTTAGTTAAAAAGTGTTGTAATGGCGTCCGTATTGATAATTGTTGTATTGAATAATTGCTCTAGGTTAATCGTAGTTTCTTCATCCAACGTATTTTTCTCCATGACAGAATATCCGCCAATTGTTTCATCAATTGCAATTGTTTCCAATTCTTCGGGCGCGTTCATGTAAAAGTTGAAGGCAATCTTTTTTGAGATGTCGTAAATGCTGGCGTCTAGCACAATTTGCCCTGCATTTACAATTAGTATGTGATCTAAAATATTATCTAAGTCACGCACTTGATGAGTTGATATGATATAGACTTTGTCGTCGTTCATGGTTTTGGCCATCAATTTTCTAAATTCACTTTTAGACGGAATGTCTAAGCCATTAGTGGGCTCATCCATTATTAACACGCTTGTGTTACATGCCAATGCAAAGGAAATCACGAATTTTTTTTGCTGTCCAAAAGAGAGTTTGGTCAAGTTTTTCGTTTCAGGAACATCCAGTTCATCTAAATGTGATAAAAATTGCTTTCGAGAAAAGTTAGGATAGAAACTTCCGTATGTTTTAATATAATTCGCTTGACTTATTGCTGGTATATAAACCTCTTCGGGGATTAAAAAGATGTCATTCAAAAAAGAAGGTTTTCTTTTATAGGGAGTCTTTTCATTCACAGTTACCGTACCTGTAGTTGGTCGATTCAGTCCCGTTATGTTTTTGAGTAACGTTGACTTTCCTGCTCCGTTTTTTCCGAAGAGGCCATAAATTTTGCCTGGCGAAAGTTCTAAATTGAGATCAACATAGAGCGGAAACTTTTTGTGATAAGCAAAATTAAAGTTGTTGAATGCTATCATTTTTAAATTGTTTAGGTGTGTTAGTGAGATAGTACACTACAAATGTATGCTATTTTTATTCAGAAATACAAATGCTATTGCGATTATTTTTTTGAATAAACAGGAGGCTGTGGGTTTAAAGCCTTTGATAGGTTCAGTTTTGGCGGTTCAGTAAAGTTTAGTGAACCTCAAAAATAAACGGACGATAAAGCTTAATTAGGCGCTTTGTTGACGCATTTTTTTTAGAATAATTGGTCGATAAGTCAATCGAAAGGGAGTCAGATAGGTCATCTAATCTGTTTTGAATATAATCTGGTCTTAGAATATATGTTACGGCTTGTTTGTCGGAAAGATGTGCAGTAATAATCCCGATTAAGTTACCTTTTTCATTAAAAAGTGGTGCACCGCTATGCCCTGCATTTGAAGGTAAAGAAACCTCAAAATAAACAGAATCTGATTCAAACCCCGTCTCTGAACTAACTACACCTTGCGTATAAACAATATCTTTTTTAGTATAACCCAGCGTAAAGACGGCGTCACCAAGTTCTGGGACATCTTTCACTATTTCATATGGAACGGCTTCAAAATTTAGAGCCGTTTTAATCGAACTTTTTAAAATCGCAAAATCTAGGATTGAATCACTATAAATAACTTCTGATTCAAAGGTTATGCCCAACTCTTTTTGTTGCAAGTCAACAATTTTTTGCCCTTCAATTAAATGCTTTGACGTTAAAAAGAAACCATCTTCAGATATTAAAAAGGCAGTGCCATGTGGCGACTGATTAATCAGTATTAAAGAATCAATCAATTGTAAATATTCCTGATTTAACTCTGCCGAATCTGGATTGCTGTTTCCAACATTTTCCATGACCATGTCGTACATTATGTCGTCACTTTCCTCTGCATAGTTGTCGCCAGAATTATTTGCAAGTGGTTCGTAAATATTGTTTTCAGCCATGGTGGCGTCTTTCATGCCGCTCCACGGGCTTATCATAAACACTAAAGTAATTGTCGCAGCAAGGCCTATAGGAATCAAAAATTTCGGACTCAAAAGTTTAGAACGTTTTTTACGATACAGTTCTTGATGAATCACGCCTAGTTCGGTTTTTATCGCGGCATACTCTCCTCCAGCCTCAATTTCTGTAGAAAAAGCGGTGTATTCATTAAAGGCCTTTTTCAAAGATTCTGAATGCGTCAACCTTTCTTCAAAAGCTAATTTCTCCTCATTGTCCATCTCTCCTGAAAGGTAGCGATCAAATAAAGCGATATGTTGTCGATCTTCCATTAATCCTTTTTATTGGCACCTAATACCATTTTCTTTAAACGCATAAAGCATTTGTATTTTTGATTTTTTGCATTGTTCGCATTTGTATAATGCAACATTTCCGCAATGCGCTTCATAGGAGTTTTCAAAAAATAAAACTGTGTAATAATTGTACTACACGGTTCCCCTAGTGCAGTAATGCAAGTTTGCATTTGTTTCACTTTTTTAAGCTTTTTCGTATCTACCTCGTCTAGCCTTGCTTCATATTCATTTTCGCTTGCTAAATCTTTGACATCTATTTTATGAGCGGTTAATTGTTTTAACCACAAGTTTTTTCCAACACTAAATAAGTAAGTGCTCACCTTGGCCGTTAATTCAAAATTCTTATCCGCCGTTTTTTTTATAAGTACATATAGTGCATCTTGAAAAATATCTTGCGCTTCTATTCTTGAACCGCTATTGTTTAGAATATATTTTTCTACCATTGGATATGCATCTTTATAGATAGAGGTCAGTGTAATCCGATCTCTAGCGCGAATTTGATCAACAATTCTAGTTGTTATTTCTTGGTCTATCGTCACAGGCACTAATAGTATATATCCTTTAAAAACTAAAAGGTCACCCAAATTAAATAAAAAAGATTAAAGCAGGTGACCTTGAAGAGGATTCTAGGATAAATCAATAAATAAAAAATCAATCATATGAAATTTAACAGGAAACTAATACCCGTTTTTATGATCACAACTTTGCTGCTAGCTGCTAGCTGCTTGCGGTGGTGGAATGACTGAAAGTGACATGAATGCTTATTATCAAGAAACTATGGTAGGGGCCAGTGATGACTACAAATCAGATTATTCATTGGATGATGTCGATTACGAAACTACTGGTAATAGTGTCGCTCAAAATACTAACGCAGAGAATAACGGACTGACCGATCAAATGGTTTTAGATCGTAAACTCATTAAAAATGCATCTCTAAACTTTGAAACAGACAGCTTAACCGCACGGAAGAAAATTGTGAACAAAGCCGTGAAAGAATTTAATGCCTATGTAGAACATGAAGAGCAGTATGCTTCACACTATCAAGAAACGGTCACAACTACCATTCGTGTTCCAGCGGCAAACTTTGATCCTTTTATGGATGCTATAACAGCTGGTGTTGGCCGTTTCGATTCTAAAACAATTGAGGTAGATGATGTGACGGAGGAATACGTTGATGTTGAAGCAAGAATCAATACAAAGAAGGAATTAAAAATAAGGTTTATTGCCCTTTTAGATAAAGCAGAGACAATTGCGAAAATCATGGAAGTTGAACGTGAAATCACAGCCTTGCAAGCTGAAATCGAATCGTATGAAGGTAGGCTTAAATATTTGTCTGGTAGCGTTAAATATGCCACAATAAATTTAACCTACTATCGCACAATTGAGGTGCCAGTAGAATTTGATAATAAATTCGAAAGCGCTTTTTCAAATGGATGGCAAGCTACAGTTTGGTTTTTTGTAGGCTTAGTAAGCATTTGGCCAATGTTAGTGCTAATCGCGGTAATCTTACTCATCATAAAACTCAAATTACGTAAACAGAAAGCTAAGTCAGCACAATAGGGTCTCACGCTCAGCGTGCTATAACTAAATACTAAATACTAAATACTAAATACTAAATACTAAATACTAAATACTAAATACTAAAAAAGATGAAAACTAAAAAAATTCTAATTACTGGATACATTGCAAGTTTAATCATGCTAGCATCTTGTGGTGGTGGAGATTCAGGGTGCGCAGGATGCGCCCAAGATGAGAGAGATAATGTTATGTATGACCTTTCCACAGAAACAGATGACGGATATTATAAGACTTCTGAAGCTGAAGATGGCATGATGATGATGGAAGAAATAATGCCAGAAGATTTTAATACAGAAGAGTACGACTATTTGGCGGAGAATGATTTTTTATCGCCGGGACTTAATCCTCTTTCAACCTTTGCAATTGACGTGGATAATGCAAGTTATACCAATGTTCGTCGCATGTTAAATCAAGGGCAGAAACCACCGGTGGACGCTGTTAGAACAGAAGAATTTATCAATTATTTTGATTATGATTATCCAAGTCCTTCAAAGTCTGATATTTTTTCTGTGTATACAGAAATGGGTGAATGTCCTTGGAATTCTGAACATCAATTAATGCATGTTGGGCTAAAAGGATATACGGTTTCAATTGAGGATTTACCGCCATCAAATTTGGTTTTTTTATTGGACGTGTCAGGATCAATGAATGACGAAAATAAATTGCCTCTCTTAAAAAAGTCGTTCAAATTAATGGTGAACAGACTCAATACTAAAGACAAAGTTTCAATTGTTACTTATGCTGGAGATGAGCGTGTTGTGCTTGAGTCAACTTCATGTGAAAACAAAGGTGAAATTTTAGCAGCAATCGATAATTTATCATCTGGTGGTTCGACCAATGGTGAGGGAGGAATTGAAAAGGCTTATGATCAAGCCGTGGAAAATTTCGTCAAAAACGGAAATAACCGCATCATTTTAGCAACGGATGGCGATTTTAATATTGGCAGATCTTCTGGTGGAGAATTGACACGATTAATTGAGGAAAAACGTGATTTAGGCGTTTACCTAACCATTTTAGGTTTTGGAATGGGGAATTATAAAGATTCTAAAATGGAAAGTTTAGCCGATCATGGCAATGGAAATTACTTTTATATAGATGATATTGGAGAAAGTAATAATGTTTTAGTTGATAATTTGGCCGGAACGTTATTTACAATTGCCAAGGATGTTAAGATCCAAGTTGAGTTTAATCCAAATTTCGTTTCTGAATACAGACTGATCGGTTATGAAAATCGATTAATGAACGCAGCCGATTTTGCGGATGATAAAAAAGATGCAGGAGAATTAGGAGCGGGACATACCGTAACAGCTATTTATGAAATAATTCCAGGCACAGCAAAAACGAACGATTTAAAATATCAGCAGCAAATAAATAATAACTCGGCAGAATTTGCAACGGTTAAATTGCGCTACAAAAAACCAGACGAAAACAAAAGCAAATTAATAGAGCTTACAGTTAACAATTCTAGCAAGACATTGGATGAAAACTCGAAGGATTTTCGTTTTTCCGCAGCAGTTGCAGCCTTCTCTTTAATCCTGCGTGAATCACAATATATGAACAATTATTCGCTCGAAGAGGTCTTATCATTGGCAAAATCGACCTTAAATTTGGATGATACGCGTAAAATCGGATTTTTAAATTTGGTTGAAAAAGCTATGTTAATTGCCAGTTAGCATAGATTTTGGGTTCAAATTGCGCAGCACTTTCCTGTTGTTGCGTAATTTGGATTCACAATCAGTTTTATTTCACATTTATAAACGTTAACTTTGTCCTCTTAAAAACTAGACATACTGTATGAAGTTATCAGCATTCAATTTTGAACTACCAGAAGAATTAATTGCACAGCATCCAAATCCAAGTCGTGATGAAGCTCGACTAATGGTTTTGAATCGTGAGAAGCAAACAATCGAACATAAGCAATTTAAAGATGTGTTAGATTATTTTGACGAGGATGATGTTTTGATAATGAATAACACCAAAGTTTTTCCAGCACGTTTGTATGGAAACAAAGAAAAGACTGGTGCGAGAATTGAAGTTTTTTTATTGAGAGAATTAAACCGTGAAAGTCTTTTATGGGATGTGTTGGTTGATCCAGCAAGAAAAATCCGTATTGGAAACAAACTTTATTTTACGGATGACGATTCATTAGTTGCTGAGGTAATTGATAATACAACTTCAAGAGGGCGTACTATTCGATTTTTATTTGATGGTTCTTACGAAGAGTTCAAACAAAAAATTACTGAATTGGGCGAAACTCCAATTCCTCCATACATTAAAGGATTGCGTGATGTTGTTCCTGAAGATGAGGAAAGATATCAAACAATTTACGCTAAGAAAGAGGGGGCTGTTGCAGCACCAACAGCAGGACTGCATTTTAGTCGTGCATTATTAAAACGCCTTGAAATCAAAGGTGTTAAATTTGCAGAGATTACTTTGCACGTTGGTTTAGGTACTTTCCGTACAGTTGACGTAGAAGATTTAACAAAACATAAAATGGATTCTGAGCAAGCTGAAATCACGCAAGAAGTTGCGGATATGGTGAACTTGGGGAAAAGAAGTAAGAAACGAATCTGTGCAGTGGGTACAACAAGTATGCGCTCAATTGAATCAAGTGTTTCTACTGATGGTTATTTGAAACCATTCAGTGGTTGGACGAACAAATTTATCTTCCCTCCATTCGAATTTTCAATTGCAAATTGCATGATTACGAATTTCCATACACCACAATCTACACTAATGATGATGGTGGCTGCATTTTCTGATTTAGATTTTGTAAAAAGAGCGTACGAAGAAGCAATAAAAGAAAAATATCAGTTCTATTCTTATGGTGATGCAATGCTAATCATCTAAGGCTTAATAATTTTAACTAAATTTAAACCGTTGTAGTAAGATCTTTCGTTTGAAAATCTAACTCGGCGGTTTTTTTTATACAAAATCCCAAATGATAGCAAGGACGGTAATAATTAGTGCAGGAGGTATTGGTAAACGAATGGGTGCAAGTATTCCAAAACAATTTTTAAAATTAAACAACCGCCCGGTTCTATTTCACACGATTGAAAAATTTCGGCAGTTTGATCCCGAAATACAAATTATAGTAGTGTTACCAGGTAATCAAATTGATTATTGGAAAGCATTGTGTGATAAGAATAATTTTGTCATTGAGCATGCTCTTGTAAAAGGAGGGAAAGAACGTTTTTTCTCAGTCAAAAATGGTTTAGCATTGGCTAAAGGTGAAGTTATTGGTGTACACGACGCCGTACGCCCATTGGTGGCTGCAGATGTTATCGCCAATTGTTTTGCAGTGGCTGAAGAAAAAGGTGCAGCTATTCCTGTGTTCCACATTAGTCAATCACTGCGTAAAGTGGATGCAAACGGATCTATTGCCGTTAATCGGGATAATTATAAGTTGGTTCAAACTCCGCAGTGTTTTCAAAGTGAAATTTTAAAAGCCGCCTATGCCTTAGAATTTTCTGATGAGTTCACGGATGACGCTAGTGTGGTTGAAAAAAATGGAGCAACAATTCATCTAATTGAAGGGAATGAAGCCAATATAAAAATTACAAGGCCAATTGATTTGTGGATAGCAGAAAGGCTTATTTCGGGTGAATAGGGCGATTTATTTTAAAGGAGAAAATTGTAGTGTTTGCAAGGCTCTATTACCAAAAATGGTAAAGCATTTTTCAGAAAACTATCCGCTTTTAGAATTTGAAATTATTGCTGTAGAAAAATCCCCAGAGATTGCAGCACAATTTAGCGTATTTACCATTCCAGTTTTGATTATTCTATTTGATGATAAAGAGCATTTTCGATTTGTTAGAAATTTTTCAGGAATTGAAATAGATCAAAAATTGAAACGAACATATCAGTTAAAATTTCAATAAATTATTGTAATATTAAGCAAGATGGCATTAAAAATCAGGTTTGCTTTTTTGGTTTTATCACTTCAAATGGGGTCAGTTTCATTCGGTCAATTTGTGGTGGGCGCAGGATATGAATTGGGTTTCATTCAAACAGAAGAGATTTATAATTTCAATGTTTTGGTTTATAATGACAACGAAACCTATGATTTTTATTCCGTTCAAAGTCAATTGGGTGCAGTTTCGCATGGTATTATGGGCCGTAGTTTTGGAGGTCAATTTTTGAATCCTAAAAAAGTCACTTTTGGTTATTCATTGGAGTTAGGCTATCAATATTTTACCAGTAAAAGCAAATTCCTCTACCGCGAAAGTTCTACAACTTATGCGGATTCAATCATCAATTTTTTTGATGGATTTACCTATAAGTCTAATTATCATATGGTGCGATTTGATCATTATTTGGATGTGCATTGGAATCCGTCGTCAACCGTTAAAATCACTAATTCACTTGGTGTTGGTTTAACGGCTCTAGTTCGCGGAGCAAGTCCTGCATTAGATTTTGATGGAACCATGATTAATACCAATCATCCAATAATTAAATTCAAATATCAACCTCAAATTACAGAAAAATATAAAGGTTTTTCAATGACCTTTTTTGCTTCAATCGATCTTTTTTCCTTTGAGTTGTTTACCAAACAATCACAATACGAAACTCCCGATTATCGCATCCCACTTCCAAAATTACGTTTCAATACAATTGGTATACGTTTTGTACCTGATCCTAAAAAACCAAAGGAAAAACCGACTGAAGAATTATATTAGGTTTTTTTAGGCAAAGGAGGTAAGTAGTTAATTTATTTAGTGCTAATAATTTATGATAACACAAATCTCAAAACATCTAAAGGGGATGTTTAAACCCGAAGTAATCATTTATCTATTTGTTGCTATTCTTTTAAACTCTTGTGCCGGAGAAATATCTGAGGAAAATAACGCGAATTCAGGGACTGTTGACTTGCAAAATGAACTTGACGTGGAAGCAAACCAATTTACTATTTCTCAGAAGAGAGACACCATTCTTTTTGGTGAAGCTGGAACTGCAATTTTCATTGAAGCGAATTCATTTGAGTCATTTAATGGCATTGAACTTACTCATGTCGATTTTTCTTTAAAGGAGTACTATGACATGTCTGACATGTTAATTCAAGATTTGTCTACTGAAGCTGAAAATGGAGTTTTGGAAACGGGTGGAATGATTCATATTGAAGCTACGTCAAATGGGAAAAAGGTCTATTTGAAAGCAGGAAAAGATTTAATTATTCACTTCCCAAAAAATGGAAATACGGTAGAGATGCAGCTATTCTCTCAGTCAAATATGGAGTATTCTACAAATACGATTAAATGGAAAGAGGAGAAGGCGTCTATTGGGCATGAAATAGACACAATCACACCTTTTATTATGAAATACGACGATTTGGATAGTGATACAATGGTGACAACTAATGGGACTGATATATGGACGTGGTTGGAAAATGAAATAATTCTTACTGAAAACGAAAGAGATTATGTGAGATTAAGAGATTTTAATATTGAATATGTCACAACATCAACTGGTCAAATTTCGGAAGTTGAGTTACAAAAAGGTTATAATGAAAAGCGTTGCAAAAGATTATTGAAGATAATCAAGGGCATGCCTGACGTAATTCCATTTAAAAGAAGTGGGAAAGTTATTGATATGAAAGGATGGGTGAATTTTGCAGTGAAGTATGTCCCGGCCAAACATTTGTCTAACGAAGCTTATTTGCGAGAAATAGAGGGCAAATATTCAAATTTCGAGAAAAATTCGATTAACGACATTGACCAAATGGAACTCAATTATTACATTTTTAATACGGTAAAACTGGGTTGGTTAAATTGCGATCATTTTGTTGATGACCCTTCGCCCAAAGTTGATATGAGTTTAAATTTGGATGAACCAGAAAATCTGATGATCAAATTTATTTATAAAGATTTAAAATCAATTATAACACCTACATACAAGGATGGAATAAATCATTTCAAAGGGATTCCAGAAGGCAAAGACATCACCTTAATCATTATTAAAACAGTGAAGAAAAAAGTTCAATTGTCCATTACCGAACACATTACCTCTCAAGGAGAATTGAAGGGTGTTTCATTTAAGGATTATACCATGGAAGAATTAAAAAATGAATTGGTAAAATTAAACTAAGATGAATAGGTGAAAATTCACTGTTTGTAAATCCCTTCTGAAGCACAAGCTATGTTCAATTAGAAAATTTTGCTAACAACGTTTATTTTTTCTTTAACTCATTTATTAATATTTCATCTCCAATACAGCCAACGCTGTCCACGATCCATTCTAATTGTACACTGACTGGAAATGATGCATCCATCAAGTCCAACTCACTATCCTCTGGTAAATTATTAAATCGATAGGTATTATTATCAATTTCAATAAACCATCCTCCACAGCAGGCGCAAAGTGCTGCGTCTTGACCAATAATATTTCCTTCACTCATTAAGTCTTTTTTCTTTCCGCAAGAAATTAGAATAAGTAGTGATACGCAGCAAGTAATAATTAGCTTTTTCATTTTACAATTCTTTTTTTTAAATTGATGCTGCATAATCCGTAAAGGTTGCATTCGACAGCTGCATAAGATCAAGAGGCGAAAATGTTCGGCAATGGCGCACAGCTGACCTATGCTGATTATTCGAAATTTAATTTAGGGTTTACTGCAGGTTTCGGTTTAAGTTTTGAAGATGTTTTATAGCTTTAATTAGAATACAATCGCGACATTCTCGCACCAATTAATCAAGCGGATATAAAAGTTTATAATACTGTTTATTCTGTAAACGTGGGTATAAATTTATTGAAGCCTCTTAAAAAGTAAATCCAAGCATATAAAAATCAAATTTGAGCAGGTTTTATCCGTTCAAATGCATAAATTTGTCATCCTTATAAATCCGATCCTGCCGACTAAAAGAGGATCATAAACATTTGATTAAGATGGCATCACAAGAAACAAAGATTATTTATACAATTACTGATGAAGCACCCGCTTTGGCAACACAATCATTTTTGCCAATCGTTAAAGCCTTTACAAGCTCGGCTGGTGTTGCCGTTGAAACAAAAGATATTTCTTTGTCTGCGCGTATTTTAGCAACTTTCCCAGATTTTTTAACGGAAGATCAACGTGTAAATGATGCCTTGGCCGAATTGGGCGATTTGGCTAAAAAGCCAGAAGCTAACATTATTAAATTACCAAATATTAGCGCATCAATTCCACAATTGCAAGAAGCTATTGCGGAATTACAAGCTCACGGTTTTGCTATTCCGAATTTTCCAGAAGATGCAGCAACTGAAAGCGAGAAAGAAATTAAAGCGCGTTATAATAAAATTAAAGGGAGTGCTGTTAATCCGGTTTTACGTGAAGGGAATTCTGACCGTAGAGCACCGAAAGCAGTAAAAAATTACGCCAAGAAAAACCCACACAGAATGGGAGCTTGGTCATCTGATTCTAAAACACACGTATCCACAATGAATGGGGGTGATTTTAAATCAAATGAAAAATCAGTTACGATTGTAAATGCAGGAACAATTTCAATCGAGCATGTTAACAATGCAGGTGACGTAACAGTTTTAAAATCGCTTCCTGTTTTAGCGGGAGAGGTTATTGATGCGACTTACATGAGCACAGCAGCATTGGTTCGATTTTTAGATGCGCAAGTAGCGGACTCTAGAGATACGGGAGTTTTGTTTTCAATTCATATGAAAGCGACAATGATGAAGGTTTCCGATCCAATTATTTTTGGATATGCTGTAAAATCTTATTTCAAAGCAATTTGGGAGAAGCATGGTACAACATTAGCTGATTTAGGTGTAAATGTTAGAAATGGTTTTGGTGATTTAATTGCGAAAATTGATGAAGCACCAAATAAAGCTGAAATCTTGGCGGACATACAGGCCGTTTATGATAATGGACCGGATATAGCAATGGTAAATTCTGATAAGGGGATTACCAACTTGCACGTACCGTCTGACGTTATTATTGATGCTTCTATTCCTGCAATGATTAGAACTTCTGGTCAAATGTGGAATAAGGCTGGTAACCTACAGGATACTAAAATTGTAATACCTGATTCTTCTTACGCACATTTTTACCAATCAGTAGTAGAGTTTTGCCAAAAGCATGGCGCATTTGATCCAACAACAATGGGTACAGTGCCAAACGTTGGTTTAATGGCGCAAAAAGCAGAGGAATATGGTTCGCATGACAAAACATTTGAAATGTCTGCTGACGGAGATGTAAATGTAAAGGGAGAAGATGGAACTGTTTTAATGTCGCATAAAGTCGAGCAAGGTGATATTTGGAGAATGTGTCAAACAAAAGATGCACCAATTCAAGACTGGGTTAAATTGGCTGTTTCTCGTGCAAGAGCAACAGGCGTTCCAGCTATATTTTGGTTAGATGAATCAAGAGGACATGATGCGCAAATTATCAATAAAGTAAATACCTATTTAAAGGATCATAATACAGAAGGATTAGATGTTAGGGTAATGTCGCAGGTAGATGCTTGTAATTATACCTTAGAACGCATTAAAAAAGGAGAAGATACAATTGGTGTTACAGGAAATGTAATGCGAGATTATTTGACGGATCTATTCCCAATTTTAGAATTAGGAACAAGTGCTAAAATGTTATCGATTGTGCCTTTAATGAATGGCGGCGGATTATTCGAAACTGGTGCTGGTGGATCTGCTCCTAAACATGTTGATCAATTTGTGAAAGAAGGACATTTGAGATGGGATTCTTTGGGTGAATTTTTAGCGCTTGCTGTTTCTTTGGATCATTTAGGTGAAAGATATGGCAATAAGCAAGCTCAAATTATGGGAGATGCTTTAGATCAAGCAACAGGAGAATTTTTATTGAATGATAAATCTCCATCTCGTAAAGTAGGTGAATTAGACAATAGAGGAAGCCATTATTATTTGGCAACGTATTGGGCGAAAGCATTGGCAACTCAAACATTGGATGCTGATTTAAAGGCCAAGTTTACAAGTATCGCTCAAGAGTTAGCAGATAAGGAAACCGAAATCATAAATGAATTAAATGGCGCACAAGGAAATGCTGAAGACATTGGTGGGTATTATCATCCATCACATGAGGTTACAGCAAAGGTTATGCGACCAAGTGCAACTTTAAATCGCATTATAGACGCGATCTAAGTTTCACATACAAATGAATTTTAAAAAAACCTTGGTTCTTGGAATCAAGGTTTTTTGTATTTTGGACTCTGCCAGATGAATTCAAGTAAATTAAAAATTATTTTATTCTTTGCAGCGCTTGCTTTTTTAAGCACGGGTCACGCTAGTTCTGTGGTTTTTAATGTTGATCGTCCCGACTCCCTGCTAATTGCCTTAGAACAGGTTACAACGGATACGGAAAGGGCGAGCACGCAATTAGAAATTGGCATCTTTTATTTGGATCGAAGGGAACCCAATAAAGCTTTGGCTTATTTGGAAAACGCTGCCGAGATCACTCAAGATTTTGACGATCCTGAATTAGAGTCCACTATTTTGTGTCAATTGGGAGAAGCTTATTATAGCACAGATCAAGGATTGCGAGCGATAGATTGTTTTACGGCTGCTTTGCAATACCAAGATGAATTGGATGCAGAAGAAAGACTTGGAGTTTATAATATGATGGGTGTGATTTACCTCGTCTTTGATGAAGGTGAAAAAGGAATTGAGTACTTTGATCAAGCTTTGGGCCTCGTGGATGAAGCGGAAGTAATTAGTGGAGATACTTACGAATTTCTTTATAATAATAAAGGCATCACTTTTTCACAAATGGGAATGTTGGATTCAGCTATGGCAAATCATAATCGTTGTCTTTCAATTCGATTGCAAGGAGATGGAAATGCTGGGATTGGCCAATCTTATAACAATTTAGGGACTACTTTTTTTGATAGTGAAAATTATGATTCTGCTTTGTTCTATTTTGAAAAGGGCTTAGTTTATCGCAAAAAAGTGGATGATCCACCAGCCTCTAGTATTCAAGAAAGTCAAATCAATATTTCAAAAGCCTTAATTGTGTTGGGTAGAGGATTAGAAGCAAAACCGAAATTAGAAAATATCGAGAAAGAAACAGAACTTGTACCCAACCCAATAATTGAATTACGCCTGAACGAATTATTATTGCTTCTTTATGGTGATTTAAGGGATTATAAAAATGCTTATAAATACAGCATAAAATATTATGAGTTAAAGGATAGTGTTTTTGGTATTGAACAACGTGAAGAATTGATTCGAATAAATTTGAGTAGCAAATATGCTGAGCAAAAATTACAAGATAGTCTCATCAATGCAGAGCAAATTAAATTAGATGAAATCCGCGAGACAAAGGAAAAAGAAATTCGCGATCAAAAAGCCCATACGTCTAAATTGGTGATGATTGGATTAATTGTTGCGCTTGGATTAATGCTGGGTATTATTATCCTAGTTTATTGGAATTACAGAAGTAAAAAGCGTGCTACTGAAGAAATTTTGGAACAAAAAAATGAAGTAGAAAAACAACGCGACCGCGTGCAAGAAGAAAAACTAATTGCAGATGAGCAACGCGAAATTGCCCAAGATCAAAAAATGGAATTGGAACTAATTCACCGCGAAATTACTGATAGTATTAATTATGCACAGCGCATACAAAATGCTATTTTACCTTCTAATGAATCGCTGGCCAAAACCTTGCCAAAACAGTTCGTTTTATATTTGCCAAAGGCGGTGGTTGCTGGTGATTTTTATTGGGTTCGGGAAGAAGGAGATTATGTGTATTTTGCTGCTGCAGATTGCACAGGACATGGTGTTCCTGGAGCCTTGGTAAGTATAATTTGTTCCAATGCGTTGAACCGTACAATTGAAGAGTTTCATTTGCGCGATCCGGGTGAGATTTTAGATAAAACAACTGATTTACTAATTGAAGCATTTGTGCAAAGTAACCAGGATGTGAAAGATGGAATGGACATCTCATTATGCTGTTTCAATAAAAAGACCAATACCTATTCTTTTGCTGGGGCCAATAACCCACTTTATGTGGTGAAGCAAAAAACGGACGACGTAGTTTTTTGGGATGAAGTGGTTCAAAATGAAACAAATTACTTATTAGAGTTAAAAGGAGATCGGCAATCGATTGGTTGGCAAGAAAATCGTAAAAAGTTCAGTACACAAGCCGTTATTGTTAATGCCGGTGACATGATTTATTCATTTACAGATGGTTTTCCAGATCAGTTTGGCGGTGAACGTGGTAAGAAGTATAAATACAAGCAATTGAAGCAGTTCCTTGTCAGCCTTGCGAATGAAGAAATGGATCAGCAGCTTATGGGATTGAAAAAAGAATTTGAGCAATGGATGGGTGATCTAGAACAGGTGGATGATGTTTGTATAATAGGAGTCAAAGTTTAGCTTTTTCTGAGCCTGGCGCAGGGCAGGGGGAGTAAACGTAAATTAGGAATTCACCATATGTTGTGCCACCTGTGGGAAACAATTGTACAAGGCCGTTTTTAAATTATCAGCCAAATCTAACTCTTGAATCGAGGCTTCCATCAAACTTAACCATTCATCTTTAGCTTCATTTGTTATAGCATGTAGCATATGTCTGCGGCGCATTTTTGGTGGGCCATATTTTTCCATATAACGGGGTGGGCCACCCAAAAATTGTGTTAAAAAACGGTACTGTTTATCTTTAATACTTTCCGCATTTGTTTGGTTAAATAAGGGCGCTAAAAGGGGGCTTATAAAAACCTTGGCATAAAAATTGTCGACAAGTTCTTGTAGTCGATTATCACCGATTAATTCATAAAGCGTTTTCACTTTTTCCATGTTGCTGGTCAATGCGTAAATTCTGATTAAAATGTTTTAACAAAAATAGGCTATCTTTACGTTAATTTTGAGCGTTTGAAGAAATTAATTACCATATTATTCTTACTGATTTTTGTTCAAGGTTTTGGGCAAGGATTCAAAATGCATTTTTCCAATTCTTTTGCGGATTGTTTTGGTGCTGTAGAAGTTATGGATTATAATACCGCATCTCATCTGCAATTCCCAGGTAATTATGGTTTGCGGGATGATTTTATTGGATTTGATCCTGATTTTCATGAAGTAAATTCAGTGTGGTTGCGCTTGGAACCAAATGTAGAAGGTGTTTTTGAATTCGAAATTTCAACCGAGAATAATGTTGATTTTAGCTATTACTTATTTCGCGCAACAGACAATTCTTTTTGCGAACATTTAGAAGGGGATAGAGTAGTTCCAGAAATTGCACAGAGCATTTCATATTATAATAAAGGTGCAAAGGATACAGGCGGTGATAATTTTAAAGGGTCAATTGAAACAAAACCGTCGGATGTTTTTTATTTAATGATTCATACCAATTCAACCTATAAAGGTCGCGTCACTGTTAATTATAGACGAATTGGAAAAGTTTCTGTGACCGAATCTGTGATTCAAGATTATAGAACAGCAAAAACAGATAATTTTATTCGGGTTCGTATTCGAGACAAAGAAACGGGCGATCCGGTAGAAGCAAATATGATTATTTCTGGGGTTGATAAGGATAATTATTTGTTTTTAGGAACCGATTTTTATTTCGACGCTACTACTGCGCGTGAAATGCACATTGAATCAAATACGCAAGGCTATTTCTTATTTGTTAAAGATTTTAAATCTATTGGATCATCCTCTAATAATATGGAGATTTTATTGGAATTAGAACAATTGGCACCCGGTAAAAAATTAGCACTTGAAAATATTAAATTCGCGCAAGATGAAGCTGAATTTATTCCCATTGCCTTGCCTGCATTAAAACGTTTATTAGATTTTATGGCTGTTAATGATGAGTTGAAAATTGAAATTCAAGGACATGTGAATGCGCCGGGATATAGAAATAATGGAAGAATTAAAAGTTTGTCTGAAAATCGTGCGAAAGCGGTAAAGAAGTTTTTAAAAGACAACGGGATTGAAGGAAGTAGAATGATTGTTAAAGGCTACGGGAATACTGAAATGCTATTTGACGATCCGATTGATGTCAATCAAGAAGAAGCCAATCGGCGTGTTGAAATAAAGATTATTGACTAACTATGGGTTTAATTCTTTGTTTAGAAACCGCAACAAAAGTTTGTTCACTCAGTTTAGCAAGAGATGGAGTAGAGGTTGCAACAATCAATCATTTTTCTGAAAACTATTCACACTCCGAGCGGTTAAATGGGCTTTTGCTTGATTTGTTAAAACAAACCAATATCAGCTTAAATGACCTTGATGCCGTTGCGATTAGCGAAGGCCCCGGATCTTATACTGGTTTAAGAATTGGAACATCAACTGCCAAAGGTTTATGTTACGCATTAGACATTCCATTAATTGCGATAAATTCGCTCAAAGCGTTGGCTTTCGAAAAAAGCCAGCAAGGGACCCTTATTTGTCCAATGTTTGATGCACGGCGCATGGAAGTTTATTCTGCCATTTTTGATGCGGATATGAACGAATTAGAAACAACTAGAGCCGTCGTGATTGATGAAATTTCCTATCAAAATTTTTTAGCGGAACATCCTGTTTGTTTTATTGGTCCTGGAGCAGAAAAATGCCAAGACGCTTTACAGCATAAAAACGCCTCGTTTGATTTAACGATTAAGGTTTCCGCAAAAGGAATGAACACATTTGCACATGAAAATTTCGAACAAAAAGATTTTGTCGATCTCGCTTATTTTGAGCCCTTTTATTTGAAGGACTTTATTGCAGGTACTCCTAAAAAAATCTTTTAGTTTATCAATGAACTACCCGTCATTTCGGCAGGTTGTTCAATGTCCATTAAATCCAAAATAGTTGGCGCTACATCTCTCAATGTTCCGCTTTTCACCGTCTTTACATCATTGTCAATCACAATTACTGGAACAGGATTCATTGAATGTGCTGTATTCGGTGTTCCATTTGGATTAAGAGCATAATCCGAGTTGCCGTGATCAGCTATAATAACATAAGAGTATTTAACATCTTCTGTTTCTGAACTCATAATTTCTTTAACGCATCCGTCAACAATTGAAGCAGCTTCTTCAATGGCTGTATAGACACCTGTGTGCCCAACCATATCTGTATTGGCAAAATTTAGGCAAATAAAATCTGGCGCATTTTCATTTCTGTATTCGCAAATGGCGCTTGTAACTTCTTGTGCGCTCATCTTGGCTTGCAAATCGTAAGTGGCCACTTTAGGTGAAGGAATCATGATACGTGATTCTCCTTCAAATTCAGTTTCTCTGCCGCCTGAAAAGAAAAAACTTACGTGTGGATATTTTTCTGTCTCTGCAATTCGCACTTGCGTACGTCCTGCTTCTGAGATGACTTCGCCCAACGTTTGTTTCAAATTATCTTTTTCAAAAACTACATTGATTTTCTTAAAAGATCTATCGTAATTAGTCATGGTGCAAAAATGCAACTTCATGGCATGTATTCTTTGTTCAGGAAAGTTTTTTTGCGTTAAGGCAGTTGTGATTTGACGGCAACGATCGGTTCTGAAATTAAAGCAAATTACAACGTCACCAGCTGCAATTTTGCCGATAGGTTTTCCATTCTCATGTATAACTTTAGGACTAATAAATTCGTCCGTTATACCATTTTCATATGAAAGGTTAATAGCTTTCGTGGCACTGTTTACTTGTTCGCCTCTGCCATTCACTAGGCAGTCGTAAGTTAATTTTATCCTATCCCATCTTTTATCTCTATCCATTGCATAATAGCGCCCTATTACAGAAGCTACTTTACCAACTGATTTTTCCAAGTGCTTTTCCAAATTAGTTATTTGACCATGCCCACTATTTGGGTCACAGTCTCTACCATCTGTAAATGCATGGATAAATACATCCGATAAACCATTCTCCTTTGCCATATCGCACAGCGTATGTAAATGTTCTTGCGAAGAATGAACGCCACCTGTAGAAACAAGTCCAATAAAATGAACAGCCTTTCGAGCTTCTTTAGCATGTTTAAAGGCTTCTAATAGAACTTCGTTTTTTTGAAATTCGCCGTCGCTTATTGATTTGTTGATCCGTGTTAATTCTTGATAAACAACTCGACCAGCGCCAATATTTAAATGTCCTACTTCCGAATTCCCCATTTGTCCTTCGGGTAAGCCAACATGTTCACCATGGGTTAGCAGTTCAGCATTTGGAGACTCACTCTCGAGTTGATCAATATACGGAGTCTGCGCGTTGAAAATTGCGTCAGATTCAGATTTGTCGCCATGACCCCAACCATCAAGAATTATTAGTGCTACCTTTTTTTTCATTTTTTAAATTCAATATTAACGATCAAACCTTTTGGCTCATTGGCCTTTAATTCAATACGACCGTTGTGTTGTTCAACTAAAAATTTTACTATATATAAACCCAATCCAGTACCTTTAGATTTGCGAGTCATTTCGTTTTCTTCTCTATAAAATTTAGAGAATACTGTCATTCTTTTTTCTTTGCTAATGCCAACACCTTCATCCTTGATTTGAAGTGTTACACCATCAGGCTTATTTGACAATTGAATGCCAATTATACTATCCTTTGTACTATATTTTGTAGCGTTTTCTAAAAGGTTCACAAGGATACTTTCGAAACCTACTGGATCAACGGCCAATGTCGCCTCAGCTAGCTCCAATTCGATTTGATGCGATTTTAGCATAGAATCTTGCAATAACAGGATTCGTTTCTCTATAAACTCCTTTAAATCTACTTCACTCTTATTTAAAAAGTAGTTCTCATTTTCAATACTTCTGGTGATCAAAATGTTATTGACCAGCCCATCCAATCGATTAATATCTGTTAAACACCGATTGTAAATCTCTATTTTTTTATCCTCAGGCAATTCCCTTTTTTGTAGTGTTTGCAAAAATAGCTTAACAGAAGCAATTGGCGTCTTCAATTCATGAGTAACTGATAGTACAAAGTTTTCTTGTTGCAAAGTTAATGCCTGCTCACGTTTAAAAGCACGTAAAATGATGATGACACCAATAATGAGGATGAGAAAGAAAACTGAACCTTCGCCTAAAAGCATCCAAGTTTTTTTACTCAGGGTATCCTTGTCTGAATATATTTTGTCGTATAAAGAAAAGATAAGATAGAGCCACCAGCTGAATTGTAAGGTCACATAAATCACCAACAAATAGATTAAGAATATTGGATTTTTTAAGCGCCTACTAAACATGTGACAAAGGTGCCATTATTTTAGATAAAATAAAAACACCGCCTAAGAAAAGTTTGACAGTATTTCAAATTATTTTATAATAAAGGCATTAATGCCTTACAATGAGCTTAACAGTGTTTTGCTCAACTTCATCAGTTAACTGAATGAAATAAGCACCAGGAGCTATGTGATTTGTTTCAATTTCTATTCCATTATTGCTAGTTTGACCTGTGTAAACAACATCTCCAAGAATATTGAAAATTACCACTTGTGTTGGTAATTCCAAATCAATGATATAAACGGACTGATCTGCAGGGTTTGGATAAATGCTATAAGTCGTTTTATAAGATGGATCAATACTAACATCATCAATGTCAATTGTAATCAAAACTGAATCAATATTACAGGGACCGTAGGCCGTAATCCACACATCATAAGAACCAACGGCATCATAAACATGAGTTGGATCTAATTCCGTAGAAAATTCTGAACCGTCACCAAAATTCCAAGAAACAGAATCTTCGTTAATTGGATCGCCTTCAAAACTAGCTGAAAGTCCAGTTGAAGTTCCTGATCCGCCTGCTTTTGTAGAATCTAATACTACAATTGTTTTGGTGCGTTCTATGGCACACGTAAAATCGAAAAAATCATGTCTTCGGATAGAGTCTATCAAAGTAATGGTATATGTGCCGGATTCTAAATATGTGTGGCAAGGTGCAGTCATTCCAGTGTTTTGTAAACCGTCTCCCCAAAACCAAGTTACTTTCCCCGCAGGGTCGTCATAAAATCTATTATAATGCGGATCCGAGAAATTTGCGACTTGTGTATAATCCGTACAAACTGCACTTACAACATTTGGGCAAATTGTATCGTTGTCCATCACAAAATCGTCATGCATTTTATAACGTACCAAAGGATCAATTAAAAAATCAAGATCATAACCTGGTCCAAAAGTTTCAAGTGCTTGATACCAACCTGTAAAACTTGGCGCAACAGGATTGTCATAATAAACAAACGAAACGCCTTCACCTTCTCCATCTCCACCTGCGTCGCTAGTAATTATTTTTAATGAATCATTACTAGGAGCATATAATGCAATAACATAATCTTCTGTAACTACAATAGGTTCGTCAAAATAACTGTTTACCTCTAAGTCTACTAATAGTGGTGTAAATTCAGTATGTGTTACCCAAACACTATCTCTTGCTAGTTCTGCCCCTGTAGAATCTAAAGCTTCGTCCCAATCATACAATACAGTAACTACCATTAAAGAATCCTCTAAAGGGTTGTTTTGAAAGCTGTAAAATCGAACGCCACTTATTTCAATTGATTGATTGGCGTGAAAACGTTGCCCTCTTCCAGGGTAAGGATTGAAATCGGTTTCATCTCCCCTGCGCAATTCTTCAAAAGATATCAAGGTAGTTTTTACTAAGCCAATATATTCATTGAAATAAGGTCCGCAAGTATCGACTGCAACTTTTTCAAATGGTCGCGTAAAATCAGGTGCTGTTGCGGTTTCATGACTTTGTGGTGCCCCAGGCAGCTCAAATTGAGCATAACTAACTGAACCGACAAGTAAAAGCATTAATAGGTATAAATTTTTCATACGGTTTGTTTTATATAATACAGTAAATTGTGACTTACGTTGGTTATTTTATGATGGTCACGTTTCCTTCTTTTTTAATCGGTTCACCCAAAATGGTGACACCTGTTATGATGTATACGAAGGTTTGTGGAGGAAGAATTTTATCATTAAATGTTCCGTCCCAATATTCCTTTTGTTCATCTGTTTGATACATTTTTTTACCCCAACGATCGTAAATTTCAATGTTAAATTCAAAAAGTCTTGGTCCGTGAATGACCACAAAATCATTTGATCCATCTCCATTTGGTGAAAAGACATTGGGCACAAATATTTCCATAATTCCATTAATGTCAACAAAAATTGTGTCCGTATTTGAGCATCCATTATCATCTGTAACGGTTACCACATAAACCGTAGCCCGATCTGGAACGGCATAAACTTCGGAACAATTATCCGTAGCACATTCGTAAATTGCGGGACTCCATACGAAAGTTTCTGCATCCTCAGAAGAAGCCCACATTTCAACTTCGCCGCCAATTCCTACAACAGTATCATTACTTGTTGTGATAGATGGAAGGGCGTGAACTGTTAATAATAAATCATCTGTAGCAGAACCGCATGAAGGGTTCGTTGCTGTTGCAATATAGCTTGTAGTAACTGCTGGTTTTAACCAAACCGATTCACCTTCTTGTCCGTCACTCCAAGTAATGTCATAACCATTATTAGTTGCCGTAACTAAAATTGAATCGCCTAAACAAATGGCTAAATTTTCTGGAACACTAATTGTCGGAAATTCATCTACAACAATTTCAATTTCAGTAGGGTCACTGATGCATCCACCTAAAACTTCGTATACAAAAATAGTTATTGTACCAACCACCAATGTTGGTGTAAAGGTTGTTCCTGTTTCTAATAACGCGCCTATATCATTTCGCCATTCAATGATTCCACCAGAACCTGTTACAGCTGTTATGGGTGTTGGAACATCTCCTTCGCAATACTCTGTATCACCAACAACAGCAGGTGGATCAGGAGTTGGACTTACTGTTATGATTACTTCCGTTGCGGGACTTTCACATCCGTCGGCAGTTTCTGTCAAATAAATTGTAATTCCTGGTTCAAATAATGGTGGCGTAAAAGAAAGATCGGTTCCCAATATTGCGCCGCCAGGAGGTAGATCATCATACCAAGTAATATCTCCGCCTAAAGAGGGTTCACCAAATAAATCTGATGCAACATCTCCTTCACAATATTCCGTTTCACCGGTATAAACTGGAGCAGGTGGAATCGCGTAGATGGTAATGGTAACTTCAGCACCAGGGCCTTCGCATCCTAAAACACCTTCTGTTTCTGCAGCATAATAAGTTGTTGTACCAATTCCTCCACCCGGAGTTAATGTTAATCCTGTTCCAATTTCTGGTGGAATCAATCCTGGATTATCATACCAATTTACTGTTCCACCACCTGTTGAGGTAACGGTTAAATCTACAATTGGATCGCCATCACAATATTCGGCACTTGCTTCAATTTCAACTGCAAATGGAATAATCACTTCAACTGTTCCAGTGCCAGAAAACATTCCTTCGCATCCATCACCAGTCACATAAGTAATGATATAATCACCATCTTCGCTCACTTCTAAAAGGTAGGGACTGCCAGGAATATCTGTAATTGTTCCCAAAGGTCCACTTGGTCCAGTAATATCTAAATCATAAGGAGCGGGGCCAGTAAAAGTGACCGTTAATTCTCCCACATCTCCGTCGCAAATTGTAATGTCGCCCGAAATTTCTGCATCCACTGGAGGATGGACCGTTACTAAAATAGAATCAAGAATTGTACAACCCGTTTCTGTATCTGTAATTTCAACATGAAACCATGTATCGGTCACGATCGTTGCTGTTGGATCAGGATCAGTTTCATCTGAAAGCAAAGGAGCATTATCCCATAAATAATCATATTCTGGTGGATCTAAACCACAATCTACAGTATGAAATTCATTGGCGCCGTCAAACCATGTTCCACCAAGTGCGCCATCCACCGAAACTAATTCGGTTAGGTCATCAGTTAAAAAGAAATAAGAACATTCAGCAGGACTATCTGCACCATGAATAACAAACTCAAGTTCTGTTCCTTGCTCAAAACAAATATCAATCGTATCACTTGTTCCTGAACCAGGATCGAAAGAGGTTGGGGTATACATTCCAAAGGTCACACCATCTGCAATAATTTCGAGTTCATTAGCCGTTCCACTTCCCCAATAATCTCCCCAAAGATCATTTAACACCAATTTAAAACAACATTCTGTTTCTACAAAAGGATTGCCTGCGGCATGAATAATCGTTGATTCACCAATACAAATTGTAGCATCATCCACACTCGTTTCTGTTTCAAAACCGACAGGAATTTCAATGGTAACAGTAGTTTCGCATCCCTCACTATCCGTAATGGTTAAATCAACGGGGAAAGAACCAGCATCTACGAAAGTAAAACTAGGATCTTCATCAGTGGATGTTCCCAAGCCGTCAAAATCCCAATCCCAATCAGTAATGGTATAAAAAGCACAAGATTCATCTGTAAAATCAATTTCCTCACCAGGACAGTTGGTTGGTGTATACGAAAAATCAGGAATCAATGCGGTGCAAACCGTTTGTGTGTTTGAGAATACACCAGTACTTCCTGTCCATCCCCACAATACATTTGCATTTCCATCAAATTGATCCGCAATCATATCGCCGATATAAGTCATGGTTGTGATATTGTCAATTTTAACCTGAATGGTTTGATTGACGCCTGCCGTCCAAATAATTTCTACCACATGATCTTCACAATCTTCAACATTTGGAAAACCTGGTTTAATCGGGTGCGGAGTAGCATCTTCGCCTGCATTTAGTCCAGATGGATCGCCCAATAAATTGTTAGGATTGTCCATTTCATGGTCAATGTCGCCATTATCTTGTAGTGAAATATGATCACTTGGTACATCCCAATTGGTGATTTCTCCAGATGCTTCATTGTCTCTGGTGTCAAATTCTATGCTCAGGCTATTGCCCGTAATATCTTCATAACCGATTCCATAACCATCATTACCCACATCCCAAGTTGACGGTTGTAGTACAAATGCCAAACCTTCTCCTCCAGTGTTTTCACAGCCAAAGTTGACAGAAAATTTAAAATGGAAATCGGTGTTTAAATTAATGGTAGCTGTTTTGTAAAAGGATCCTAGTTCAGATGCAGCGTCATCTGTTACTTCATAACAATTACAAGTCGTGCTAGAAGCATCACCAGTTGTTGTGAATTGACCATAACCAGAGATGGTTAAGAACAAGAATGAGAACAGATAAAGTAGTCTTTTTAGCATAAGCTATTCTTTGCATCAATAGTATTGATACATTCTATACAATATAATACGTGTTAAAGATAAAGAAAGTTGTCTTTTATCCTTAGAATTGTAGGGTAAAAACGAGTGAAATGAAGATATTACATAACAATAGGTGTTCAAAGAGTAGATGCGCTTTAGAAATTCTTGAAAATAAAGGCCTTGATTTTGAAATTATAAAGTATTTGGAAAATCCACTTTCTGCAGCAGAAATCAAAGATTTATTAAAGAAATTGAATCTGCCAGCAGAAGCAATTATTCGTAAAGGTGAAGCAGATTATAAAGCAAATTTCAAAGGCAAAACCATGACTGAAAATGATTGGATTGAAGCTATGGTGAACTTTCCGAAATTAATTGAGCGCCCGATTATTATTAAAGGGGATAAAGCTGTTGTAGGAAGGCCGCCTGAGAATATTGACGTACTCTTAGGATAGGAAGGTAGATTCGATTTGAGGACTAGTCAAGCTTGAGTAGCAACAGAATTTTTTTCCCAAAGGTGCGTATTGTATTTTTTTATTGATCCAACTGAAAAGATGCAGATGCCAAATATGCGCAACAAACGCATTAGAACTTTGCGATTCAAAATAGCAAACAAGAGAATTTCGGTGCTAAAGAATAGGACATGGAATATTAAAATTTCTGTTGAACTAAATAACGCTATAACGGTCAAGAGGATGAAAAAAAGAGGAGTCAAAAGCTTGGCATACTTTTGAACATATAGGTATAAGATTTGTCGCGCAGACAATTTTCTGAAGACGTTTATATTTTGAAAAGGCAAACGTATTAAACCGCATGTAACGCGCAAAATTCTTGTTTTGGTGCAATATTTTTGAATGCTTATGTCATATATGATGACTTCTGGAACCATTATTACTCTTTTTTCACTGTTGAGGACATAGAGCGAAATCAAGAGATCATCAAGGATCGTATTTATTGGTAAATTTTGAAGACATTCCTTTCTTACCGCATATAGCCCACCATAAACGCCAATTGTAGAGCCTGTGTCGCTCTCCATTGTTTTGAGTTGATTAATCGATTTTCTAATTACTGATGCTTGCCCTTGATGGATTATTCTACTAGATGTTGCTCCAATTTCAGGATCATTAAAAGGTTGCAATAAATGGGGTATTGCGTCCTTCGAAATTTCTTGTCGCGCATCCGAAACAATGAGGATCGGATATTTGGAGAGCGATATGCCGAGATTCAATGCATATGCTTTGCCCATTCTTTTTGGTACAATGCAATGACGAAAGTTGTATTTGTTCGCAAGGCTTTGGAGTATTGAATTCGTTTGATCTGTTGATCCATCAGAAATCACAATAATTTCTTGCTTTCCGTTTAATTGTTGTTGGGCGGAAACAAGTTGTGCGACTTTATTTTCGACAGTTAGTTCTTCATTATGGCAAATTAAAATAAATGAAGTATTGCCTTGATAGGCTTTCTTGCTTGTTTCCTTTTTTTTAGATAAGAATAAAATCAGCAGATACCAAACGATTGGAATAAGCATGAGCGCGAATATGATACTATATATTGGGGTCATAATTATGGAATTCTATAATTAATTTTATCTGATAACTTATTCCCAATCAAACGAGAAACAGAGCGTTTAATGCTTTTTCCAAAACGAATTCTTTTATGTGTTGAAGCTTCTTTTTTCAATACACTTTCTAATACATTGAGCGAAGTTTTTCTTTTTAATGACCAACGTTTAATCATAAATGGACAATCATTTTGATAGATTAATCCAAACTTTGTAGTTAGCAAGGCTTTATAGCCGCATTGCTGTGCTAATTGTAATGTTTTGCGATTGTATTTCCCTCCGGGTAGAGCAAAATAACGTGGAGATTGTCCTATTTTCTCTTCAATAAAAGTTTTAGAAAAATTCAATTCATAAAATTGATCTTTCGCTTTCAAGTTAGAGAGGTATTTATGCGTCACACCATGGGCGCCAATAACATGACCGTTTTCAGCCAATATTCGGTATTCTTGCCATCTATTATTGTTCGAGAGAAAGTTTGATAAAGTCGGAAAAAAAGATGCTTTATAATTGAATTCATTCAACAAAGGAGCAACTATAGTGTGGTCGCTTTCATGGCCATCATCAAAAGTCAAACAAATCGTTAAACCTTCTTTTTGCTTAGATAGACCGAGTTGATCAAGTGTTATAATATTTAAATTTAGTCGTTTAAATAATTCAAGATGTGTTCTGAAAGTTGGCGCATCAATGCTGTAAATTTTATCATTATTCACTGCCTTTGATAAAGGATCAACGATAGCATGATAATTCAAAAAAATACAATCTCCGTTCATTATTTTTGGGTTAAATAAAAGACTGTCCATTTAATGGAAAGAGGATGGTTTTCTGAGAGTTTTAGAAAATAATCAGCTTTTCAGTTCGTAAAATGAGGATTTACAAGGCGTCTATCTCAACTAACGGGAATTAGCAGGATTTGGTTGGGTTGGCTTATCTGTTGTTTAATTAATTCCTGAAGTTTTGCCCGTTGTCATATATTGCGACCACTTGCTACCGCACGATTGTATCGCGCGGTAGCAAGCGATTGGTTTCATTGTAGTAATCCCATTACTTCAAGCTCTTATCCAGCTTAATTTTCAATCCAATATAAAAGTTGATTCCCTGATTCTGTAATCCTAATGTTTTAAATCGCGATAAATGGTCGATATAAGAAGTGTTCAAAGCATTTTTAACTCCAGTAGAAATTTCAATGGGCTTATTCTTTGTTGCAATTTCAAGACTCAACCCAGCGTTAATTAAGTGATAAGCATTGCTGTTGATTTCAAAAAGTCCAATTCTGTCTTGCTGAAATTTGTAGATGTGTTGAATAAATACATTTTTCAATTGCACCTTTCCATCACTTGTGAAGTCAGCGCGAACGGTGGAACTAATTTTTGTTTGCGGAATTAACGGAAGCGGATTTTTGTTTTGATCTTCTGCAAAAACAGTTGAAAGATTGCTCTCTAAATGCAGCCAATGTATTTTATGCGGATGATAATGGAAACCAAGCTCTCCTCCATATAAAAATGCATCCGTTTGTAAAAATTCAAAAACTGGACTGCCATCAATAATCTCATTGCTTGGAGAAAGGAATATATAATCTTGAATGGCATTGTAAAATGTATTCACTGAAAAGGCAAAATGTTCGTTTTGATAATTCATGGAAATATCAAATTGCGTGGCATTTTCATTGATTAAATTTGAAGCTCCTTTTATATAACGATTGGTTCCATGATGCACGCCATTCGACAATAATTCCGTGGTATTGGGTGCACGAAAACCATTAGAAATATTTGCTCTAAATTTTATTTTATCGCGTTTATAAACCGCTCCGCCCGAATATGTAAATCCCTTATAAGATTTATTTAATGCAGGGAATGCGCCTTCGTCTGTTACCATTTCTTTGGTGTCAATTTCGCGATAATCTCCGCGTAGTCCTGCTTGAAATTGAATTTTGTCAAAGTTGAGATTAGCAATTAAAAAAGCACCAAAGTCTGTTGTAGCGGCATCCGGAATTAGGACTTCTTCGCCGTTGTTTTTATTTTGCTGCGCCATTCCCTGGGAACCAATGATAAAATCAATCCGTTTTTTGAAAGTGGGTGAGTGCCATTTAAGGTTATATGTAAATGTGTTTAAATAAAGACCTAAAGCTGGTTCATTAGCGTCCTCTTCAAATTCTTTGCGGTAGTTATTGGTATAGCCCAATGTCAAATTCAATTTTGATTTTCCTGTAAAAAGAATATTCTCAAAACTGACGTTGTGGTTGTCAATTGTCTGAAAAGGGAGCATGAAGTTTCGGTCAGTCGTGTCAGAATAAGTTGCGTCCTCAATAATGCCATAGTTGTTTTGCAAATAGCTATAACGAATATTTGAAATCCAGCGACTCGTGTTAAAACCGAGTGCGACTTTTACATTTTTTTCGTCAAAACGTGTGTTAAAAACACGGTCAAAATTGGGGACTTGATAATCTGCCTGGGAAGAGTAAGCGCCGAATAGATTGAATTTGAGTTTTCCTTTATGGATTTTAAAACCCAAACTATTTTTAGAACCCAAAGTGTTTGAAAGAAATTGGGTTTGTGCAAAGCCCTGGATTGTGTTTTGGCTGGCATAACGTTCGTCATTAAAATACAGCACGCCGCCTAATGCGTCCGATCCATATAATAAAGATGCAGGACCTTTAATCACTTCCACGCTTTCAATACCAACTTCTCCAACTCCTAAACCATGTTCATCTCCCCATTGCTGGTTTTCAATACGGATTCCCTGTGCATACGTCACAATCCGATTTCCAGATAAACCTCTAATAACAGGTTTTCCAATGCCAGCTCCGGTAGTAGTTTGTTCCACTCCAGGAATCGTACTAATTGCTTCGGCCAAAGTAAGTGGGGCGGTTTGCTGTAGATCAGCCATTTTTTTATGCGTGATATTCACAATGTTTTCACCTTGCAATTTTGTTTTGGGCGCGGATACTATGACCTCATCAAATTCAAAATGTCCTTTCTCTAAATAAAATGTTTTTGCCGTTTTTGCTTCAAGGTCAATGAATTCCTCAATTATATTATACCCATCTAGCGTAATTTGAATGTGAAGGCTTTTTTGCGTGAGATTTTGAATTAGGAACGTTCCATTTTTATCGGTTTCTGTTCCAGTTTTCAAATCGGTAAAATAGATCTGTGCACCAACAAGTGGTGCCTTGGTTTCACTATTTAGTACTGTCCCAGTAAATGTTTGACCAAAGGTGTTAATCGATAGGAATAAAATAAGCGCAATACCAATCCTGTTTTTCATTCAATATATTATATTTGTAACAATGTTGCAAATATAGTAGAATTTAAACAAATGCAACAATGTTGCAAATTATTTTTAATGAAAGATTTATTAGCCGATAAGAAATTAAGTAAAACGCCTTTCAGAAAGGAGGTTTTGGCCATTTTTAATAAATACCAAAACGCAATTCCACTTTCAACAGTTGAGAAAGAATTAAAGGACTATAATCGGATAACCTTATATCGTACTATAAAAATCTTCCTAGGAAAAGGAATCATCCATGAAATCACTATAAGTGGCGAAGAATCGAATTATGCCATTTGCCAAGATGATTGTGACACGGAAGCGCATCAACATCAACACATCCATTTTAAATGCAATAGTTGTAGCACTATTTTTTGTGTTGAGATGGATCAATTTCCAACTGTTGCGTTGCCCGGCTATCAAATTGATGAATTAGAGATTCAAGCGACGGGCTTGTGCAAGGGCTGTAATTTTTTATAGAGCTGTGCTAACTTAGGCCTCTGAAAATCGAAATAGTATAAACATTTTGAGGGTAAATTCGGGAATCGGTTAAATTTGCGAACCATTTAAGGCTTTTATAAAATAAACAACAATTATTTTAATTAATGCTAACTACATTACATTTCATATTATTTCTATTTGTCGGATTTAATTGCTTCTCAAGGGATCGAGAAGAAATTTTGATTGAATTGGCTGCGCAGGGTAAATTTGAGATGATAGTTGAAGGTATTGTGCCAATTACCGATATGCCAATTTGTAAGCCTTCGGATTATTCATATTTGATTTACGCTTACATGGCATTGGGAGATTTTAAGAATAGTCTAATGTATTCAGAAAAATGGCTTCATAAATCGTTGGAAAAAAAAGATACTGCAAACATTATAAGAGCCTCTCGATATAAAACAGAGGATCTATATTTTCTTAAAGACTTTGAGCGTGGTATTAAATCAGCTCAATTTACGCTTCAATACTATAGTGAAAGTGATTCAACGGGAATTGCCTATATGAATTTACTGCTAGGATTATTTCATCTAGAAATTGGTGAGAATAAATTGGCTTATGAAATTTACAGTAAGATAGATTATGATGCAATTGTAGCTGACCGCAGACAGGGTGAGTATTTCACGAATTTCGCGATTATTTACGCCGAAAAGGGTGATTTAGATTCGAGCATTTATTGTACAAAACAATCGCTTTATTTCAAAGCAAGTGGTGATATTCGTGGAAGAGTAAATTGCTATTCAAATTTATCTTCATCTTTCATTGAATTAAATGAGTTCGATAAAGCATTAATTTATCTGGATTCGGCGACAAGATTAGAATTAGATGAAAATAACCCCGTTTATGAATTAGTTTATCAAAACTATTATGATGCATATTCGAAACTTGGAATGGTTGATTCGGCCTTTGTTTATGTTGAGAAAATGAAGGAATTGAATGGTTTTCTGTTTCAAGAAAATTTGGATCAAGAAATACAAGATCTTAAAAATTCTTATGATCGAGAAGACAACTTAAAAACTAGAATAGTGCGATCTAGCGAAGAATTGGAAAGATCACATGAGCAGACTCTAATATGGATTATTATTGTTCTATTTATTGTAATACTTGGGGGGAGTCTCCTACTATATTTAAGATATAAAAACCTTAAAAAGAGTCGCGATTATTTGCTCATCAATCAACAGCTTTTGCGCTCACAAATCACGCCACATTTTCTATATAATTCGCTAGCAACAATACAAGGTATGATCCTCAATGGGGAGAAAGAAGCGGCGGCAAAATATCTGTCCAAATTTTCCAGACTTGTTCGACTCATTTTGCAAAACTCGCGTGATAGATTGGTATCTCTTGATGATGAGCTAGAAGCAATTCAAAATTATTTAGAGCTACAAAAGGCAAGATTTAGTGAAGCTTTTGATTTTTCAATTGAGGTAAGTGAAAATATTAATGGAGAAAACACCTACATTCCGCCAATGTTGATGCAGCCTTTTGTTGAAAATGCGATTGATCATGGATTTAAAAATATGGACAGAAAGGGTAATCTGAAGATTAATATTTATTTAGAGAAGCAGTCGCTCATTTGTAAAATTATTGATAATGGAATTGGCTTAAATACTACCCCTGAAGCCTCTATTACTCCGGAAAAGGAATCCTTATCAACGACTATTACAGCGGAACGAATGAAATTACTGGCGAAAGAATTTAAGGCAAAGGCGGACGTGGTAGTTTTTGACCGGGAAAAGGAGAATGAGCAAGGAACAATTGTATTATTAACAATTCCATACATTAATGATTAAAGCTATAATAATTGAAGATGAGACGTATGCTAGAGAAGCTTTAAAAGTAAATCTTAGCAATCTTTCTAGTGAAGTAACAATTCTAGGCGAAAGTGAATCTGTTAAAGATGCGCTTTTACTTTGTAAGGCAACATCTCCGGATTTGGTGTTTTTAGATATCAATTTAAAAGATGGAACAGGCTTTGACTTTTTAGATCGAATCGAAGAAATAAATTTCAAGATTATTTTTATTACAGCTTACGAAGATTATGTGTTGAAAGCCTTAAGGTGCGGAGCAGTAGATTATATTTTGAAACCAATCGATTCAGAGGAACTAGCTGAAGCCATTCAAAAAGTAATGACTATTACGCAGAACCAAACGCAAGAACGAATGACCGTTGTTAAAGATCAATTTATAGGGAAAAATGATCGAATCGTATTGCGCATGCAAGATAGTTTTCAAATTGTTGATTTTGAACAGCTCATGTATTGCAAAGCTGATAGTGGGTATACAACATTTTTTTTATCAGATGGGCGAAAATTTGTAGTGTCAAAACCTTTAAAGGACTTTGTCAGCCAACTTCCTGCCGCTACATTTGTTAGAACACATCAATCCTATTTGGTTAATATCTCTTTTATAGATCGCTATGATAAAACCCGTTTTCTGTTTCTCAAAAATGGGGATAAAATAGCCGTCTCGATTAGAAAAAAGGAAAGTATTATGGCCAAAATATTTGGGGGTTTTTAATCCGAAATCAGATCGTAAAAGAGAACGTTTATCTAAAGATACAGCAATGGGATAATTCTCATTGAGCTGTAATTCTTAAAATCTTCAAAACAAAAACAAAATCACTGGTGACGAATAATTGATCGTAACGATCGAATACTTATTTGGTTTTTTTTCTCCTTCTTTTTTCATTCTATTTGACAAACACAAAAAAATAGTTGATATGAAAAGAGAAAAGACGCGCACTAAAATATTTTTTTCAATAGGAATTTTATTGGGATTAACTGCTTGTGGCAACCAAGAAAGCATCTATGATTTAGATAAGCCGGGAGAAATTGCCGAAGTTAAAAAGGAAATTATAACTACAGCCGGAGACGTATTGGCCTATGAAATAAGGTTGACATCACAAACAGAACTAGAAACATCAATAGATGCAGTTAGTATTATAACAAGTGATGATGCATCAGAAGGAACATTGAATCGTAAAGATTTCCAATTAACACAAGAAGATGAACCGAGTGTTTCAGTAATAGATAGTGAGTTCTCTGTCCGCGTTTATAAAAAAAACGATCCGAAAAAAATTAGTGATATTGATTTTAGCGTGATTGAAAAGAATATTGAAACAGCTAAAAACCTCATCTCTTCTGAATATGTCGATCATAGTTTATATGAGTATCAGATCGAATTTGAGGATAATAATCGCGCTGACACATTTATTCTAAATTGTTTGCTTGAAGGAGAAAACGATCATATGGAAGGGCGAGATATTATAACAAACTATTATGAGTTTGAATTTGAAATGGACGAAAATGGAGAGGTAATTATGGTGTTGGAATAAAATTAAAGTGGCAAATAATTATTGTACAAAACAAGAAATAAATCGGCTATGGTTTTAAATACACAATATTTGTTCTTTATCAGCATTGGGATTGTTTTATTAGCAGTCTTTATTTCAAAATATATCCAGCTTTCGAAAAATCGGAATCAAATTGAAAATGCAATTTCTACGTTAAATACCCTTCTTAATGAAAGAAGCGATTTAATTCTCGATCTACTTGATTTCGCCGAACAGCGGATGAGTTTAGCACATGATTTAATTGAGAAAATCACGGTATTGTCTACAGCAAATTTATGCCTAGAAGAAACGCTGGAAAATGAAGGAAGCGTGGCTGTGAAGAATGTCTTTGTTGAAGCTGAAAAATATCCGGAACTAAAATATAATACAATACTATCACACTTCGAATATACCTGGGATGATCTAGAGGGTAAAATTTCTTCAAAACGATTTTATATTGACCAGTTAGTGGCGGCTCACAATAATTCAATTGTCATTTTTCCTACTGCATTTGTGAGCAAGTTATTAGGTTTCAATCGCTTTGATTGGTTACCCGTTTCCAAACAACTAAAAAAGAACTTAAACCCAGAACCATTTTTAAAAAACAACTGAACTATGGATTATCTTAAATCAAAAATTTCAAGCATTGGAGCATTACTCGGTCTTATAGGACTAGGTTCTTCAATCCTATCTTTATTCAATTATAACTTAAGAATTTTAATGTGGGTTGATATGTGGGGAACGACTATGGGCTGGATTATTCGAGTTGCGTTAATTATTGGTGGAGGTGCATTATTTTTACTCTTTAATAAGAGTTCTGAAACAGAAGAGGAATAGAATTTATTAATTCAAACATTGTACCGTACGTGCAATGTTTGAGTTATTGCTTAATGAACTTGCTTGAATAATGTTGGCCATCAGTTTGAATTGAAATTATATAACTTCCCTTGCTGAGGTTTTTAATATCTATGTCATTTTGATCCGACTCAATAACAAGTTTACCATTCAAATCATAGATGAATACCTTGTCAACGTTGTTCCCTCCCGAGTCGATATATAAAATGTTTTGGACAGGATTTGGGTAGATCATTAGCCTTTCTGTAGGCAAGGACTCAATACTTAAAAATTGATTTCCAATTCCAGTTCCTCCACCATTATCTGTGACATAAATGCCCTTCTCACTTATCGCAAATCCCTTTGACGGAGAGATCATTTGAATTGTTTTTAAATTGATAGACATTGTTGTTTCAAGGTTGTCAACCGTGCAACTGTACCAAGTCGTGCCTCCGTCAATAGTTTTTGAAGCGCCACTTTTACCTCCGGCAAGAAAACCAAGCGTGTCATTATAAAAATAGATTTTATTTGTGATGCCATATCCCGTCGAATAGGCGGACCAACTTTCTCCAAAATCGACTGTTTCAGCATATAAATTGTTTGCGATTACGAAATGTTTGACATTGTGCTTTACACAATCTTTCCAAAAATAATCAGCCCCATATGAAGGTGGGGGAAAAGCAGTCCATATAAGCGATTCTTCATCTAGATCATACCAAACATCAGAGCAGGCAGTAATCTCTCCGTTATATTCATTAAACTCTCGTACACTTGAAAGTCCGGGAGCATCTGTCCATGTCCAACCTCCGTCGGTCGTTATTAATCCTCCAGAACCAAAATCCGCCCAACCAACAAAGCCTGTATCCTGATTGATGAATATAATATCTTGTTGATTACCGATAACACCCGTTGCGTCTGTGGTGTCAACAGCAACCCAAGTTGCGCCGTAATCTGATGTTTTTAAAATGTCCCAATGACCTACGATATAACCAATTTTAGGATCAGGAAAATAAACATCATGAAGTGTTTGTGTCACATGATAGGTTCCCGGAACGCTGTCAACATAAACAGTGTCCCATGTCACGCCACTGTCAAAAGTCCTGAAAATCGCTGACCTTGAATCATTTTTGCCAATTATATACCCCGTTTCATCATTGACAAAGTGCATGTCGGTATAATACGTTCCATAACCAACGGAATCTGTCATAATCGTCCATTGTCCCTGCGCTGAAAGCAGAATGAATAAACTATAGAATAAGAGAAAGTTTCTCATTCTGAGTAAGATAGAGAATATTAGGCATATATAACAGTCAAATCGTTTTAATTGTCTGGTTTGGCTATTGAACAGTGTCTAATTTATTCGTTTTCGAAACATAATATCCGTGCGAATCACGTATTTCGTTCCTGATTCAATAATGCATCCTTTATGTTTTACATGATGTTTGAAGATTAATGCAGTTCCAGGTTTTGGAATAATTGAGAAATTTTCAAATTCAGTTTCTCCTCCAATAAACTTTTCATTCAAATAAACCATAAAAGTTAATTTACTTTCTTCGTTTTCGTTCCGTTTGAACCTTCCATCTCGGTGCTTATTGAAACGCTGTCCTTTCTCATATTTGTAGAAGCGAAACTGTTCATTTACACCGATTGCAGTGCTGCCATCTGTTGTCGGCGAAATAAATGGATTGATTTTATTCCAAAATTCCTCAGCAATGTCGAAATCTGTTTTGATTACCCTTGTATTGTTTCGAATACCCTTAATCATTTTTTGACCTTCATATGTTGTGACAGTGGCTTCTTCATAACCAATTTTTTGGCTTAATTGAATCAATTCTAAGCACTCCACGGTTGAAAGAAAATCTTCTATTATAAAGACGTCAGGGGAGTAGGATACTTTTTTCATTTACTATAAATATAAGGCATGTTTAGTGAATTTGATAAGAAGAGTCGAATAGGACATAGTAAGTTTTGATTGTGGCATTTAAGTTCCTTATTTTTCAAATCGAGGAGCTTTATCAAGGACGGATTTAAATGCAAGTTGTGTAATTATTTCGCCAATCATTTTGCGTGCTTGACTGAGTGGGTGGTCTAAAAAATCTTTGTCGTAATTAGCGGCCTCCGATTTATTCATTAAAGTGCCCCCTTTGAATTCTGGGTCGTATGGATCAGTCATCCAATTTTCATAACCATTTTCACCTGCTGATATTTCGCCTTTTTGCATGAGTTTATCAGCGATAATGGAGTCTCTCATTCCAGTCGGTTCAAATTCAGGGGCTTGTATTTTGATTACATAGCTGCAATTTTCAAACGGTATTGTTAATGATACCAAATAAAGCATTCCGCTTGGTTCTTGCGGGATCTTAAAAAGCGTTTGAATAAAAGTGTAACCGGCTATTTTTACTAAATCAACTTGAATCAAACCACCGTTAGCTTCAGCTATTTGGGTTCTATAGAATTCACGAAGCGTATCAATATCTTTTATGCTCGGCAAGTCAGGTTCAAGGTCAAAATAGTTCACCGTAAGCGCCATTGTTTCTTCTTCATTTATCCAATACTTAACGGCTTTAGTTTTGGTTTCAAGTCGCCACCCAAAAGTTGGAAAGGAAATTGAATTAATGTCTGGTTTGCTGCGGTTGAATAATTTCATTATTGATTTGATGTTTCTGAGTTTTTTCGCGGAACTCAATGTTAAGCGTGATACGATAATGATACGATAGAAAGGTGAAAATAAACGTCACATTCTAGTCGCTAGTAAAGAGTAAAATTGGACTAAGGTTATTCTCTTTGCAAAATTCGATTAATTTAAATACGGATTCATAATATGCTAAAGGATGCCCTTCGATCTTTACTTTTCCGCTCTCCAATTCTGGGGTACCAATCAGATTGTAAATTATTGGTTCCAAATTCTCGTATTCATAAAGTTCTCCATCTAATAGGTACTTATTTTCAGCCGTCACTTCAATTAGGAGGATCGTTTCATCAATTCCATATTGAACTTCTGTTGGTTGTGGAAGATCAACAGGCATGGAGGATGAGTGCATAATCATATTCAGTTTCTGTTCACATTCACTGCAGTCATCTGAGCAAGAAAGGAGGGAAGCGAGTACAATTAGTGAAAGTATTTTATTCATGACGTGGTTTGTTAGACGTTGGAATAAATGTAGGGATTTCAAATTGAAAATTTGCCGAAACTTTAAGAATGATCTTTGAATTGGGCCGTTGAGTTAAACTTCACTATCGCGCGGTTATACAATTACTAAGATATCTTATTCATTTAGACCTTGATCTGAAAGTCCATCAAACGTAACCTTCATTGTAGGGTTTCCATGCGTTAACTTTTAATTGTTAAATCATCCGCTTTATTATTTGACAAACGTAGGTTGTTCTCTGAAGATAGCAAAGCGGCCTTGGTTTTTTGCAAATTTTAGGATGCTGTCGAAGTCAGCATCATCAAGGTTGAAACCTTTTGAGCAGTTTGGACAGATGATTTCGTTCAAGTTGTATGTGATTTTTGACTTTGGTCATTTCGTGCATTTCTTTTATAATTTTGCTCATAATATGCAGGATTTAATCATTTGGACTTAACATAGTTCCATTTATTACTTCTTTTGGTATGGGGACGCGCCTGAGCGTTAGGGAAAAGGGAAGATTTTCCCAACCAATTTGAAATGGTTTTCGTTTATATAGATGCAACTAATTATGAAATCTATTAACCTACCCATTGGACTCAGATCGAGCGTCACTCTTTTTTGTATTATTTTCTTCACTTCATTCGGAAAAGCGCAAAACTTTGAATGGATTAAAAGTGGAGGTATATTGTTTCCTGATGCTGGATTATTTCATATAGCTGATGTTGCCCTTGATGATTTAGGCAGTATCTATTTTGCGGGAAAGGTTTGGGGAAGTGTGGATGGTGATCCAGGACCTGGTACGCATGACCTAGGAGCTGATTACTTCAGTGTGCGTAATTGTATTATTAAATTGGATAACGGAGGTAATTTCATTTGGGCAAAAGGTTTTTGGGCGGATGTCGCTTTTGAGGATTGCGAGCCTTTGGAAATTATCTGTGATGCAAGCGGGGCGGTTTACCTCACAGGTCTGTTTAGAGGGGGGATCGATTTTGATCCTGGGGATGACGTGTATAATTTGAGCTCTGCAGATCCAACCGAGTTTGATGGTTTTATTTGGAAATTAGATTCAGATGGCGGTTTTTTATGGGCACATTCTTTAGGTGGACTTCCAGATGATGGATGTAATGGACTTGCTATTGATGGTTCTGATAACGTATTAATTGCTGGGGCTTTCAGTGGGATAGCTGATTTTGATCCAGGTCTAGATATTCATTTAGAAACGGCCATAGGTGTCGCAGAAGATGCTTATTTATTGAAACTCAATTCTGCTGGAGAATTTATATGGGTGAGTGTTGTAGAAGGTGACCACGCAAGTGGTTTTGATCATGTAACGGTTGATAGTGACGGAGATATTTATCTTGCTGGTTCTTATACTGGTTCGATTGACGCTGACCCTGGAATTGGCACATTGACTTTAAGTACTGATGATTTAATTCCATCCCTATTGATTGAAAAATTGAATGATGCGGGAGAATTGATTTGGGCGAAACAAATTGATGGACTGTCTGGGATATTTCCGGAGGATATAGCTAATTATGAGGATCAAATTTATATTGCGGGGTATTTTTTGGATACGGTTGATTTTGATCCGGGGCCAGATGAATACGATTTGTATACAGGGTCAGATACAAATACGTTCGTTCAGAAATTAGATACTGATGGCAATTTTATATGGGCCAAAAATATGGGCGGAACAGCAAGCATTCAGCCACAGGGGATTAGTATAGATCCATTCGGTGATATTTTTATTGCAGGATTCTTTAGGGGTGGATCGGTTGACCTTGACCCTGGAGTCGAAGAATTAATTGTGGCGAATCTTGATGATACTGATTACTCAGATTTGTTTGTTCAAAAGCTCGATTCAGACGGGAACTTATTATGGGCCGAAGCGTCGCAAGATTCTTTTCAAGTAGCATTACGCGGTTTGGATTTAGATGAATTTGGGGATCTTTATTTAGTCGGTGATGGAGGCGGTATAACTTACGATTTTGATTTTGGACCTGATTCCGCTAAGATTGACAGTGATCATCTCTACTTTATTTGGAAACTAAACCATTGTGGAGAAATAAGTCATTCTTTTACCGAGTTTGCCTGTGATTCTTATACCGTACCAAGCGGAGACGATACTTATTACGAAACTGGAACTTATAGTGATACGTTGATCGCTGCGTCTGGTTGCGATAGTATAATTACAATTTCACTCACGATTAATGATGAAGCAGTGAGTTTAGAATCTGACGGTGTTGTGCTCACTGCATTCCCAGCGGATGATGCATATGTCTGGATAGATTGTAATGACGCCTATTCCATTATTCCTGGTGAAACAGAACAAACGTTTACACCAATTGAATCAGGTAGCTATGCTGTTATCGTAACGAATGGCGATTGTATTGACACAACGGATTGTTTTGATTTAGTAGGTGTAGGGATTCAAAATTTCACCAAGGATAATATTTTCACATTGTATCCTAATCCCTCTTCAGGTGAAATAAGCTTTACTGCTGAATCAGCAATGCAAGTTCGAATATTTAATCAATTAGGAAAGTTGGTAATGGAAATAGCCGTTGAAAAGGGTGCTAAGCAAATTAACTTAACGGGACTTGCAAATGGTGTTTACTTTGTCACAGCGACTAATGAACATGGTAGCGGAAATAGTAAGTTTGTTTTGAGTAGATAATCAATCCCAAAAAAATAAAGAAGGTCTTAATTAAAATAGTTTTGGGCCTTTAAGGTATCAGTCACAAAAGTTGGGAAGGGATTAGAAGTTCATAATATACGCATAGTATAAATTCGCGACTTTGATTTTTGCAAAACTTCGAATAAGAGTTAAAAAAATTATAGGGGTTCGTCGGAGAATTGCTTTGATCAAAGCACATTATTAGAAAGATCGGGAAACTCCCGTTGCGGAGCAGGGAGAGCACTCGACCGCACTTATAATGTGGGCAGTGAAAAATGATTTGAGAATGCGCCCTTCGTGTTAAGCCTTGCTAGGAGAACTTTTTGGTGCTTTTTGTTCGAGCAAAAAGTACAAGAGTTTCATTAAAAGATTATATATTAATTTGTAAGTTTGATTACTTGAAGAAGTCATTTTGGAAATTAATAATTTTCACGTTTGACTCTACTCCCCAACATTTAGACCTGGTACCCTTTAAGCTCGAATTAAATTAGAATACCCCACAAAAAAAGGGAACCATAAGATTCCCTTCATATAATATATTTAAACTTTAAATCAGTCTAGCTTTCTTGCTCTTCATCCAATAATCTTTTTGGACGTAACATGTGAACAGCTCCTATTGTTAACCACATTGGAACAGCAACTCCTAAGACAAATGCTAAGAGCCAAAATGCCATTAAACCAACTAAAAGAAATACAGCGAAACCTAATGCGTACATGATTATAAGTATTATTTTTGTGTCAAATTTATGCCGTAAAGTTAATAATTAATTCTTTAAAAAGAAATAAAAATGGACTACAGAATAGAAAAAGATACAATTGGCGAAGTGAAAGTCCCTTCAGACAAATATTGGGGTGCTCAAACAGAGCGATCTAGAAATAATTTTAAGATTGGTCCAGTGGGGTCAATGCCTTTAGAAATTGTGAAAGGATTTGCGTATCTGAAAAAGGCGGCGGCTTATACAAATTGTGAGTTAGGTGTTTTACCTGCAGAAAAAAGAGATTTAATTGGACAAGTGTGTGATGAGATTTTGGCGGGTAAATGGAATGATCAATTTCCACTCGTAATTTGGCAAACAGGTTCAGGAACACAGTCAAATATGAATGTGAATGAGGTGATTGCTCACCGCGCGCATGAAATTGCTGGCAATATAATAGGTGAAGGCGAAAAAACTTTGCAACCGAATGATGATGTGAATAAATCACAATCTTCAAATGATACTTTTCCTACAGGCATGCACATTGCTTGCTATAAAATGATCATGGAAAAAACCATTCCAGGGGTTGAAAATTTATTGGCTACGTTCCGTAAAAAGATGGTAGACTTTAAGGATGTTGTAAAAATTGGTAGAACGCATTTAATGGATGCGACTCCTTTAACTTTAGGACAAGAGTTTTCTGGCTATGCTTCACAATTGGATCATGGTTTAAGAGCTTTAAAAAATACATTGGCACACCTTTCTGAATTAGCATTGGGAGGAACAGCCGTTGGAACAGGATTAAATACGCCAAAAGGTTATGATGTTTTGGTGGCGAAATATATTGCTAAATTCACAGAATTACCATTCATTACTGCTGAGAACAAATTTGAAGCCTTAGCAGCGCATGATGCAATAGTGGAAACACACGGTGCGATAAAACAATTGGCCGTTTCTTTAAATAAAATTGCCAACGATATTCGAATGATGGCTTCTGGTCCTCGTTCTGGAATTGGTGAAATTATGATTCCTGCAAATGAGCCAGGTTCTTCAATTATGCCAGGTAAAGTAAATCCAACACAAGCCGAAGCCATTACAATGGTTTGCGCGCAAGTGATGGGGAATGACGTTGCTGTTACAATCGGTGGAACACAAGGACATTATGAATTGAATGTATTTAAACCAATGATGGCAGCTAACCTTTTACAGTCGGCTGAATTGATTGGTGACGCGTGTAATTCATTCAACGAAAACTGTGCAGTAGGTATAGAGCCGAACTATAATAGAATTAAAGAATTATTGAATAATTCCTTGATGCTAGTAACGGCTTTAAATACAAAAATCGGTTATTATAAAGCAGCAGAAATAGCGAATACAGCACACGAAAATGGAACAACATTACGTGAAGAAGCGGTTCGTTTAGGATACGTTCCTGCAGATAAATATGACGAGTGGGTAGATCCAACAAAAATGATTGGTGCTTTAGATTAATCGAATTATAAGAATAGAAAATAAGCGCCTAGTTTTAGCTAATAAAACGGGCGCTTTTTTAATAAATTGAGTTTTACAAAGTGAGTTATGGAGAATAGAACAGAGTTGGATGAATTAGGCGAATTTGGACTGATTGATAAATTAACAGCAGGTTTCGAGAATAAACATGCGTCAACAATCAAAGGAATTGGAGATGATGCTGCGGTAATTGACATGGGGGATAAATACCAGGTTATTTCAACAGATATGTTGGTAGAAGGTGTGCATTTCGACTTGTCTTATGTTCCTTTAAAGCATTTGGGATATAAAGCCGTTGTTGTTAACCTTTCGGATATTTATGCCATGAATGCAGAAGCGACACAAATTACAGTTTCTATTGCAGCATCTAACCGTTTTTCAGTTGAAGCTTTAGAAGAATTATACGCTGGTATTAAAACGGCTTGTGAATTATATAATGTTGATTTAGTAGGCGGCGATACAACCTCTTCGCACAGTGGATTGGTGATTTCAGTTACGGCTTTGGGCGAAGTAGCGAAAGATCAAATAACCTATAGAAGTGGTGCTGGCGAAAATGATTTGATGGTAGTTACTGGAAGTTTGGGTGGAGCGTATATGGGCTTGCAAGTTTTAGAACGCGAAAAAGCTGTATTTAAAGATAACCCAGCAGTTCAACCCGCATTAGAAGGGGTGGATTATATTTTGGAGCGCCAATTAAAGCCAGAAGCACGAAAAGACATCATTCACTTTTTAAATGATTTAGGCGTTAAGCCAACTTCAATGATTGATATTTCAGACGGTTTAGTTTCTGAGGCAATGCATTTGTGCAAACACAGTAATTTGGGCTGTACTATTTATGATGAAAAACTCCCAATCGACCATGAGACGCATAAAGTAGCACTAGAATTTGAATTGGATCCTAGTACTTGCGCACTAAATGGTGGTGAGGATTATGAACTCCTATTTTCGATTAAACAATCCGATTTTGAAAAAGTAAAAGGCAATGAATACATGAGTATTATTGGTCATTTTACGGATAAAGGATCTGGAATGAATGTGATTGAGCGTAACGGTACTAGTCAGCCCATGCAAGCGCAAGGTTGGGATCATTTTGTTGAGTAAATTGATTATGAGTATTGAGGCGGGTTTGGTTGCGGTTTGACTTTGCCACGGGATACTCCCAATTGTTAAAGGGACGCGCATTAACATTTTGGGGTAATTGGTCTTGTCCATAAGACTGACATATATACATAGAATTTATTTTTAAGAATAAAATGAAAACTACGATTTTTTTAATCCTATCATTTCTGTCAAGTCAGGCAATATCACAATCCTTCTATGTGCCGGATGATAATTTCGAATTGATCTTGATCGATTATGGCTATGATGACGTGCTAGACGATTCTGTGCTTTATTCAAGTGTGGATTGGTTAGGTTATTTAAATGTAGATCTTGCAGAAATAGTCTCGCTTGAAGGAATTGAAGCGTTCACGAGCTTGGAAACTTTATTGTGTTCGGGAAATGATATAATGAGTATAGACGTTTCTTCTAATGTAAATCTTAAATCGCTGCGCATTTCTGCAAATAATTTGACTGCATTGGATGTTAGTGCGAATGTAGCGTTGGAGGAATTAATTTGTTCATCCAATAATATAACTTCACTTGATTTAAGCAATAATGTGAATTTACAGGACTTACTGTGCGAGAATAATTTATTAACGAGTCTAGATCTCTCATTAAATACAGAACTTGAATTAGTTTCATTGTATTATAACGAGTTGACTGGTTTGGATTTGAATAGTTTGGCGTCTTTGGCTCAGTTAGACTGTCGGTTCAATACTATTTCTGAACTTGACGTAAGTAATAATACTGAACTGTGGGAGTTATCCATTTCTAATAATGAAATTGCTGAAGTGGATTTTTCAAATAATCCCAATTTAATATATTTAGACTGCAACTATAATCCATTTACAGAATTAGATTTAACACATAACGATAGTTTAAAGGCGTTAAATTGTATAGGAGGAAACGTTAAAAATCTGAATTTAGATAATAATAGTGGCTTAGAATCAATTCATCTGGAGCATGGCATATTTGAAGGGCTGAGCATTCAAAGTGGTAATAATATAATCATGGATTCTTGGGGACACGTGTTTCTTGACGATAATCCATTATTAACATGCGTTATGGTTGACGATCCAGCATTTTCGACAACGAATTGGACTGAGGTAGATGGTATTTTGAATTTCAGCCTCGAATGTGACTATTCAAATGTTGAAGAAGTTGTGGTATTTGAGTTTAAAGTATATCCAAACCCAACTACTGAAAAATTAAATCTTGAAACAAATGTGAGCAATTTAGAAATGAGAATTTATGCGATTTCAGGAGAGGTTTTGTTGCATGAAAAGTTGAATTCAGGAAATAATAGTATTGATGTAAGTGCTTTGTCACAAGGTGTTTATTTAGTCCAGTTAATTGGTAATGGACAAGTTTATATTGAGCAAATCATTGTTCAGTAAATCTTGTAATCCCGCACAATCGGCATTTTTAAACTTCCAATCAATAAAAAAAATAGTAAAAATTTTCTTGATCACGTTTGCCAATGAGATTTAAGATGTATTTAATTCAAAAGTCGCGTTGAAAGAAGAAACCAACTATTTTTTTCTGAATTGTATTGAAACACTCTTTCGCCAACGTTATTTGCCCCAGCGGCGGTTCTCGTGGTAAGTCGTTTATTCTTATAATCAATTACCGCGGGGAAAAGTACCATTTCTTCTGTTAAAAAAACTTGGCGGTAAAACGTCTTATTATGTCGCTGAAAATAGAAGTAATAATGATTCCCGTTAGAAACACCATGATCATATGTCACCGCAAAATCGTCTAGTCCGTCAAAATTTAAATCTGCTATCACTACATCTCCAAAATTGTCATCCACAACTATATTGTCAGCATTAAAACCTGTGGAATAAGAACGTGAATGATTCCTGTCAGTATATAGATTGTTGGGAATCCAAAAATGTTTTTTTCGAATAGTTTGAATTACGTTTTTGCTGTCTTTTTCAAGGATTCGAATTCTTAAATAAGTAGAAGCAAAATCAGGGTTATTCGTCGCATTAACGCGGACCGCAACTTCAATGTTAAATTGATTCGAAAGTTGGGTGTATCGCGTTGTATGAGCAGGTTGTGCAATGCAAGTAAAAATAAAGACTAGAAAAATCGATCGCATTTCATAAAGTTAAAATTATGAAATGCATTAGCCGCAGTTTAAATTAAATTTGATCAACTGATTTATTATCTGTAGACTTTTATCGATATAACGTAATAGCCAATTAATCTTTAAGCATTACCATTAACCATAATACTTTTACAAGTTCGCTTTGTAAGATTAATGACCGCATCAAAGTGGCAATTTCCGCCATCATTAACTCCCGCAACTTCCAGTTTCCAATCATTAAGTGGATAGGCCAAACAATGACAAAATACGTGAACGGTCTTTTCTCCAAGCTCATTATAATAGGGAACATATTGCCGTCTATAATTGGAAAGCTCACGAATTAAACCTTCTTCAGAAAAAGCGCGTTCAGTAAATTCCTCCCCCATAAATTCTGCATCCTCACGATAAAATTCCATTAGTTCCTCATGTCCTTTTTTGAGGTTTAAATTATAATCCTCGCATGCTAAGGAAAGAAGCGTATCAAGTTGTGAAAGTTCAGCAATTGACAAATTTGTTGGCGAATAATTATCATTGAGCCATTCCACATTATCTAATGGAATGATCGCGATTCTTGATGTGTCAAGTACATGATTATGCTGTGATGATTGCTCATTATTTGAGGTTGAATCAATTGTTGAAATTGGATCAGGCTTATTTTTTTCTGTTTGGCATCCCATTAGGAATAAACCAATTATAGAGATTAAGAAAAGTGAATTTATTTTTATCATCCTGATTAAAACTATTTGTAAACCATGCTGGTTGTGCAGGGTTTGCAATCCTGTACAAATTGAATTTAAAATTAAGCACAAAAAAAGGGCTTCCAAAACTGAAAGCCCTCCTTCGCACTAGCGATAATTATTTTATTCCAATTTTCTGAATGGTGCCTTGCCCTGCAAGTGTCTCTCCATTGTCAGCTGATGCTGTGTATGTATAGAAGTAAACGCCATCTGCAACAGCGTCACCGTTCATATCCGTTCCGTCCCAACCGTCAGTAATATGGTTTAATTCTCCAACTTGAATTCCCCATCTATTTACAATTATACAGTTAAATTCTGCAATTGATTTAGCAAAGAAATCGAATGTAAATATGTCATTTATTCCATCCCCATCAGGACTAAAAATATTTATTGGTTCAATGGCAATTGGCTCGAAAACAGTGACTATTTTACAAGATGTGTCTTTACAGCCATTCTTGTTTTGAGCGACCAGACATACTTGCATTTCATAACTGTATCCTCTTGCTTCATAAACCGTATCAACTTTCTCATCAACGTCATCAGTAATGTACCAATCTCCTTGTGGCGAATCTAAATTCCAGAAGAATCTTGGATCAGCTAAAGGATTTTTAGGATTTGCATAGTTTAAAGAAGTGTTTGTGAATTCTACTTCAACATCAGCAGTTCCTTTACAATCTTCATTTAACTGATCTGAATCAACTGTGAATGCCGCAATCGGATTCAATGAATCAACCAAGACAGTATCTACCAACTTACAGTTATTATCATCTGTTGCGGTGATAATGTATTCGCCAGGATTTAAACCTCCCCAAGTAGTATTTGGCCAAGTTACAAGATCGCCTTCTTCGTTGATGTGTTCCCATTCATAATCAAATGATCCTGTTCCGCCAGTTGCAGAGGCAAATACTTCACCATTTCCACTTTGGTAACCGTATAGTCTGCAGAAAGCAGAGAAGTGACCTAGTTCAGCCCAAACGATTTCATCTGGATAAACAATTGAAAAGTCAAATACTTTAGAACATCCGTTTGCGTCATTAATAGTTACTGTATAATCTCCAGCACCTAAGTGACTTGCGAATGTCGCTCCAATTCCGTCACCACTTGGATTTGGTGGTGCCCAGAAATAACCAATTTCGTCATATTCTCCTTGGTAGTTAATTACATCAACAACCTCAACATAACCCGTTTCAATTCCATAGCACAATGGTTGCGTAATATTTATCGTAGCATCCAACTCACTAGGTTGATCTAAGAAAAACTCTGTTGAAACCGTACATCCATTTTGATCAACTACCGTTATAGTATAAGTTCCAGTTGGAATCGTATTAATCGTATTTGAATTGCCAACATTTAATACTGTTCCCTCAGCGTCAGTCATGGTGTAAATTTCTCCACCATTACCGCCTTCAGTGTTCACTGTTATTGATCCGTCAGAGAATCCAAAACAGCTTGGTACATTCCAAATTAAATCTAATGTTAATTCTTCCGGCTCAAAGATTTCGAATGAATGTGACCAAGCACAACCTTCTTCATCTGTTACTACCACAGTGTATGTTCCACCACCTAAACCATCTTGCTCACTTGATCCATCTACTGGAACACCGGTATCTATATCAACAACACCTGCAAGGTTCGTCCAAGTCACATCATATGGTGGTGTAATACCTCCTGAGATACCAAAAACATAAGCTCCACCATCCATGTCACCATTACATGTTACATTTCTTAAACTATCAACAGCCCATGTTGCGATTACTTCATTTTCACCTAAGTCTACAGGTACAATTGTATCAATCATGCATCCGTTTTCGTCTGTTACAATCAAGATATAATCAATTCCTCCTGCTAAATCTGTAAATATACCACTTGGAACTGGGCCAGCATAACCAACCAATTCATACGTCCAAGCAGGATTGTCAGGATCAACAATGATCGAACCTAAAGATGCGTCTGGAATACCAGGGCAATCAATGGCGTGAATTACTGTGATTTCATCTAATACCACTTCTCCAAATTCAATTTTAACTGAATCAGTTACTGTGAAACATCCATCAAATACTGAAAGATAATACCATCCTTCAGCAACAGGTGAAGTTGTAATGTCTTCTATGATATCTCCAGTAGGATCCCATTCGTAAGTAATTAAATCTTCGTCATATGGGTCGTGTACCGTTGCGTCAATGTCAATTTCTTGATCAGGACATATTACAAATAAGTCTTCGTTAAATGTTAGATACATATCTGATGCTGGATCTAATATAACATCTATTGTACCTGAGGCGGTTTCACCACAAACATCTGTAATGTCAACGGTATAAGTTGTTGTTCCAACAATATCTCCTGGAACCCACTCGTCCATTTCGGTACCACCTGAACTCCAAATTATATCTAGTTCAGGAACCCCATCTGTTAAGAAGGTGAGTAGAACGGAATCCTCAGCACATTCAATTATAATATCCTCTGTCGTTATTTCAATTTCATAGGGATCAATGATTTCAATTGTTGCCGTTGTCAAAATTGTATCACCACATTCGTTAATGATTTCAACAGTAATTATAATGTCCTCTGCACCTTCAGTTAATCCATCATCTCCAGGTACGATATAAATTTTTACAGTATCCTCGCCTTCTGGAAAGAAAATAGTCTCGTCGATTAAATCATAATCTGTTCCGTTAATTGCAGAACCACTTATATCAAATTCAACATATAAATCCACCGTATCCGCATCTTCCGGACGGATGAAACATACTTGAGCAGAATCACATCCCTCAATTAATGCGTCTTCTCCTAAAACGGAAGCAATTTCAACTGATATTCCGTTAGAAGAGAATGAACTTGCTTCTAAGAATACACCAGAATCCAAAGAGGCATCTCCAGCATCTCCAATGGCCATTTTAATATGGTAAGTTTCGCCACAAATAACCTCAGCTCTTGCATACATTATAACTGTGTGCGCATCATATTGAATATCTGCTCCACCACCGTTGTCAATTAAAAATTCGCAGTTCATACAAGGACCTGCATTCGCTGGGCCGTTGTTTAAGTTATTCATTGTTACAGGTAAGCCAGTACCAGGAATAATTGCTAGGTTTTCACCCCCAAATTCATAAATTCCAGCAAACCCTGGTCCGCTTATAAAGAATCCAAATACGTCATTAAAAGAAGAAGTAGAATATTCATGATACTCTTCCGAAGCAAATATGTATTTAAATACAACTGAATCTCCCGAAGGAATAAAGTCAAATTCTAAAATAGCTTCATTATTAATAGTCGTTGTTCCAATTTCATCTAAATCAATATCATCCGGATCAACAGCAACGCCTTCATTATCTGTTGCAGAACCAGAATCGTTAGGTCCTTCAGCTAAGCGGACATTCCCCGTTGCTAAAAGAACCCCTTCTCCAATTGGAAATGTTGTTCCAGTCGCATCAAAGTAACCAGCTTGCGCTTGAACGGCGCCTGCTAAAGGAACAGAATGATTGAATTCAACATTAGAAATAATAACACCAGCTCCAACCAATACATCATTCACTAATTCTTCTGGTGTTTGTGTGTTTGTTACAGTGATTTGGGCACCTCCTACAGAAGAAAACAGTAGCGTTAACATCCAAAAACTAACTTTCAATTTATTCATCATTTGCTATTTATATAACTAGTAGACTTATGTTTGGGGCAAATCGTTGCACAAAGTTGCATTTTTTTTTGTCATCACAATTATTAATGTCTGACAAACTATTGCTAACTTTGCAATCCAATCAACTATGCGTACATGATAAATCAATACATTCAAGAAAATAAAGAACGCTTTTTGAGCGAATTAATGGAATTGCTGAAATTACCTTCGGTAAGTGCAGATCCAAAATTTAATGACGACGTAAAAGCAACGGCCGAATTTTTGAAAAATCGCTTTTCAGAGATGGGGGTTGACCGCGTAGAGATTATTCCGACAAAAGGCCATCCTGTGGTTTATGCAGAGAAGATTTTTGATCCTAGTTTGCCAACAGTGCTCGTTTATGGGCACTATGATGTGCAACCAGCCGATCCAATTGAATTATGGGATTCTCCTCCTTTTGAACCTGTAATTAAAACGACTGACATTCATCCAGAAGGAGCCATTTTTGCACGTGGAGCTTGCGACGATAAAGGACAAATGTATATGCATTTGAAGGCTTATGAGGCAATGCTAAAAACTGACAGCCTTTATTGTAATGCTAAATTTATTATTGAAGGTGAAGAAGAGGTTGGTTCTGAAAATTTAGAAACGTTTATTTCTGAATATAAAGACATGTTAGATGCAGACGTGATTTTAGTATCTGATACTGGAATCATTGCGAATGATGTTCCCTCAATTACTTCGGGACTACGTGGACTAAGTTATGTTGAAGTTGAGGTTGTAGGTCCAAATAGAGATTTACATTCTGGCCTATATGGCGGTGCAGTGGCAAATCCGATCAATGTTTTGACGGATATGATTGCCTCTTTGCAAGACGAAAATAAGCACATTACTATTCCAGGCTTTTATGATGATGTTTTGGAATGTACCAATGAAGAGCGCATAGAAATGGCAAAAGCGCCTTATTCTGAAGAAGCATATTGTGAAGCATTGGATATTGTTGCAACGGACGGTGAAAAAGGATTTTCTACACGTGAACGCGCAACAATTCGTCCAACATTAGATGTAAACGGAATTTGGGGTGGTTATACAGGTGAAGGAGCAAAGACTGTTTTACCTTCTAAGGCCAATGCGAAAATTTCAATGCGTCTTGTTCCTAATCAAGATCCACATAAAATTACAGCACTATTTCAAAAGCACTTCGAAAGTATTGCGCCTGAAAGTGTTAAAGTTACTGTTACGCCGCATCATGGTGGTGAACCTGCATTAACGCCAATTGATTCTTTAGAATATAAGGCAGCAAGTTTAGCAATGGAAGAGAGTTTTGGTAAAAAGCCCGTTCCAGTAAGAAGTGGTGGTTCAATTCCAATTGTTTCAATGTTTGAAAAAGTACTGGGATTAAAAACAATTTTATTAGGCTTTGGTTTAGATTCTGATGCGATTCATTCACCAAATGAGCATTATGGCCTATATAATTTCTATAAGGGGATAGAGACTATTCCACTTTTCTACAAACATTACGCTGCAATTAAAAAGTCATGAAAAACTTAATTCTCCTCTTCTCTCTATTTTTTGGGTTAACTACAAATGCTGGTTTTTTCTATAAGGATTTGGAGTTTTTATCCATGGAGAATTTTTCAATTGAGCGTAAAAATGATAATATTCACATAGGTTTTGATTACGTTATTAAAAACCCAAATTGGTATGGTATTGTCATTAAACCAAGCTCATTAAAGTTAACCGTAGCTGAGGTAGATTGTGGTTGGGTTCAAATTGAAGAATCGATCAAAATAAAACGAAAATCAAAGGCAGGATACCCATTTGTTTTAATCGGGGATGGCTCAAAATTTGTGAAAAGTGGTTTTTCATCTATCTTATTTTTAATTACCGGAAAAGGTGTTGAATTTAACATAAAAGGTAAGCTGAAAGCAGGTGTGTCTTTCTTTGCAAAAAAATGGCCTTTGGATTATACCTATACTATGAATTTTGAAGAATTTTTGTCGCTTTTCTAAAGACTGCTGTTAATATCTTTCGGACATCATAATTTTAGTGGTTTGAATTATTGACTAATTTTAATTCTTTAGATTTAATACGCTTTTAATAAAGTGCTATTGTAATATTTGGCTGATGAAAAAAAAAATCGCAGTAATTTACGGAGGTTATTCTTCCGAGTATAAAATTTCGGAAAAAAGCGCTCGCGTAATATTCGAAAACGTTGACCGTTCCTTATACGAACCTTTCATGGTTGAAATCACACTAAAGAGTTGGCATGTCAACACAATAGGCGGTGGTGTTTCTCCAGTAGATAAGAATAAATTCACTTTTTTAACAGACGGAGTAGAATCCGCTTTTGATATTGCTTTTATTACCATTCATGGTACTCCTGGAGAGGATGGTAAACTACAGTCGTATTTTGATATGATTGGCTTACCATATGTCAATTCTGGACCTTTTGGATCTGCATTGACTTTTAATAAATGGGCTTGTAATAGTTTTTTACGTGCTTTTGGAATTGCTACAGCTAAAGCAATCTTGATTCGTAAAGGAGAATCGCCAAGTACATTTGAGATTGCAGACGAAATTGGCTTTCCTTGTTTTATCAAACCAAATGGTGCAGGGTCTAGTTTTGGAATATCAAAAGTTAAAACATTAATGGAAATGCCTAATGCAATTGCAAAGGCGTTTGAAGAGGACGACGAAGTAGTTGTTGAAGGAATGATTACGGGAAGAGAAATTACATGCGGTTTATATTTTGACGGAACCGAAATTATGCCATTGCCTCCCACTGAGATTATTACAAACAACGAATTTTTTGATTACGAAGCAAAATATAGCGGAGCGTCTGAGGAAGTTACTCCTGCAGATATTGACGCTGAATTAACAACCTTGATTCAGAACACCTCAAAATCAATCTTTCGCAGGTTAGGCTTGAAAGGCCTTGCGCGCATTGATTTTATCGTAACTGAAGGTGGAATTCCATATTTGATTGAGGTGAATACTACACCAGGAATGTCAGACGCAAGTATCGTTCCACAGCAAATTCAGGTATCTGGTAAGGATCTCAAAACTGTTTTGTCTCAATTGATTGAAGCGAGTTAGTTCTATGTACGCATAGTAAATTATAAATTTTATTCTAACTTTGGCACTATGAAAAAGTTAGCAGTGTTCCTAATTGGTTTAATTCTTACAACCAATTTATTCGCGCAAGATTTAAACCCAAATCGTTACCGTGAAAGTATTTTTACAGATGTATTAAGCATTACAAATGTGAAATATGGTGAAGCACCGCAATGGGTTTGGCCTTATTGGGACGTTGACTTAGAATTAGACGTTTATGTGCCAGATGGCGATTTAAACCCTAAGCGTCCGCTTATAATATTCGCGCATTCAGGTGGGTTTTTGACTGGCTCGAAAGATGTGGACAATATGGTTGCTATATGCGATTCTTTCGCACGTAAAGGCTATGTAACAGCTACCATAGATTATAGAAAAGGATTTGATCCCTTGGATGGAGAAAGTGCCGAAAGAGCAGTTTATCGAGGGATTCAAGATGGTAAAGCAGCTGTGCGATACTTTAAAGAAAACGCAAGTTTATATGATATTGATACCAATAATTTCTTTTTTGGAGGAATGTCTGCAGGTGGATTTATTTCACTCCATGTCGGTTATATGGATAAAGAAGAAGAAAGGTTAGAAAGTACTTATGGTGGAGGCTTAGTCAATGACTTGGAATGTTTGGATTGTGCAGGAAATGACTTTCCGCATTCATCAAGTGTTAAAGCCGTTATAGATTGTTGGGGTTCCGTAGGAGATACAACAATTCTTGAATCTGGTGATATTCCATTATTAATGATGCATGGTGAGAATGATGAAACCGTGCCTTTTGTTTATGGACCTCCATTTGGACTTTTCACTTTACCAGATGCCTACGGAGCACAGCCAATTTCTGAAAGAGCTGCAAATTTGGGAATGGACTATGAACTCTATACTTCAGAAGGTCCATTGCACATGCTGGATGGATCAGATAACGGAGATTGGACAGATGAATCGCCAAATTCGTTTTGGAGTGATACTTTGTTACCTAGAATTGAAAACTTTTTGTTTCGATTGATAAGACCGTATACGGAACGATTATCTGAGGATTCAGTTACGATTTGTGCCCCTTATGGCTGGGTTGATATGGAGGTAAGTGATGGTGAGGGATCTACTTATGTTTGGGATTATGATGAGGCTTCAATAAATCTCATTTCTGGTGAGGGTACTAATGCGGTTACATTTGAATTTAACGTGCCTGGTGAATATGATATAACCGTGGTCGAATTTAATGAAATTCTTGCTGCAGGCGATACTATAGCATTCTATGTTGAAGTTGGTGCGGTTGAGGCATTATATGATTATTCATTTATTGAACCAAATTACGTAGCTTTTGAAAATTTAACCGCAGGCGGAGAGTCTAATACCTATACCTGGTTTTTTGGAGATGGTGAAACCTCAGATGAGTTTGAACCAAATCATGTTTACGAAGCAATTGGGACCTATTCAGTAACACTTCATGGTGTTGATGCTTTAGGTTGTATTGATACCACTATTCAAACCATCACGATTGATGCTTTGAGTGTTGGAGAAAATGCTCTTGAAACATTTACATTCTATCCAAACCCAATTCAGCATTCCCTTTTCCTTGAGGGCAATCAGGCAATTGAGAGTCTTATGATAGTTGACGCTTCTGGACGCACAGTTTATTTCCAAAATGATTTCTATTCAAACATTCTCGAGATTGATGCAAGCGCTTGGTCGAAAGGTGTTTATTTCATCACTATTCAGAATATAAACGGAGAATTAATTACCGAAAAGTTAATTAAGAATTAATTTTTAGTACTCAAATGAATTGACTTGAAAGGCTTTCTATAAAGGAGCCTTTTTTGTTTTTGGATCATTTTTTTATGAAATATATTCCCTAACTTTAAGGCTTGTTTTAAATTCAAAATAACGAAGCATCAAACTGAATCTGTTCATGAATGGGGGCAGATGATCTAAAATAATTATAGCGAAATGAAATCATATCAAAACTATGTTTTAGGAGATTGGGTAAGTGGAGAAGGTGTTGAAACTGAATTATTCAATGCGATTACAGGAGATCAAATTGGTACCTGTTCTTCTGTAGGATTAAACTACGAAGAAATGATGCATTACGCCAAAGAAAAAGGTGGACGGGCATTAAGAAAAATGACTTTTCAGCAAAGAGGTCTAATGTTGAAAGACTTGGCCATGTTTTTGCTCAAAAATAAGCGAAAGTATTATGAGTTGAGTGCGGCAACAGGTGCAACACGAGTTGATTCATGGATTGATATTGAAGGTGGAATTGGGAATTTATTTGCTAACGCCTCTTTAAGAAGACAATTTCCTGACTTGCCTTATTATGTTGATGGGGACGCCGTTCCATTGTCGAAAGGCGGCTCTTTTATCGGTCATCACATAATGGTGCCAAAAGAAGGAGTGGCAGTTCATATCAACGCATTTAACTTTCCTATTTGGGGGATGTTAGAAAAAATTGCTGTAAATTTTATGGCTGGTGTTCCCGCAATTGTAAAGCCATCTGAATTTACATGTTACTTAACTGAATTAATGGTGCGGGATATTGTTGCATCAGGGATTTTGCCTGAAGGCGCTTTGCAACTAGTTGTTGGTTTAGGCCGTGGAGTTATCGATTTTGCTGGAAGTTCTGATGTAGTAACCTTCACAGGTTCTGCTTCAACAGGTAAAGTATTAAGCAGTTTACCAAATATTCAAAAAGAATCCGTTTCATTCAACTTGGAATGTGATTCATTAAACGCGGCTATTTTAGGAAAAGATGCCGTGCCAGGGACACCAGAATTCGACATCTTTATAAAAGAGGTACAACGTGAAATTACGGTTAAAGCTGGGCAAAAATGTACAGCCGTACGTCGTATAATCGTTCCAGAAGATTTGATGGATGATGTGCAAGGAGCGTTGGCAGCCCGTTTGGCTAAAACAACAATTGGTGACCCAAGTGATAAATCAGTGCGTATGGGATCGCTTGTCACTAAATTACAAGTTGAACGCGTTCGTGCAAATGTTGAACTCTTAATGCAGGAGCAAGATATTGTAATCGGAGATTTAGATAATTTTGACGTTGTTGGAGCGGATAAAGAAGCAGGGGCATTTTTCTCGCCAATCATTTTTAGAAATGAAGATCCACACAATAAATTAGGAGCGCATAATATTGAGTGTTTTGGACCAGTTTCAACACTCATGCCGTATAAAGATATAGAGGATGCAGTGAACATTGCGAAACTCGGAAAGGGATCATTGGTTTCATCAATCATAACGGCAGACGATAGTATTGCTATAGATTATGTGCTGAACGCAGCATCAATGCACGGTAGAATTTTAGTGCTGAATGAAAGATGTGCGAAAGAAAGTACTGGACATGGATCGCCAATGCCAATGTTAACACACGGTGGACCAGGTAGAGCTGGAGGCGGTGAAGAAATGGGAGGTGTTCGAGGTGTTTTACATTATATGCAACGGACAGCAATTCAAGGCCATCCGCAAACGATTACTGCTTTAACCAAACAATTTCAAATTGGAGCAGATCAACCAGAAGCAAATCCGCATGTGTTTAGACAGCATTTTGAGGATTTGAATATTGGCGATACTGTTTTTACACATAAGCATACAGTAACCGAGGCAGACATCAGCAATTTTGCAAACGTGAGTGGTGATAATTTTTATGCCCATGTTGATGCAACTTCTTTAGACGGAACAATTTTCGAACAACGCGTTGCACATGGTTATTTCATCCTATCAAAAGCAGCTGGCTTATTTGTTGAACCTAAAAAAGGACCAGTGTTATTGAATTATGGGATTGACGAATGTCGATTTACAAAACCAGTTTATATTGGAACAACCATTGGCGTTCGCTTCACAGTTAAAGAAAAAACTAACCAAGAAAAACGCAACGACGCAGATATCGCGAAAGGAATTGTAAGGTTTCTAGTTGATATTTATGACGAAACAGGAGAAACAGTTGGCGTTGCAACAATTTTGACAATGGTTAAGAAAAGGGATCAAGGGTAAAAAGATAAAAGAACAAAGACAAAAGAGGAATAGGTCAAAACGCAGTCTAAGAGCGAAACGATCTTTAATCTTTCATCTATAATCTAAAAATAATGAGCGCAATAAATCAAGGACACGTAACATCAAGTATCAACGAAAATGGAATTGCAACAATTGAATTTGGGCATCCATTAAGTAATTCATTACCGGGCAAAATATTAATGCTTTTGGCAAAAACGATCACAGACGTTGGTGCCCAAAACGAAGTGAAAGTTATCATTCTTAAATCGGCTGGAGATAGAGCTTTCTGCGCCGGAGCAAGTTTTGATGAATTAATTTCAATTAAAGATTTGGATACAGGTAAAGTTTTCTTTTCTGGCTTTGCAAGTGTGATTAACGCTTGTCGCAAATGTCCAAAATTGATTATTGGCCGTGTGCAAGGTAAGGCCGTTGGAGGCGGAGTGGGTGTTGCATCTGCTGTTGATTATTGTTTGGCTACTAGTCATGCCGCAGTAAAATTGTCTGAATTGGCAATTGGAATCGGTCCATTTGTAGTTGGTCCAGCTGTAGAACGTAAAATTGGTATGTCTGCAATGTCACAATTAACCATTAATGCAACCGAATGGCAAACGGCCGATTGGGCGCGTGAAAAAGGGTTATATGCTGATGTGTATGAGACAGTGAGTGAAATGGATACTGCGGTGGATGCTTTAGCAAATAAGTTGGCAAACTCCAATCCAGATTCAATGCGTTTATTAAAGAAAATTTTCTGGGAAGGAACCGAGACTTGGGATAACCTTTTAAAGGTTCGCGCAGCAATGAGCGGAGAATTAGTATTGTCTGATTTTACGATCAATGCTATCAATTCATTTAAAAAGAAATAAAGGGCTATTGTGAGCAATGACACCGGAATATTTAGCGGTTTAAATACCCAACTATTAATGCGATTAGTAATCGTTATTGAATTTTCCTGTGCGTTGTTCGGAGCTATCACTTATTATCAATATTCGGGTTGGTTTTTCATTTACCTACCAATTCTCTTAGTTGTTCATTTAATGACCATTTTGGCTTTGCCGTCAGTTTTTAAAAAATTAAAAGGTAAACCTAAAGACGAGTTTTTGCATTCTTCTGCTGAAATGGAAGTGGATGAAAACCTAAATGAGATTGACCTTTGGGATAGGGCTAGCGTTGGTTTTTATGTTTTCACAAACATATTTATACTCATCTTGATTCTGAGTCGACTTTATTAGTTTTATAAGCGTTAGGATTCTTTTTGGTATTTTTTATGCGATTTTAACTATTTTAATAAATTCGTTTTTTCACTAAAAAGTGTTCAATTGAGTAATGAAATCATGTAAACTATTGATTGGAAGTATGTACGGTTTTTTGGAATAGTTTTTACTATGCGTATAGAAAAAAAGACCTATGCCAAGAATTTTACTTGTTATTTTCCTGACTTCATTTTCATTTTTCGTTAAATCACAAGCTATTAATTTTAGTTATGTGATTTCTGAAGAACTGGAGGTTTGTCAATCAAGTGTTCCATTTGAAGTAAGTGTTATTAATAACACTGGAAGTATTTTAATTAATCCAACTTATGAAATTCAACTACCAGAAGGTATCATTTATGAAGACGGTAGTCTAAGCGAAATTACCGAACATACTTTGGTTGAATATGACGTCGATTTAAGTACGGAATTGTCGTTCGTTTCCTCAAATATGCCAGTTGGAGATAGTGTAAGGTTTGAAATCAGATTTTCTGCAATAATGAATGCTGTTACTTTTCAAGAAAGTGGGGCATTTTTAGAAATAATTTAGTTGTTGTCCATGACGAGGGAGCTGCGTTCGATCTCTCTTCAAGTTATAATATTTTATCACCTTCACTTAACGTTTTGGATATGACGTCAACATCTCAAACCGTTTTAAGAGGCGATACAATTATATACAAGGTTAGGTTTCAGAATGTAGGTAATTATGCCGCAAGAAGATCTTAATAACAGACACACTTTCAGCGTATTTGGATTGGTCTACGATTGAAATATTGGAGTCAGGAGATTCCTTTTCTGTATCAATAGTTGATGGTATAATTACTTGGGTCAATAATAATATTGAATTGCCAGATTCCACAAGTGATCCTAGCGGGAGCTGCGGAAGTGTAGCTTTAGTGTCATGCTGAGGGAAAATTGTCCTTCTTTTTCCTTTGTAGATAATAAGGCTTCTATTCAATTCGATTATAATGAATTTATCACCACAAATAATACGCAGTTGTTGATTGTACCAAGAGCGACCTTGGACAATAACCTCTTTATTTATCCAAATCCATCTAGTTTTGAATCCGAAATTCGTGTACTTGATACTTCTAATTTACCCGCACAAATTGAGACTATTTGTGTGTTCGACGTTAATGGTCGAAAGGTGTTGTTTGACCAAGTAGGTGGAGATCGCTATCAAATGAGTGTTACTGATTTTCAATCGGGTATTTACACAATAAGTGCCATAACTGTTGATGGGGAGAGGTATCATAGGCGATTGATCGTGCCTTGATTATAAAAATGGATCTTTCTGTTAAGTTTTTAGTCGAATATACCTTATCTTTGCACAAACTTTTAAGAATGGATATTACAGTTGACAACATTAAAGAAGCACTCAAGAAAGTTATTGAGCCGGATCTTAAAAAAGATATTATTACCCTTGATTTAGTGTCAGACATTAAAGTTGAAGGAAATCAAATTAGTTTTGAAGTAAAAGTTTTTAATCCAGCCATGCACGCTAAAAAGCGAATGACTGAGGCGCTTGAATTTCAATTAGAACGCGCATTTGGAAAAGATGTAGACGCAAATATTTCATTAGTTCCTTTACCAAAAGAAAAGGAACCTGAAGTAAGAGCAATTCTTTCTAACGTAAAACATGTAATCGCCGTAGCTAGTGGTAAAGGTGGGGTAGGTAAATCTACAATCACATCCAATTTAGCTGCTGGTTTAGCCAAGTTAGGTTATAAAGTTGGTTTGGTAGATGCTGATATTTACGGACCATCTGTACCAACTATGTTTGATGTGGTGAGTTCAAGACCGCAAGGAGTTGAAAGGGACGGTAAAACGTTTATTCAACCTGTCGAATCTTATGGCGTTAAATTATTGTCAATCGGATTCTTTTCTGATCCCGACCAAGCTGTTGTTTGGAGAGGGCCAATGGCAACAAAAGCACTCAATCAAATGTTCAAAGACGCCGATTGGGGCGATTTAGACTTTATGATTGTTGATTTACCTCCAGGAACAGGAGATGTGCATTTAACATTGGTTCAAAACGTACCATTAACAGGTGTGATTGTGGTAAGTACTCCACAAGAAGTAGCTCTAGCAGATGCGCGTAAAGGAATTAATATGTTCCGAATGGATTCATTAAAAGTGCCTGTTTTAGGAATTGTTGAGAATATGGCCTGGTTCACTCCACCTGAATTACCTGATAATAAATACTATATATTTGGTAAGGACGGAGCAAAGAATTTAGCAGAATCAATGAATGTACCTTTGATGGCTCAAATTCCTATAATTCAAAGTGTACGAGAGGCAGGAGATGTTGGTCGCCCAGCGATTCTTCAAGATAATACAGAATCATCACGTATTTTTGATGAATTTGTTCGTAAATTTGTGCAAAGCGTTGAAAAAGAATAATATGGATGACATTGAAAAGATTGAAATTGCATTACAGTCTATTCGTCCGTTTTTACAAAAAGATGGCGGTGACGTTGAATTTGTTGAAATGACGGCTGATAAAGTCGTAAAGGTGCGTTTACTTGGTGCTTGCGAAACATGTTCAATGAGCGCCATGACCCTAAAGGCTGGGATTGAAGAATCAATTAAAAATGTTATTCCAGAAATAAGTCACATTGAAGCAGTTTAACTGATTTTTCTCCGTCAAATTCAAAACAATTTACAGAATTCAAGTGTTATTATTTGGTTACTTTTGCAACCAAAAAACAAATAGAGCTCTCTCTCAAAAGAATCTCAGTACAATTATTAAGCTGAAATGATAGAAACAGATATAATTATTATTGGTGCAGGTCCTGTTGGATTATTCACCGTTTTCGAGGCCGGGTTATTAAAACTCAGATGTCATTTAATTGACTCGTTGCCGCAGCCAGGAGGACAACTCACAGAGATTTATCCTAAAAAACCGATCTATGATATCCCAGGTTATCCAACAATTGATGCTGGTGAATTGGTCGATAAGTTAATGGAGCAAATTGAACCTTTTAAACCTGAGTTTACTTTAGGTGAATCAGCGGTGACAATTGATGAAACGGAGGACAATAAATATATTGTTACAACCAATAGAGGAACGCAACACAAGGCTCCAATAGTTATGATTGCTGGAGGTTTAGGCGTGTTTGAACCACGTAAACCACCTGTAAATAATTTGGAGAAATTTGAAGATCATGGTGTAGAATACATCATTAAAGATCCTACATTTTACCAAGATAAAAAAGTAGTGGTTGCAGGTGGTGGAGATTCTGCCTTAGATTGGTCAATTTATTTGGTCAAGAATAATATTGCATCAGAATTGTCATTAGTGCACCGCCGTAATTCATTTCGCGGTCATTTAGATTCCGTGCAACAAGTGATGGATTTGGCAGGTGAAGGGAAAATCAATTTGATTACTGAAGCAGAAGTTATTGGGATTCAAGGAAACGATCATGTTGAGTCAGTTACAATCAAGCATAAAACGCAAGGCGAAATCATAAAAGAGGCGGATCATTTTGTGCCTTTATTTGGTTTAAAACCAAGTTTAGGTCCGATTGGAGAATGGGGATTAGAAATTGAAAAGAATGCGATTGTTGTAGAAACGCGAGATTATGCGACTAACCGTCCAGGAATTTATGCAATTGGTGATGTAAATCATTATGAAGGGAAATTGAAATTGATTTTGTGTGGGTTCCATGAAGGAACAATTGCCGTGCAATCTGCCTTTGCAAGAATTCATCCAGATAAGAAAAACGTATTAAAGTATACAACCGTAAATGGTGTGAACGGATTCTAAATAGAATCACAATAAGTTATTATTGAAACCGATTTAGTTCATCTAAATCGGTTTTTTCAGTTTTAAATTTTGCTTAGGATTTCAAGATTGAAAAAGCATACGAAAAAGGAAATGTTTGTATTAATGAATATAAAGTTTCTATTAAATAACATATATATCTTATTTAATAGGTCGAGGATGAATTCAATTTAAATCGAGCTGTTTAAGATGCCTAGAGTAGCGAAAACTTGACTTGTATTTCTTTTAAAAGGAGCGTAAATTTACTCTCATAAGCTTATTGCGAAGCCAACCTGTTGTTGGAATTTCGACAATAGCAGCAAAGGATTTTCTAGAACCAATCCTTTGTTTTTTTTAACTTAATTGACAACACTTGTCAAGAGTTGATGCTATTGGGTGAACATTAACGGAAACCAAATCCGTAAAACTGAAAAATAGTTCCTATTTGAACAAATGGATAAACCTTTTCATTTTGAATTTTCAAGAAATCATTGGCAAATCCGCCATGCAAGTAAAACCGGCGCATTCCTAAAGTAACATTCGAGTTAACCCAGGCAATACCCAGATGAGCATTCTGTTCTAAAAATTGGATCTGATCTTCGCGATAACTTACTTTCAAATCTACTCCAACATAAAGTCGGCCATATTTTGTAATAGGGCTTCGCATAGCTGGGGTTTCCCATCTGTTTTTTGGACTGAATGCTTGAAAAGGGAAATCGTAAAAGAAGTATTGCATTTTGGCACTGCCAAAAAAACGAACATGCGTATTTATTCCTCCAATTATACTCGCGTATGTTTTTCGAGTTGTATTTGATATACCTAAACCTATAAAGCCAGTAAGCGAATCGTTTTGGTGGTATATACCAGCTTCAATGTTTAGTTCCTTATGCCTAGGCATAGGCGGTATGCCGCAATCCATCCAATTATAGCCATTTCCTCCTTGTACTGTTGGTAACGCACTGCAGGTGCTTACCATGTGATACTTTTTAAAATAGGGAGTTTTAGTTCCTGAAATCGGTAAGTTCACATAGTAATAGTTTCTTTTTCGGCGACCTCTTTTTGTTTTCCAATTTACAATACCAGAAGTGTAATCAAATTGGTAAAAATAAATTTCATTCAGATCAACATACTCCCGTGGCGCTCTAATTTTAATTTGATTTTTTCTAAAAAAGCCATACTTCATTTGAAAATTATAGCTTAAAAATAGATCTGGGTATTTTACTGGAAAGGTCGTAAAAACACTGTCTTTACCAAGTGCTTCTTCCGAGCATTCGACACAGGGGCCAGGACGAAGTGAAAATAGTTTATATAAGTCAAAATAATGCTTTGGAATTGTGGCCGTATAGCGTTTTTTTGCCCACCATAACCTTCCTGTTCGCTTCAGCTTCCACTTAACCCTCCGCACAGTTGCTTTTCCATCTTGTTGACCAGTAACATAATAAAGTTTATCATAATCCACATTGGTCTTATCCGTGTGCTCTGATTCAATATAGATATAGTCCCTTTTTCTTTTGGTAATAGTGCGGTATGTACAATGCGAAAGCACATTTTCTTCAATGGTAAAGCAGCTTGGATCTACATTTTCAATCACTCTAGTCGTTGGTTTTTTTTGCGGTTTTTGATGGATAACCATTTCAACTTTCCGATTTTCCGCGGCAAATATTTTTGTTCCCTCGCCTTTAGCGTAAATGCCCGTTTGAATCGGCTCACTAAACAATTTTACGCAATATTTTTCAACCGCCTTTGCACGCCTTTCTGAAAGACGCATATTACTTTTTACATTTCCAGTAGTGTCTGCAAAACCTATAAACTGTAAAGAGTCAACAGCCAAATAATCATAATCAATTAATAGATCATTTAGCTGCGATTTGAAGTGATCCTTTATTTTTGATTTATCAATGTCAAAATAAATGGTCAGGGTATCTTGCGCATGGCAAAAGGTAGAGATGAATAGGAGGAAGACAAAGATAAAACGCACGGCAATAAAGTTAAGTTATTTTTTAAACTGGAGTTAATCCGTTTAAGTACATTTCTTTATGTTTAAACCAACGAATAGTAACTAAAATTCGTATTATTGAACGTATATACTTGACCAACCTATTAAATCCGTCTGCAAGACATGAAAATTTGGCATTTATTTTTAATCCTAATCAGCTTTTCTGCCAAAGGTCAGTTTGAATATGAAGATATTTCTTCCTATCGCAGTCTTCGTAATATGATTGAATATGAGGGCAGCCTGTATGGAGTATCCTTAAACTCCGGAACCATAGTTGAAGTTAATTTAGACGGAGATGAGATTCATACCTATAATCAAATGGAGGGCTTTCCGTTGGGAGATCCTATTGGGTTTTATCTAATTGATAGTATTTTAATCATTTTAAATGATGATCGCAATAGGCCTGAAAATCGTGGAATATTGAGCCTCAATTTAAATTCAAAGACGCATGATTTTTTGCCGCTTGAAGAAATACTAAGCCACTACGTTAATGATTATAATTTAGACGGTAATCACGAGGTAGACTATGAAAGTACCTGTGCGGATGAAGAAAGCGTTTATATGGCAATCGACGGAACTCCATTTGATCAATATGTAGTAATGTCTTATAATCCAATGTTCGGATTCGATTCATTGGATGTATCGGGGCTTCCACATTTATCCCACTCAATGATGATTTATGCTATTTACAATGGAGATGAATTGTTATATTCTGGACGAATCTTCTTTTTATGATGCTTCAGAAATAGTATCTTTGCCAAAAATTAAAGTACTAGAACCATGGAAGACAATATGATTACCATCCATATTATTGACCGCGAAGGCGTAACACACGACTTAGAGGCGCCAACTGATATGAATATGAATGTGATGGAGGTTTGCCGTTCTTATGAGCTTCCTGTAGAAGGCAGATGTGGTGGAATGGCCATGTGTGCGACGTGTCAATGTTATTTAGAATCTGAAACGGAATTGCCCGAACAGTCAGATTCAGAATTAGACATGTTAGATGAAGCCTTTTTTGTAGAGGATAATAGCCGTTTAGGATGTCAAATTCATATTTCTGAAGCGATTGATGGGGTTACTTTAAGATTAGCGCCAGAAGGAAATTAACAAAATTAAATTCTTGGTAACATGCGTTAGATATAATTGCAGTTGCTTGTTTCATGAGTTTAACTTTAATTATCGGGCATTTAGATAATCCATAAACCTACTAGAATAGTGGGCTTTAACCATAATTTATCTTATTAAAGGTTAATTGGATTGGAATAATAAAAAATCACATTTTATCTGAATTTTGTTAAACGCAATACTTAAACGTTTAAACAAAGCATTGTAAAGGGTTGATATCAAGTAAAATCAATCACTTGTTACAAATGCGCTTGACAAATGTAAGAATTAGGTGTAGTTTTACTATCATTAGACCTCAAAATCTAAATTTAAACCGCAACCTCCATGAATCTCAACTTTTGGCCATGAATCCAAGATGTTGTTTATAGTGCAATTATTGAAATAGCATAACAGTTAGTTTTTCAATATTTCATTCTGTTTCTGTAGGTACTGACCTTTACTGACCAAAATGAAAGCAATACTCGCAATTGTCTCGATCTATTTTATTGGTGCACTAAGTGCATATTCACAAACTGTTCTGCCTTATATAGGGATAGATTACGCAACTGATTATACCAATCCTTCCGCAGGCGGTGCCTGTGGCTCAATAGCTTTAATTAACGCTGCAATTGGTGATGCAGATTTTGTTAATGGTGCAGCTGAAGTACCATTAGGTTGGTCGTTTTCCGGAACATGGAATAGTGGGGCCACTTATTATGATGAACCAGGTAGTGACATTTTACTAGTGTCTTTGCACACCTATACCGAAATTTGGGACGTGGCATTGCGTTTGTCGGACGGCACAACAACAGCTTTTATATCCTATAATTTAACAATTGTAACTTCAAATGCATCTGGAACATTGGCGGCATGTCCAGGGATTTTTGCCGGACCTTATAATTATGAACGTCCAAGTCAAGAAGTGGATTTTGCCTCTTATATAATTCCACCTGGAGAAGGTGTTATTGGTATTGTGTTTGAACCTACAGCAGATGGAGCAGCTGCTCCTGATCCGCATGGCGTTCTTGTGATACAGGAAGTAACGTGTGATTCGCTTGATATGGGAGAATATTCTTCAGAAATGTGTTTTGGAGATGAATTAACGTTAGACGCAACGTCAATTAACGGTGGCGCAATTACTTGGGATGGCGGAGTTGTAGATGCTGTTGCGTTTGTTCCACCATTAGGAGAAACAACATATACCGCAACAAGTGATTTTGATGCAGATTGTGAGTTTATACTTGATATTACAGTAAACCCAACCCCAATAGCTGATATTGTTGATCCAGGAATAATTTGTGTAGAGTCGTTCGATTTAACAACATTAGTTGTGACTGATGCGGATGGTGGTGCATTTCCCATTATACAGTTTTACAATGATTATCCCGATAGTGTAAATCAAGTAGTAGGTATTTGGCCAAGTGATTTAATGTTTGAAGATGATACTGTTTATGTTATGATTGGAGACGACGTAAGTGGATGCTATGACGCAGTCGCTTTTTGGATCGATTTTGCGGATGGAGCAAATGCGGGACCAGATAACGCAGATGATTTATGCAGTTCAGTTGGATCTATGGTTGATTTAAATACCTTATTGACAGGAGCAGATGCAGGGGGAATATGGACGGATTTATCAGGTAGTGGTGCTTTTGATCCACTAACAGGTGAACTTATTGGAGATGGATTGGCACCTGGAGATTATATTTTTAGATACGAAGTAATAGGTGCTCCTTGTTTAGATGATGAGGCTGAGATTACCATTACTGTTTTAGTTGACCCAATTATTGATGCAGGTCCAGATCAAACAATATGCTTAGGAGAAATAATAACCGTTTCTGGTTCTGGTGGAATAACTTACCTCTGGGATGGCGGAGTCATTAATGGACTTCCATTTTCACCAGCAGTGACAACAACGTACACAGTAACTGGAACAGATGCTTCTGGATGTTATAATACAGATGATCTTGAGATTACTGTTAATCCGTCGCCAAGTGTAAATGCAGGGGATGACTTAACGCTTTGCGAAGGAGAAGATGCAACCTTGTCTGGAAGTGGTGCGGTTGTTTATGAATGGACCGCTCCTGTTATAGATGGCGTCACATTTACTCCGCCTATTGGAACAAATACCTATGTCTTAATTGGAACGGATGCCAGCGGATGCGAAAGCACGGATGAAGTTGAAATTATTGTCAACGAATTACCAAATGTTACTGCTCCTGATGATTTTATAGTGTGTGATGGAACGGCAATAACATTGTCGGCTGTTGGTGCAGTAACCTTAGTTTGGGATGGTGGCGTAATAAATGGGGAGGATTTTATCCCAACAGAAACAACTGTCTATACCGTTGTCGGAACAGATGAATTTGGATGTGAGAATTCTGATGAGGTTACCGTAACTGTTGCCCCTTTACCAAATATTGTTTTTCAAGGAGATGTATTATCTGGCTGTGCGCCGCTAGCAGTAACTTTTACAAATTTATCGGTTCCAGTAGGAACAGATTGCAAGTGGATAATTGAAGGGAATGTCATTGATGGATGTGATGCAATAACATATGTTTTTAATTCATCTGGCTGTTTTAATGTCACTTTTGGAATGACCTCAGCTAGTGGTTGCTATACCGAAACAACTTACTCAGATTATATTTGTTTAGATGAAACTCCAGAAGCTTCGTTCTATTGCACGCCTTCTGTTTTAGATGGGTCAAATCCTTTGGCGCAATTTCACAATACTTCAACTGGGGCAACTACTTATGAATGGAACTTTGGAGATGGATCAGCACTAAGCACCATAGTTGATCCTGAACATTTGTACCCGCCAGATCAAGGCGAATATACTGTTGAATTAACTGCGTTTTCGTTAAATGGTTGTACAGATGAGGCTTATTTAACTATAAGAGTATTAGAAGATATATTATACTATGTACCGAATATCTTTACACCTGACGGTGATAATTTTAATGAGACATTTAAACCAATTTTCACTTCGGGCTTTGATCCTTACGATTATCATTTAATGATTTTTAATCGCTGGGGAGAATTAGTTTTTGAATCGTTTAATGCCGCTTATGGATGGGACGGTGCATACGGTGATAAAGATATATGTGAGGATGGTGTTTATATATGGAGCATAGAATTTGGAGATATAAATGACGACAAAAAACATAAAAAATCAGGACACGTTACATTGCTTAAATAATAGTATTAAATAGATTCATCATGAAAAAGATACTTTACCTAACCTTAATAGTTTGTTTTAATCTGAATGGATTTTCTCAAGCGAAGCAACTGTTTATATCTGCCGAATTAGATAATGACGTAATTAGCCCAATTCTTATCGGTGATTATTCAATACTTGAAGTAAATGAAGCGTATTGGGAAGAAATTTTGAATACTCATCCTTCAACATTGACCATGGGGATTCCATTTCGAGATGAAATATTAGTGCTTGAATTAGATGAAATAAATCTAATAGGAGATGATTTTATTGTACGCACAGCGACTGGTCAAGATGTTGTTTATAATGATGTGTCGCGCAGTATTTTTTATCAGGGAGAATTCGACGGTTATCCTAATTCACACTTTGCTTTCAGTGTTTTAAATAATGAAATTATAGGTGTTGGATCAATCCCAGGAATTGGTGATGTCAACTTAGGTAAATTAGAAAATGATGCTGAATATATCTTTTTTCCAGAAGACGCAGTCAATGGACATAATGACTTTAAGTGTGAAACGTCAGACGATTCTTTAATTGGAATTGAAACACGTCCACATACAGATGGTGATGTCCCAACAAAAGATTTAGGTGACTGCATGGGCTTATATTTTGAAGTAGATCATGATATCTTTTTAGATAAAGGAGGTGTGATTGGCGCTACAGATTACATTACGGCAATGTTCAATGAGATATACATACTTTATGATATTGATGGAATGACCGTTTATCTTTCTGATATATTGGTTTGGGATATTGTTAGTCCATATGATGGAATAACCTCTACCAATACACTATTGACCTTATTTGGTACTACAACGCCAATTTGGGATGGTGATTTGGGACACTTTGTTTCTTATAGAGGAAATGGTGGTCTAGCATGGTTAAATGTTATTTGCCATCCAAATCAAGCATTAAGAAAAGGCGTAAGTGATATCAATGCCTTTTTTGAAGAAGTGCCTATTTTCTCGTGGACAATTGAGGTTGTAGCACATGAAATGGGACATAATTTCGGGTCTCCACATACGCATGCTTGTGCGTGGAATGGAGATGGAACTGCTATTGATGGTTGCGGACCAGCGGCAGGTTATGATGAAGGATGTGATGCGGCAATTCCGCCATCAGGAACCATCATGAGTTATTGCCATTTAATTGGCGCTGGAATTGATTTAGGTCTAGGATTCGGAGATCAGCCTGGCGCATTAATGAGAGGTAAGATTGAAGATGCGGCTTGTTTAGAAGGGTGTGATTTAAATCCATTTATGGACATAGAAATTATTGATGGAGGACTTGTTGGTCCGCATTGCGAAGGCGATTCAATTTACGCAGAAATTACAATTTTCAGCAATGGAAATGAGGATCTCACAACATTAGATATTTTAGTCTATTTAGATGGAGTTTTAGAAGAAACAATTCTATGGACAGGTTTGCTTGAAGAAGATAGTTCTGAAGTTGTTCCATTAACACCAATGCTTTTGCCACCTGGAACCTATCTTCTTGAGGCTGAACTTGAAAACCCAAATGGAGTAGAGGACGGCGTAATAGGAAATAATACCTATGAAATTGAATTTGATGTGACCGAATATCCAGTAGTTGACATTATATCAGCCACCGATATTTCGTGTTTTGGAGTGGAAGACGGCGCAATTGATATTGATGTAAGTGGTGGAACTCCAGGATATACATATGCTTGGGATAATGGTGCTGGAATTGTGGAAGATCCTATTGGAATTGGCGCGAACATATATACTGTAATCGTTACAGATGATGCTGGTTGCGAAGTAACAATTGTGCAAGAATTAACGCAGCCTACGGAGATTATTGTAGAAACTGAGGTGCTCGTGAATCCTGATTGTTTTTATGATGAAACAGGAGAGGTTACAGTTAGTGCAGAAGGCGGAACACCTGGTTATGCTTATGCATGGTCATCAGGTGGAGATGGAACAATTGAAACAGGATTGGCAAGTGGTGAATATATTGTAGTAGTAACAGATGATAACGATTGTACGGCTAGCGATACGGTTGAAATCATTTCACCACCAGAATTATTATTAGAAACTGAGGTTACACAGGCGGGTTGTGGAATGGATAATGGAGAGGTTACAACAACCGTCGAAGGTGGTGTTCCTGGGTATGATTATGACTGGTCGACTGGCGCAACAACAGCAGATGTCACTGGTCTATTTAGTGATACGTACGATCTAACAGTAACAGATGAAAATGGATGTATTATCACTATTGAGGTATTTGTTCCTGAAGATCCTGCACCAGATATAGTTATAGAAACAATATTAAATATCAATTGTTTTGGAGATGAATTAGGTGCTATTACAGTTTCTGGCGTGAATATAAATGGAGTTGCAGAGTACAATTGGTCAACTGGTGCAACAGGAACGGATTTAACAGGTGTCGGAGCTGGTGTTTACACTGTGATTTTAACAGATGATAGTAATTGTTCTGACGAAGAAACAATTACCATTATTGAGAATGACGAAATCATAATCGATCCATACATTACACCTATATCTTGTTACGGTTTTACAAACGGAGAAGTCATTGTGGCTGTGGAAGGTGGTATTCCTGGATACGATTATAGTTGGTCAACAGGTGCTATTACAGCTGGAATTGATGATTTGTCTCCGGGATTATATGAAATCACAATTACAGATGAACTTGATTGTATTCAAACATTGGAAATTGAAATTATTGAACCAGATACAATTACAATTGAAGCAGAGTTTGATGACGAATATTGTGATGGAGAAAATGGATTTGTAAACCTAACCGTTACTGGCGGTACACCTGTTTATGGATACGCTTGGTCAACCGGAGCAATAATAGAAGACCTTGATGGATTGGCAGCTGGGATTTATAATGTTTTAATTACTGATTTGAATGGTTGCACGAATTCGTTCGGAGTTATTCTAGACAATATCGATAATTTTGAAGCCGAAATTTCTCAAATTAATCCGACATGTTTTGGAGATGCCAGTGGAAGTAGTACAATTGATGTTCTTTCTGGAACTGGTCCTTATACGTATGAATGGTCAGATGGTCAAACGACAGCAACTGCGGTTGGTTTAGTTGCAGATTCTTATACAGTCACTGTGACAGATGCAAATGGCTGTATGGATGAATTTGAAATCGAAATCACGTCACCTGAAGAAATCGAAGTGGCATCCTCCATCTCAAATGAAGTATTTGGTGGAGATGGATTTATTACGACAACAACGATTGGCGGAGTGCCAGGATATACATATTTATGGAACACAGGAGCAACAACAGAAAATATTGAAGATTTGGTTGCTGGTACTTATACCTTAACCGTTACAGATGAAAATGGTTGTTCGGTTACATTTACTTATGTCGTAGATAGCCAATTGAGTTTAGATGATTTTGGTCAAGATGTTTTCGTGATTTATCCAAACCCTGCTCAAAATGAAATCTGGATTTCAAATAGAAGTGACATGGGGGTTAATTCTGTGAAACTATATAATGCTATTGGTCAATTGGTCTATGAAGAGAATACTGAAAATAATTTCGGAAAACAATATGTAGATGTTTCTTATTTCGCAGATGGGGTTTATTTTGTGGTGTTAGATATTGAAGGGAAACTAGCCAAGTCAAAGGTGCTGATTCAAAAATAGTCGCCTAAGAGGGGATCGTAGTTTACGCGGAAATGAATTAATGCACCCTATTTTCATATCATACCTTCTGTTTTCATACTGAGAAAATTCGGTAGTAGGTAGCATGACAGAACTCCTTCGAAGAGAATTAATTTTACGGTTCGAATAGGAGCACTAATTTGATAAGCGTTAATTTTTTTGGTGAATAGCAACGAACTGGACCATGCTAAAAAGTGAGGAAGCTCCAGTAGGGAGATCGCTGACCTTTTCACGGTCTAGGGGAGCAAAGCCATTAAAAAAAGATGCTAGCACGGGTTAGCCGCCGGCAGCTAGAATTTTTCTTTCTTTTGTTGAAATGACAAAAGGAAATGGTCTGTTAGTAGCTATGTTCTTAATTTAGCCTAAATTATAATCATGGGTTAAACAATTTAAAAATTCAATGTCCAATTTATAGATTATAGAGAGTTGTTTTCGACAAAACCGTAGAAATGACAAAGACAAGAAAACTAGCTAAATCAAAGGTGCTGATTCAAAAATAGTCGCCTAAGAGGGATCGTAGTTTACGCGGAAATGAATTAATGCACCCTATTGTTCATATCATATCTTCTGTTTTCATACTGAGAAAATTCGGTGGTAGGTAGCGTGACAGAACTCCTTCGAAGAGAATTAATTTTACGGTTCGAATAGGAGCATTAATTTGATAAGCGTTAATTTTTTTGGTGAATAGCAACGAGTTGGACCATGCTAAAAAGTGAGGAAGCTCCAGTAGGGAGATCGCTGACCTTTTCATGGTCTAGGAGAGCAAAGCCATTAAAAAAATATGCTAGCTCGGGTTAGCCGCCGGCAGCTAGAATTTTTCTTTCTTTTGTTGAAATGACAAAAGGAAAAGGTCTGTTAGCAGCTATGTTCTTAATTTAGCCTAAATTATAAGCATGGGTTAAACAATTTAACAATTCAATGTCCAATTTATAGCTTATAAAGAGTTGTTTTTGACAAAACCGCAGAAATGACAAAGACAAGAAAACTAGCCAAGTCAAAGGCACTGATTCAAAAATAGTCGCCTAAGAGGGGATCGTAGTTTACGCAGAAATGAATTAATGCATTCAAGCGAATTGCAACTATTCACTTGGGGGATAGATGTTTGACGCATTTCTTCAACTTTTCGCGTATATTTTCTTAATATTGCTGCATAATTCAATATTTTGAAAATGCGAAACCTTAAATTTTTATTCATCCTTTTAGCCCTATTAAGCACAAATGATGGATTGACTCAAGTATTTAAGCATGGTGTTGGCGCGCAATTAGAGATTTTCTCTTTTAAAGATTCTTATACCAATGGTACTGGTTTGAATAATCCTGTTTCCGTTTCTCCTATACCAGGCTTGGTTTACAAAGCAAGTTTGTCAATGTATGTAAGCAAAACAAGACACCTTCATATTTCATTGACTTCATATCCGTTTATAGGGTATTATGGTAATGCGATTGGCGCGAGTAAATTGGTTGCCGAAATTCCATTATTGGTGGAGTTCTTTTATGGGGACATAGATTATTTTGGAGGCTTTGCAGGAATAGGTGCATCATATGCATATTCTGCTATTCCAAATTTTGGTGATGGTACTGTGTTTGGTCCACAAATAGAAGGTGGCGTACAATTTCCTTTTGCGGGTCAAGTACTTGCTGCTAAATTGGCCTATACTTATGGATTGAATGATCCTGGTGCGGTAGCTTTTCCTGATCGAACTTACTCAAAAAGTGAGCGTGGAATCTTTTCTGTTGGGCTTTTGTATGTGTTTGGAGGATAATTGTTTTGGCGGTTAAATAAACAAGCAGGACACTTTACTCAAAGACATACATAAAATATGCCAATTATAGCAACTCTTTTTAATCTCAAACGTTCTTAAAGTGTTGATTATGTTGAATATTATAAAATGAAAAAAATAGTACAATCTTTAATAGTTACTCTCTTGACTTTCAGTGCTTTTGGGCAGGAAGAGATAGCGCTTTTTTCACCAGTTGATGAAACAGTCAAGGCAGATCTTGATTTGGGTTTAATAGATGATTATGCCCTTTTGCATGCGGATAATGTTAATTGGAATATAATTTTAAATGATCATCCGACTGCTATTCGAATTTCAATTCCATATAAAGATGAGATTTTAGTTTTTGATTTGAATGAGGCCATCTTGTATAAGCCAGGCTTTAAAATCAAAACGGCGTCTGGTCTTGAAATTGACTATGCCACAGAGTCAAAAAGCATATTTTATCAAGGAGTAGTGCTTGGTCATGAAGGTTCTCACATTGCATTTAGCGTGTTGAACAATGAAATCATTGGGGTTGGATCTATACCAGGAATTGGAGATATTAATTTGGGTAAATTGCCCGAACACAATTATTATATTCTGTATGCAGAGTCTGCATTAGATGGTCGAAATAGTTTTGAATGTCATACAGATGATGTTTATGAAGAGTCACCGAATCTAAGTCCGTCAGATGACCGAGCAGTGGTAGAAGATTGTTCAAGCCTTTATTTTGAGGTTGACTATGATATATTTTTAGCAAAGGGCGGCGTAACAGAGTCTGCTGATTATATGATGGCGCTATTCAATGAAATTCAGTTTTTATACGAATTGGATGACATGACTGTTTATATTTCCGAATTAAAAGTTTGGGATGAGTTAAGCCCTTACTACCTTGAAGGAGATACGGGTGTTTTATTGAATTTATTTGGTGTAACAACTACCGTTTGGGAAGGCGATTTAGGACATTTGGTTACGATCTCAGCAGGAGGTGGATTGGCTTGGGTTAACGTTTTTTGCGCTGCAAATCAAGCGATAAGAAAAGCAGTTAGCGGTATTTCATTAACCTTTGCAGAAGTACCAATTTATTCATGGTCTGTTGAGGTAATCGCGCATGAAATGGGACACAATATGGGGTCTCCGCATACGCATGCTTGTTTTTGGAATGGAGATGCAACTGCAATTGATGGTTGCGGTCCAGATGCAGGATTTGATGAGGGATGCGTCGGCTTATTGCCACCGCTTGGTGGAACTGTAATGAGCTATTGTCACTTAACGGGTGTAGGAATTAATTTGGGATACGGTTTTGGATTACAACCTGGCCTTTACATGCGAAACAATATTATTGCTGCTGGTTGTTTAGAAAGTTGCGACCTTCAAGTAATGGATATTCAAGTTACTGGAGGTTCATTAACTGCAACATGCGAAAATAGTCCTGTTTTTGGAGAAATGTCTGTCATTAATAATGGAAATGAAAACATGACCTATTTTACGGGTAATGTTTATTTAGACGGTCTGCTTACTGATACGTTTACATGGTCAGGTCTGATTTTAGAAGGTGAAGCCGGAACATTTACTTTGCCAAGTTTCTCTCTGCCATTAGGTAGTTATGTTATGACAATTGAACTCGTATTACCTGACGGTTATGATGATGAAGATATGTCAGACAATAGTATAACTTTTACCTTTGATGTAACACCATTTCCTGAGGCGGATTTCACACCAGACCCTGATCATTTACTTTCCTATAAAGCAACAACTACCATGATCAATCATACGACTGGTGCAGTTGGCTATGAATGGGATATGGGAGATGGAACCCCAGTCGTTGTAGCGGTAAATCCAACGCATACTTATCCTTTTGAGTACGGTGGTTATTATGAAGTAGAACTTTTGGCGACTTCATCATTTGGATGCATTGATACAGCTTATGGTTATGTATTGGTGGATGGCGTAAATATCTATTATATTCCAAATGCATTTACACCAGACGGAGATTCATTTAATGATGTGTTTTTACCAATTTTTGCTGCAAACTTAGATATCTACGATTACCATATGGTTATTTATAATCGCTGGGGAGAAGTAATGTTTGAATCTTTTAACGTGGCTACAGGTTGGGATGGGACTTATGGAGATCGCGGTGCTGTAAAAGATGGCGTTTATAGCTGGGCGATTGAGTTTGGTGATTTAAGTAGTGATGAAAAACATTCCATTTCTGGACATGTAACAGTATTGCATTAGGCTGTTTTCGGCTCAAATAAATGGGTCATTTAATTGTAACATTTAAATACCGTTGGCGATTTATGACAAATAGCGATAGTGGTAAATTTTATTTGTCCTTAGTTACTGATTGCTACTTACTCAATATAACTTTTCTCGAGTCAAAATTCTTTCTTTCATCATAAACTCGGATAATGTAAACGCCGTCATCATAAGAACTGAGATCTTCTCTTAAGACGGGGCCCTCAACTTGTTCTGATTTCATTATTTTACCAGATTGATCAAATATTTCAAGAGTCAATTCTTCATCTGAATTTAGAACTACAGAAAGTAATCCTGTGGTCGGATTGGGATAGATGTTGTCAATTAGTTTTAAACTTTCCATGTGCGGACTATCATCCAGATTTGGATTTGGATTTAAAACTATTGGGTAAAAATTCATGTTTATGTTCTGTGTTGTTGCCAAGCTAATAATATCTGTAGCATCATATTCTGCTAAAGTTGAATCAGAATCGAGAGAAGGGGCATCTCCAAGTAGAATTACAATTCTTTTATTGTCTGATTCCCAAAATCCTTCGCTAAATGCTTCATAAATTCCATCATACACTGATTCAGGATAGTCTCCGCCACCGGTAACTCGAATTTTTTCAATAAATGATTTTGAAGATGAAAAATCCGATTCAAAATTATTATAGTCATACCATTTATTTCCATCTACATTTTTGTCCCCATATGTTGCCATTGATAGCCTTATTCCTGAGTATGCTTCTAATTTTCTTACGATTTGGATAAGCCCTTTTTTAATGTTATCAAGATCGTCTTCCATGCTTTGAGTTTTATCCAGAATGATCATTATGTCCGAGTTGTCTTGTGCATGATTTTCAACTATATCCAATATTGCTCGAGTTACGAAGCTTGAATTTGCCACTACTTTTAATTCTCCACCAGTTGACCTTGCGAGAGCGTTGAAGCTTTCAACACAATCATAATTGACAATCGAATAATCGAAAACTGCTGGGATTTCAACATCAATTTTCATTAAGGAATCAAACTCTATTTGAAGCGAGTCAGGGTTATCAATTCTAGTTGTCAATTCTTCATCCGATAATTCCTTTGAATCAGATGTATTACAACTAATAACTATAACTGCAATTGTAAAGTATATTATAAAATTTTTAATATTCATTTTTTTCTTTAAGATGTAACAGCAGCTTTAAAGTAACTGCCAATAGCGGCTAATTGCAGGTGTGAAATGCCTATTAATGCTTCCGTCCATAGTGTTATAACCAATTATTCTGGTTCGATTACATTTAGAGGTTCCAAAGTCAATTCTCTATTTTCAATTTCTATTCTTGCTATTTCACCTCTGTAATGATCAATAGGAAATTCAAAATGAAACTCCTGTCCATAACTGAAGTCCCACGTTATTTTTCCAGTTTGATGAATTACCTTAACATAGTCCCAACCACCACAGTCGGCAATACCACAAGAACAAGTGAAAATTAAATATTGACCAGATTGCTCAACACTTTTTTTCAAAGCTCCAAAGAATACTACATTGAAGTCTTCGTCAATTTTTTTAAGAAATTCCTCTCCGTCAATTTTTAGATTAAGGTAATATTCTGACTTACCTGGATGTCCGTCATCTTTTATGGCTAATTCAAAGGAGTTCATTTCTATTGAATAAAATTAAGCATTTATGCTGACTAGCTTTGCGTGAATTTTATTTTGTGTTATGGTCTTTTTTAATCAAATATAATTTCCTCTCTCAAGTCTTGCAAGGCGTATTTGTCAGTTTCGAATTTTTTTGAGAGATATTTATACTTTTCAAGTATGAATTCCTTAGAAACGAGATCTTTTTCTTTTAAAACTCTTAGCGCTCTAACAGCTGAACCTTGATTAATTCCGCGCTCAACTAACTCTTTGAGAATCGGTAATTCAATTACTAATTCTCTTGACCAATCATCAACAATATGAATTATTATCCAATCTAGCCAAATATCGTCGTTCAATACAGTTTCTAAAGTTCGTTTAACAATTGGCAAAGCTTTTATTTCTGCCTTAGAAAACATTCTTGCAGCCCCACCTGCGCCAGGCCAATTCATGTCTTGTAAAAGTTGAATAAAGATTTCTTGATGCTTCTGTAATCTATCGAATCCCAAATATTCAATTAAAATACCTGCTTCTGTATATTTATGTAATTTTCCGAGTTCAAGGATTTGCTTATCCTCAATGTTATCAAATTTTTCTAGAATGCTAATTTGTTCGTTAATTGCTAAATTAACATCTATTGAATTCTCCAATTGATAAAGTAAATCCATCTTATGTAGTTAAATTATTATTAACCATCATAATTGGCTGATAACATATGACTAAATATAACTGTTTTTAAATTGCGCTGAATAGAGCAGCACAGTGCTGACTTTATCAAAGTATTTAAATGAACAAATTTTGGACAAGCGTAACACAAAAATCAGTCTCTACCCAACACAAAACACTATAATATCGTCTTACCAAAAAGTGAATTGTTTTGATCTAGAAAGGATGAGTTCAAGGCTTGCGCAGGAGAAAATTTATGAGTTTACTTTTGTAAAAGAAAAAGCGCAGCTTTTGAAGATCAAGCATAACGCAAAAATCAGTCTCTACCCAACACAAAACACTATAATATCGTC
>JBLHOW010000003.1:0-165024 GCA_047623705.1 Crocinitomix sp.
GAGTCATGAGCTTATTATTCTCTTAATACCTGTTAATAATCTTGAAGTGTATTTGAGAATTGGAAATCTCAGATTTTCTGCCATTGCGTTAAGGTTTTCTTTCCGATCACTTCTCTACACTTGATTTTAATCCATTTAAAGAAATGATGTCCTAAACTATTACCTATAAAGCCTTGAACCCTAAAATTCATTAGTTACCTGTTACTGTTTTGAACCCTACTCTTCGAATGGGTTCTTTTTGTTCTTCTTCTGTAAGAAATTTGGTTAAATAATCAAATACAAGATCTATGCGGTCATCTTGACTTGAAATGCGCTTCTTAATCTCTTCAAATTCTAAAAGCAAATCCTTGTGCGCTATTATCATATCTCGCAATTTCGTATAAACCCGCATGATATGGATGTTCACGGCTATTGCACGATCACTTTTTAATACACTTGAAAGCATTAAAACACCATGTTCTGTGAACACATACGGTAACGTTCTACGGCCTCCCCAACTTGAAGTCGCAAATTGCGACTTCAAGTTAGCCCATTCTTCTCTTGATAATTGAAACATAAAATCATTTGGAAAACGCTCTTTATTTCTTTTGATTTGCTCATTAATTCGTTTGGTCTCTACTTGATATAGCTCAGCCAAATCATGATCAAGCATGACTTTCTGACCTCTTATCAAGTAGATTTTACTAGTGATTATTTCTTCAGGCATTGATAATTCGTTACTCATTTTGAAATTTAATTCTGTTATAAAATTGGTTTTAATAGATAACGGTCAACAAGATATTTTTGTCAATTAACTAATGAAAAAGCGCCTCCAATGTTTAGTTGAAAGCGCTTTAAACCTAAAAGAATCCGTCAACCCCTATCCGGCCTTTTTTGGGTTTATCAATAATATTTCGTTAACTTGTATTTCCGTTACACGTCGATTTGCTCCACCATTATCTTGATAAACACGATTTACTAGTTTTCCGTCAACAGCCAATAGCTGTCCTTTTTTGACAAACTTTTCAATCAGCTCGGCTTTCTTTCCCCAGGCAACAATATTATGCCACTGCGTTAATTTTTTTTTGCCGTTCACTTCTTTTATTGTTTCATTTGTGGCTAAAGAGAACTTAGCTAATTTCACTCCGTTTTCGAATGTTCTTACCGTTGGATTGATTCCTGTTCTTCCGATTAAGTTGACTGCGTTTTGTAAATTGTTCATAGTTTTGGTGTTTAATGTTATGTGAATAGTGTTATGTTTTTTGAGGGTTATTTACCATTTGCTTTGTCAGTAAGCATTTTTTTATGATAGTTGATAAAACCATTTAGAAGTTTTTGGCATTCAATAAAAGCCATATCTACTCGATATAATTTGCTGGTTTAAGTGTCATGCGTCTCGCTCAAAAAACCTACGATACCTCGTTAGGCTCAGCACGGCGCAGCTCAAGGCAGCGCTTAACGCATAACACCGAAACCCGCTCCTCTACTTCTCCTCCTCTTCTTTTCTACCAAAAAGTAAAACATTATTAATATGTACTTCTGATTTCACACGCTTATCGCCTTCTTTAGTCTCATATGATCGAGTTACTAATCTCCCTTCAATCGCAACTTCTTGCCCTTTCTTTACAAAGTTTTCAATGAATGTTGCTTGACCGTTCCAGGCAATTGCACTATGCCAGTTAACCTGATCTACTTTTTCACCTTCGGGTGTTTTATATGATTCGTTAGTTGCTATACTAATTTTAGCCATTTTTTTACCATTCTCAAATGAAATGATTTCTGGTGCATGTCCTAAATTTCCAATTAATTGTACTGTGTTTTTTAATGACTTCATAATGTTTCTTTTTTAAAATGTATGTTAATGAATTCTGTCGTTGTTTGTAATCGACACCACAAAGGAATGGCAACTTCAAAAGTTTAATCGTATAATAAACGTTTGTATCCGAATAAAATACGATTGTAAATATTTGAAAACGTTTTCATATCTGAATATCAGATATCTAAATGAAATATATTATTTTAAATTTTATTCTTTTTTTTGTGAAAGATTTAGAATCTAACCGTATTACAGAACATTAGCAGAATAAACTTGGACATAATTCGTTCTTTTTAAGATTTGAAAAGAAACCTATCAACGCATAATTATTCCCTTTGAAAGATTGAACTTTCCGTGAATACGATAGTTGCAAATGCGAAAGTTAATAATTTGGGAATCACCATTTTTCATGCCTTAAGGTCTTGAATTCGTCATGCATGAAAATACCGCTAATATTTAAAACACCCCTCACAATTGATTCGGAGCCTGTACCTCTATCTTGTAATAAATCTGCTGAAGAACATACCTTACAGGAATTAACTCATAAGGGAAACAATACCTTCGCTTATTATCTTGATGAAATCCCATATATTGCTCGAACTAATCTTAATGGCCCTAATGCCTTAAGTGGCTTCTTGAATGAGGCCAGTAATTTGTTCCGCATCCAAGGAACACGTGAAGATGATAATGTTGCATTTAAAGTAATTGTTGACAATGGTTTAAGTAATTACCCTATGAATTTTGAAACAGCCCACCTTAAAGGGCATATTGATTCATCAGGAGGAAATTGTTTTTACTTTCATCATACCCTCAATCGAGGTGCAGCAGAGATTACTCGTCTATATGAAACTATACATATTATTGCTGGAAGGTTTTCTATAACGTTAATAAATCCTGACTGCGGAGGTAAATCAACTATGGACATAACTGAAGGTAGATTTGATATAGAATATTAACATCCTAAGAATATTATTTTGAACTTTTGAGACGCACGAATCGATCTTTAAATCGCGCACTCAATGAACCCTAATTCTCCAAATAAAACTTCAAAATCAATTCGTTAATATAACTCTGATATTTAGCCTGAATTAGATCGGATTGAGCAATAAATAGTGCGTCCTTTATTTCTAATAATTCACCGTAAGATAATTTACCATTTTCATAACGAATCTGACTTTCTTGGTAGTTAAGCTTTACGGCATTTAAAACGGCTTGAGACATTTGATATTGCCGTTTTGAATTTGAATTCACCATTTTTAATTGCTCAAACATTTTTTCAACGGTGAGTTTTGCTTGTTCTTTATCCAATACCAATTGTTTGATTTGCAAGTCATTTGTTTTTATTTGCGTCGTTATATTTCGTCGATTAAATATTGGAATGTTTAATGAAAAATAAACGGACTGATAAAAGTTTTCAGACAACTGTATACCGAATGGTTTTGTGACGTCACTTCCGCCGATCAATTCTGTATTATTCCCTGAATAACCTGTTCCTATTGCGCCATTAAGTGATAATGTTGGATATAAGTTGGATCGAATATATTTATCATTTTGATACAAATACTTAAAATTAAGATCTGCCGCTCTTAGTTCAGCAAAATTTCTAGGATCTATCTCTTCGGCGTTCAAGCTGACTTCTTTGAATAAGGTATCTGCCGTTTCAATAGTAAAGGAAGAATCATAAGGTAAATCAATGAGTTGTTGTAATACTAGGAGCGAAAAATTCAAATCATTCTGAGCAGTTAATATGGTTAGCTGATCACGTTGAACTTGCGCGTTAATCTCATGAAATTTATAGTTTGTTTCTTTTTCAGCTGCAATTAGAAGTTCTAATTTTTCTCTTTGCTTGAGACTTAAGCCTAAATGTTCAATCGCTATTTGCAAGACCTCATTATTCAATAAAATTTGTAAATAGGAAGTTGCGATTTCAATTTTTAATCCACGCTCTTGAATCTTGCGATTAAAGACTTCACTTTCCAAATCTGTTTCGCGCATCCGCACATTATAATAATTGCCCATTCCTGAAAATAGCACAACGCCACTTCTCAAATAAAAATTATTGTATTGCACCTGGTCAGTCGCAAATTGATTTGTAAAAGGATCCAATGTTTGCCCCCAATTATAACCATGAATTGCTCCACCATTTAAAGATGGCAAGAAGGTGGCCTTGGACTCTTTTAAATTCTCGTTTAATATAGCACTTGTTATATCAGAACTGGTGAGGTTATAATTCTTGACCAAACCTGTATCCAAACATTGCTGTAGGTTCCATGTTTGGGAAAACCCAGCACAACTCACAAAAACGATATGGAGGAGAAACCAACGCATACTAATCAAAAATTTCTCGAATTCGATTGAAGATCCGATCAATTAATCGCAATTCTTCTGTTATAATTTCTGACGTACCTGACATTTCAGGAGTGAACGTTAATTGCTTATTATAAGAACTTATCAAGCCTTTCGTGAGTCCAATTTTCACCAAATACGTGTCTTGATTCGGCACCAATGAAACTTCTTGCACAACACCACTCAACAAACCGAATTCATAGTAAGGGAAATTATCCAATTTTATGCGCACACTTTGTCCAATTTTAACTTTCCCATAGCCCGTTTTGGGAATTTCCATCAGTCCAACATATTCTTGCATTTCTGGCACTAAAGCAAAAACCTCTGTGCCTCCAGCAATAAATTGATTCTCTTTGATATTTCCGAGATAGGTTAATTTTCCATCAAACGGTGCAATAATTTGATTACTTAACTTCCAATTATCCAAGGCATATTCAATACTCGCTAATTGTTCGTTTATTTCGCCTTTCAATAATTTTCTGTTTTGTTTATTATCCAAATCAGTATCAGAAATTTCTTTTTTTAATTCTGTAATGCGAATATCATGCTGAATCTTAGCTTTCTTTAAATTTTTAACTTGATTTTGTTGCGCAACATATTCATTTTCTTTTTCGAAATACTCGGTTTTTGAAATCACTCCTTTATCATACAATTCCTTATCCGATTCAAAAGATTCTGCAGTTCGCACTAATTGTTCTTCCGCCAAGGCAATTTGTTCAACTTCAACCTGCCGCAAGAGTTTGATGTTCTTCAATTGCTCTCTTAAATTCACCAATTTAAATGGAATATTTAAAGGATCTACCAAGTTTTGATAATTAAGAATTGAAGAAATTAATATTGAATATTCTTGTTGCACTACCCCATAATTATGATCATTATCAGGTACTTCATAGCTTGATAAATTTTCAGTATGTATCGCTTCGCGAATTTCGTCAATTGTGTTTTCCAACATGATTTTTGTCAATCCGGTTAAGGGATTATTAAGCTCAACTATTACATCTCCTTTTTTGACATTATCGTTTTCATCAAAATAGATTGTTCTGATTTCGGCATCTGTTTTATTCACCAATTTAATTGGTGGATCTGTTGTCGTCAATATAATTCCGCCTTCAATTACATCAGGATACTTTATGAACCAAAGCAATGCAAATACCGCTATTATGATGCAGAAAATAACCGTTATTCCCCAAGAGAGAATAGCACTATTCGGCTTTTCTAAGATTTCTCTTAGCTGTTCGCTATTTGATTCGAGTTCATCAATTTTCATAATTAATTCCCTAACTCCAATTGGTTTTTAACCAGTTCATAATATTTTCCACGTTTTTTAACAAGTTCGACATGGTTTCCTTCTTCGATTATCGCACCGTCTTCTAAAACAATAATTTTATCTGCATTTTTAACTGTACTCAAGCGGTGTGCTACAATCACAACTGTTCTTTTTTCAAAGAATGCATGGAGTTTTGCCATGATTTCACTTTCGTTAGTAGCATCCAAGGCACTTGTAGCTTCATCAAAAAACAAATAATCTGGATTTTTATATACGCTTCGGGCAATCAAAATTCGTTGTTTTTGACCGCCACTTATTCCCATTCCACTTGCCCCAATTCGTGTATTATAACCCAATGGTAATGTTTCTATAAACCCTTCAAGATTGGCAATTTTAACGGCTAAGAGTAAACGCTCTTTGTCAATCATCCCCTCAGAATCTGACTCCGTTATATTACGTGCAATTGTATCTGAAAAAATAAATCCTTCTTGCATTACAGAACCGCAACGCGTTCGCCAAAAAGCACTACTAAAATTACTTAATTGGATATTGCCTACTTGAATTTTCCCATCAGATGGTTCTATGATCTTCAGTAATTGTTTAATTAGGGTTGTTTTACCACTTCCACTGGCACCAACTATTGCTACTACCTGTCCTTCTGGAATTTCAACATTGATGTTTTTCAATACGTAGGGAGATGTTTTACCTCCGTATTTAAAATTTAAATCCTTTAATACAATGGTTTTATTCTCTGGTAAATGTTTCACAGCATCCTCTCTTCTATCTTCCTCATCTTCTACCATGTGTACGTCTGAAATTCGCTCTAAACTAATTTTCGCGTCCTGTGTGGTTTGAATAAAGTTTATGAGGTTATTTACAGGTACGTTTAACTGACCTAAAATATATTGAACAGCCAGCATTTCACCAAGTGTCAAGTAACCTTGAATTACAGATCCTGCAGCCAAAAAGGTGATAATTATATTCTTAAGTTCGTTGATAAATGCCCCACCCGTGTTTTGCGTTTGCTGAAGAAATAAACTTCGAATTGAGACCTTATATAAGCGCGTCTGAATAGTTTCCCATTCCCAACGTCTACGTCGCATTGAACCGTTCAACTTAATTTCTTGCATCCCATTTAAGAGCTGGATAACACTACTTTGATTCCCTGATGATAAATCGAAAAATTTATAATCTAACTCTCTTCTTTTTCTTAAAAAGATGACTGTCCATAGCAAATACAACAATGTACCGCCTATGAATATTAAAAAGATAAAGAGGTTATAATAAGCCAAAATTACGCTAAACGCTAATATATTGAGCATAGAAAATAAGGCGCTCAAAGTTGAAGTTGATAAAAAGTTTTGAACCCTTCTATGATCTTGAATTCGTTGTAGTAAATCCCCTATGTTTTTAGTGCTAAAATAGGAAACGGGTAAACGCATTAATTTCCTTAGAAAGTCAGACAATAAATTAATATTGATACGACTGGTCATATGGAGCATCAACCAATCTCGAATCATTTGTACAGAAGTTGTACTAATAAAGAACACCAATTGTGCAATAAGAATGAGATAGATAAAGTTTAAATTCTCATAGTTAATTCCATAATCAACGACAGATTGTGTGAGAAAAGGAAGCGCAAACTGTAAGAGTGTAATGGTAAATAACCCTAAGAAAACCTGCGTTAATGTTTTTCGATAAGGCTTAAAATAAGGTACTAAAAATTTAAACCCAACTTTTTGACTATGTTGCTCATCTTCACTGTCATAAAACTCGGGTGAAGCTTCTAATAAAAGTACTACAGTTTCAGCTGTTTCTTTACTATCTTTACCAGGAATCCATCCATCTAAGAACTCTTTTTTAGAATATACAATTCTTCCAAAGGCTGGATCAGAAACATAAACCTTATCCTTTTCAATTTTGTAAACAACTATAAAATGACGTTGGCGCCAATGAACTATGCAAGGCATTGGTGCTTGCGAAGAAAGGACTTCCCAATCCACAGTAACACCCAAAGTTTTGAGTCCTATTATTTCTGCAGCTTCGGCAATGCCCCCCATTGAAGAGCCTTGTTGCGTGATATTCGCACGTTCTCGCAAATATTCTATGCTATAAATTTTTCCGTAATATTTCGCAACAATTCTCAGGCAGGTAGGACCGCAGTCCATCTGATCCAATTGTTTGAAAAATGGAAATTTTTTCTTCATGAGTAGGTGCAATCGTTATTTTATATCCGGATAATTTTTCTTTAACGCTAAGATTAAATCATCCATTGTTCCATAGTTCTTTTGCCCCTTTAATGGCCAACCAGATACAATTTTTTCAACTTTAATTTTTTCTTTTTTAATCAATTCATAAACGGAATAAGCACGTTTTTTTTGATCATGGACTTTATTAGAAGGAAAGTCTACCAAATCAGCGAGAAATAATACGCGTCCTTTCTTAAAATAAAACGCCAAATATTCATCCGTATGTCCTGTTAGTGGTCCCATTTCATATGCAATCACTTCTAAATCTGATTTTTTGAAAAATGTTTTGTTAGACATGGAATCTACAATAACGTAGTTCGCCTTAATTTCTTTTTTAGCAATTACATTTTCACCTATTGTGTGAGAAACTGCCGTGATTTTATCATAAAAGGCTACATTTTTTTGGGTTGTGATTACCGTCGCTCCAATTCGGTTAAAAGCAGATACTGCTCCACCATGATCGGGGTGATGATGACTAATAAAACAATATTTAATGGGTTTGTTAAAACGTTTTGTTAAGAATGCTATTAACTCGTTTCCAACATGAATATTGCCCGGAGCGTCATAAATACTTAAAAAATCTTCATGTTCAGTTACCATTAATTTATTTCCATACGCATACAATTTCAAAAGATAGACATTGGGGACTATTTCAACAATCGCGATTGATGTATCATTTTCAATGGCAGATACGGTAAGATTAATTTGGATAGAATCTTCAGCGGTATATGGCAAGTTGATGGCTTCTAATTTTAATTCCTCTTTTAAGAATTGATTTTCAGAATCTTTGATTGATTTAGGAAATAAACCAAATTCGTTTTCTTGATAATCGTCGTATTTAATTTCACGATAATGATCTCCATGTATGCCATGATATTCAAGTATTGTAACACTGTTAACTAAGGACGTATTAGCATCTATTTCAACATAATATTTAATGCCTTTCGAATCATTAAATCCAAGGATATGATTTTCACCTTTGGTTGAAATATGGTGCAATGTTTCTTTATTCGCGTTTAATGCAACCACCAAGTTGTACGGAATATAAAACCGTACAAAGCCATGATCAGTTATTTTGCGCGTTCGCGTTCTTTCGTTCCAATAGGATGATGTATAACAGGAATCGGACTTTAAAACCATATAAGAAAAATAATGTTTTTCCTTATACGTTAGGTCCTTATTGATAGCATATGCCTCTGTATTATTGCTCAATATTGAAAACGTAACCGGATCTGCGAAACGTTTTTCAGGTGTAGCATAATGACCTGCCTCATAACTTGTCCCGCTATATTTGACGTGGCAATTATATGTATTGGATGGATTAAAATCGTATTTTTTGTTCACCGCCTGTAAGACGGAAAATGCTGTCTTATAATTCTGTATTATTTCTTTTTGAGCACTACTTAAAAGTGGAAATAAGGCGATTAAAGTTATAATTATCGTTTGCTTCATTTAATATTATTTATTGATATATTTCTTCAAGTGGATTTAACTCAACATATTTTGAATACGTGAAATTATAAGGTTGATCTGTCATATCTAAATGACTTACTTTAGGGTACCAATGCTCACTAATATCAGTGACATCCGTGTCTATCTTATCAAATAATTTTCGTCCCTCTTCTTTGAATAGGACATCTAATCCAATATCCTCTTTTAAGAACGTTGTGTCACGGCGATATTTACCGATATAAAAATGCATTCTTCCTCGCGCCTCATGTAATTTCTTACCTTCAAAGCAACCTGTTTCTAACGCTTTGTCTAAAAACTTAAGTGTTGTATAGTAAGTGTACAAGGCGTGAAACAAAACATATACTGTTCGTGTACCTTGATTAATAGTTGTCGTATAACTTTGTAAAAGTGTATCAGGCTCTAATTTTATAAAATGCTCTGGCTCAGCCGTAATTGCATAAAAAATAACATGGCCCGTTTGATGTGCCACATCATCAATAAAAAACACTTCATTGTATTCAAGCTGGTAGCTGTGAAAAAAGGCCGTTCCTTGCGCGTTTCTTGTAGCAAATGAATTTGCAGTACCGTCGATCAAATTAAAAATCACCATTTTTTTGGCCATTTTCTTAATCAGTTCATATTGCGCTGGAATCAACTCTTTCATCAATTCCCATGCATTCTTTAACGTTTGCGTTCGTTCCTTTGCTATTTCCGTTATATCAAATTCAACTAATGCACCATCAACGCGGACATAGCATTCCTTCAAAACGTTTGTAGGATATTTGACCACTTCTGGTCCGTCTTCCTCTAAAAGGCTCAAAGGTTCTAATGTGAAATCTACTTTCTCATCTCCTATAAAAAGTTCAATATCGTAGTTAGATGTTGTTTTAATCGTGAACTCTTGATCATTTTGAGAAGTAATTACCCAGCCAAAATTTGTCAAATAAATTCGCCCATACGGATCTGATTTCGCCTTCATCTCTTTGGGTCTAATATCTGGACTCATATAGCCATAGAGCATGTTTTCAACTGTCAAGTTTGATACGCCAGGAAAATTAAAATGCGCAAACAACATGGGTTCCTGATAAACCTTTTCAGCTTCAAAATCAATTAGATCAAAAACATCCGGATTGTTCTTAAATAACAACATTTTGATATTTTCAATATAGTATTGGCGACCAATTTCGGCAGCTTCTAAGAAAATTGACTCATCTGACTTCATATTTTGGGATTTCAATAGTGGGTGTTAAAAAGTGACTCTAAATTTATATGCAAACAGTATAAAAAGAAAATTCTGGACTCAAATTGAGCCCAGAATCTTCAAATCAATTAATTACGCAAGTCTTTCGTCACTTGCAATGTGGCAGCAATGACAATCATCTAAACGTCCACCTTGAACTTTATCTAAAACTTCAATTGTAGACACTTTCTCTGCTTTAGCTTTAAAATCAGCTAAACTTAACTTTCCATTTTTCATAATAAAATATATTAATATGCCTACTCTAATTTGTTATCTTTGCATATGCATTTTGGGCACACTACAAAATGCAAAGGGTTGTGCAAAATTCCTGCTAGAAATAGGTTGCACGCTCACTGAAAGGTGTTTAGCAGAACACCTTTCTTTTAACCAAAATATATATCGATACTTGTTTTGAGTTGAAGCAAATCTAGACCACCAAATCAGTTAAAAAAACAGTATAATAACTGATTTTTAAATTAATTTACACGAACTTAATACCACGTATTTACACGCACCAAATTTGCTTAAATATCAACTATAAATGACACTTTTGTTCATATATTCACAAAATACAAGGTGACAAATAATCTGTAAATCAGACAAACAACACCTACCTAGTACAAAACACCTAGTCACTATTAAAAATCATTTTACCCATAAAAACAGAGTTTAGGTACGGAATACAAGAAGTTGACATACATGGTACAACGTCTATCTATTTTTTATTAATTTTGACTTGTACGAATAAATAACTTTAACCACTCCAATGAACTTATAATCAGTTGTTCTACGTGATTTTTTTGAAATAAGTAAAAATATGAAAACAATTATTCAAACCCCGACACCCAATCATAAAACTAGTTGCACTTTTTATGAAAAAATTGGCTTCGAAATCAGTAAAAATGATGGGAAAACCTACGCTTTTTCTAATGGAGTTACGATTGAAATAAATGAAGACCGTTTTAGCCGTGCAGGATTGAAATGCATTGGTGAAAATTGGGAATCTTTCTTAGTTGAAAGCGAATTAATGTCAACGGCAACAAAAACACCAACTGGTTTTTTACTTATTGCGCCTAGTGGATGCTGCGTTTACCTTGAGGCTGAACGCGATAATATACCGCAGAGTAAAGCCATATCTTTAATAGGGAGTTATGGTGGTTTTTCTCTGGAAACAAATCAAATTGAAGCCTCTATTGAGTTTTGGTCACTTTTTGGTTATAAACAAACCATGGGCAACCTTGAGCATGGTTGGGTAGCTCTTTCAAATGAAGCCGGTTTTTCGATTAGCCTAATGAAATATCAATGTTGTCCTCATCTCTTCTTTAACCCATCCATATCGTATTTTAATGGACCTGATAACATTTCCATTATTGACCAAATAAAAAGTGCCAATATTGTAATTACTGAGGAAATAACGCATTTTAATTCGGAAGGAATTGTCGACAATGTAATTATCCGAGATCCGGGAGGTTTAGGATTTTTCATCTTCAGTGATTGATGATTTTTGTATGCTAAATCATCAATCTAAATGAAATTTCGTTACTAAAAAACCAGTACGTTATTTTTTAGTAGTACTTTTATGCCCTAATATTATTTTTATTACAATGAGAAACGGAACAGTAAAATTCTTCAATGAATCAAAAGGATTTGGGTTCGTCACAGACGAAGCAGACAATCAAGAGTACTTTGTACACGTATCAGGATTAATCGACGAGATTAACGAAGGCGACAAAGTTGAATTCGACTTAAAAGATGGTAGAAAAGGTCTTAACGCAGTAGACGTTAAAATTATCGATTAGATATTTACAATCTTATTAAAAAGTCTTGATCTGCCTAAGGTGAATCAGGACTTTTTTTATGCCTTTTTTTTTGCTGTACGAATAGTGGGGGTTTTGGTTTTATAAATCGTAATTATACCATCAACCAATTAACTATTTTATGAAATCTACAGCTACCACCCTTACCTTAGTTTTACTTCTAATACAATATTCAGCCACTGCCCAACTCGCTAAAGGCGATCGTATTTTTGCTTGGCAAGTTGATATGACCGAAAACAATGATTATGATTTAGCTTTCGGATTTGCTGCTGATGCTTGCCAAGAATCCACCCACCTATCACTTACTTGGTCTGACTTAGAGCCTGATGCTGGCGTTTTCGATCCTGATTTTATTGCTTCAAGGTTGGATATTGCTAATTTTTATTTCCCAGCGAATGACGTGCAAGTTGAAATGCAAATTGCTGTTACAAATATTGCTGTAAAAGAAGTTCCAGCAGATTTAGCTGCTGTTCCATTTGATGATCCCTTACTGATTGAACGTTTTAAAACAGCCTTGGATACTGTATTTAGTCATATTCCGGACATTGATTTGGCCGCGCTAAACATTGGTAATGAAAGTGATATTTTATTTGGAACTGACGAAGAGATGTACACTGCCTTTAAAACATTCTTAGATTCGGTTGTACCTTACGCCAAGGATACTTATTTTGCTTTATATGGTAAAGAATTGAAAGTTGGAACAACGTTCACTTTGAACGGTCTAACAAGTCCTGAAAAATCGGATTATTGTCAAATAGTAAATGAGGGCTTAGACATTGTTACGGTTACTTATTATCCATTGGCGCCTGATTTCACTATGGAACCTCCGGCAGTAGTTGAAGGGCATTTTGACGATTTAGTCGCATTATACCCTTCTATTGATCAACCTATTTATTTTGCAGAATGTGGATATGCATCCAGTGAAACTTGCAATAGTTCTGAAGAATTACAGGCCCAATTTTACTCTGCCGTATTTAATGCATGGGATAAACATTATGCGAACATTAAATACCTTACCGTTTTTAAATCAACTGATTGGTCTCCGGAAGATATTGAATTTTTTGAAGAATATCTTGGAGTTGATGATCCCATTTTTTTGGAATATTTGCGAACGCTTGGTCTACGCACTTGGGACGGTGATGGTGTCAATAAATTAGCTTACGAATTTATTTTATGCGAATTAGAAGCGCGCGATTGGTGCACTGTTGACTGTACGTTGAATGAAATTGAAACATTGAATGCTCCTATAGCCGTTTTACTTTCTCCAAATCCCGCATCCGAAAGCCTGACTATCCGCTCAGAAATTGAAATCACGGAATTAGTCATCTATAATTCAATTGGTGAAGTTATGCTTATTACAACAGAAACCTTAATTGATATTAACATATGGCCAACTGGAATCTATATGGTTCACATTCGTTTGGAAGACCATTCCTTCTCGAATCTAAAGTTTGTAAAGAACTAAGTAAACCTAATACTGAACTCTTGATCGGAAATTATTGTCCCTTTACCAAAATTTTCACCGTCTTTTGACCAATGTTGGAAATTATTGTGATATTTAAATAAATTGAGCAACAAGGCGAGCCCCCACAAAGTATCACTATAACTCTCTCATTACGTCATTGATACGCCCAAAAGTGTAACAGATTTAAACTAAAAATAAATACCTATGAAAAAGTTAATGGCAGAGTTTATTGGAACAATGTGGCTAGTGATTGGAGGCTGCGGTGCGGCTTACTTCGCTTGCAATTTTCCTGAGGCAGGAATTGGTTTCCTTGGCGTATCACTCGCGTTTGGTTTAACCGTGGTTACTATGGCATATGCAATTGGACATATCTCAGGGTGTCACTTGAACCCAGCGGTTTCTATTGGATTATGGGCAGGAGGAAGATTTAAAGGAAAGGAATTGCCAGGTTATATAGGCGCGCAATTATGCGGAGGTATTGCAGGGGCTGGAGTACTCTATCTCATTGCAAGTGGGCAAGATGGTTTTGAAACGGTTGGTGGTTTTGCCTCCAACGGTTATAACGAAGGCACAGCACATGGTTCCCCAGGTGGATTCGGAATGATTTCTGCTTTAGTAATTGAGATTGTAATGACTTTCTTTTTCTTAATTATCATTTTAGGATCAACGCATTCAAAAGCACCTAAATACTTGGCTGGACTTGCCATTGGTTTAGGATTAACTTTAATTCACCTTATCAGTATTCCAGTAACAAATACTTCAGTTAATCCCGCGCGTAGTACGAGTCAAGCAATATTTGCAGACAATGACATAGCAATGGGTCAATTATGGTTATTTTGGGTAGCACCTATTGTAGGAGCTATACTTGCAGGACTGGTTTATAAATACATGTCACCGGAGAAGAAATAGTAAATGATTATTTATAAAAACCGAGTAAGAAAGTATTCTTACTCGGTTTTTTTGTTTCCTTAAATCGGGATGATTACATTTGAAAAAAAACATTCAAGTAAAATTTGAACATATCATAAACTCCCTTGGAATTGCAGAACGCTTCAATACGTATTGCGAAAAAAACCTCACAATTATTCCAAGCCGAAAAGGGATTAAAAAGGCCATAAAAAAGGGAGAATTGCGCTTAAATGGTGCAATTGTTGAAGGTGGCAGAAGGTTGAAAGAAGGAGATATAATAACCCTTGTTACATTAGATTTAACGCCACCCAAAACGTATCATCTCAAACTTGAAATTTATTATGAAGATGAGGATTTAGCAGTAATTATTAAACCAGCGGGCATAAGCGTAAGTGGGAATCAATTCAAAACTATCCAAAACGCCCTGCAATATAATTTGCGCCCTTCTTTAAAACAAGATGCCCTGCCTTGGCCACTGCCTGTTCACCGTTTAGATAACCAAACCGCCGGGCTATTGATAATTGCCAAAACGAAAACAAGTCGCGTGCGTTTGGGACAGGCATTTGAAAATAAAACGATTCATAAAAAATATCAAGCGGTACTTATTGGTCAAACCCCACATTCTGGCCGAATTCATGTTGCTATCGATCAAAAAAAGTCCTATTCCGCATACCTAACTCTAAAAACTTTACCCTCGCTTAAAAATGAATTCCTAAGTTTAGTAGAACTAATTCCTGAGACTGGACGCACCCATCAACTACGTATTCACTGCGCGCATATGGGGCATCCAATATTGGGCGATAAATTATATGGTCAAACGGATCTAATTCTAAAACACAAAGGCTTATTTCTTTGCGCTACAAATCTTCAATTTATCCACCCAATTACCGAAGAAAAACTTGAATTTAATATTCCTGCACCAAATAAGTTTGAGACAAGAATGGAGAATGAAGCAAGGCGATTCGCACTTAAAAACGAATGAAATCAGCTTAAAAATTTGAATTAGCATAATTAGCTGAAAAGAATTAGATTTAAAGAAAATCACACTATGAATAAATTGATTTTCTCTATAATTGCTGCCATCATGTTTGGCGCTTGCACCGAATCTTCTCCTGCAAACGAAATGAATCCACCTCTAATAGCGGATACAATTACTAAACAGGAACCATTACTTACAATACAGGAAGACACCGTAAAGACAGCAACTATTGAAGAAGACTTGATTGAGTTATCAGACTTAAATAATAACCCCGCTTTAGCTAATTATGTCGACTATATAGATCAAGTAATGAAAAACATCTCTAATCCTGTTCGAGTAAAATATGTTGGCTGTGATTTTGGAGACTATTTTCATCTTTCGTTTACCGGACCAGATGATTTGTATTTGGATTTTGGAGATGGAAATAATGATTTTGGGGACTATGAATTATACGACCCTTTAACATTTGAAGACGATCCAGCATATCTTGATAAAACCTTTGATTTGCATTGGGAATATAAAGCTTCGTCATTTTACTGCTGCGAAGGAGCAATGGAAGATGTAACCGCTATTATTCCATCAATTGTTAAACTTGAATTAATTGAAAACTAAAAATTGTCCATTCCTAAACGAAATCATGCCATTCCTAAAAAATAAACCCATTTAAAGATCTATTAGGTATACATTGGTCCTGTTAATCGACCCTCCCACCTAACATTTTGTGAATTAAGCCTTGTCGTAATGACAAGGTTTTATTTTTTTGAACAAAATCTTCACGAAATTGTTCTCTTTAAGAATCAAAAGCCTTACAAATGTTTAAGCTATTTAAAAAAAAATCTCCGATTGATAAATTGTATGACCAATACGAAAAATTATTGGCCGAAGCGCATAAGCTTTCAACTTTTAGTAGAACCGCTAGTGACGAAAAACATGCAGAAGCCAATACCATTTTAAATAAAATTGACGAAATTAAAAATCAATAATTATGGCTTTTTATCAGAAACAAGTTAGCCAAGTCGTTAATGGTAGTTTAGATGCGGTTTGGGATTTTATTTCATCCCCGAAAAATCTAAAAGAAATTACACCTGATTATATGGGCTTCGACATTTCGTCAAAGAATACCCCAGAAAAAATGTACCCAGGTTTAGTTATTAGCTATAAAGTAAAACCACTGGCAGGAATAAAAACGACATGGGTTACAGAAATCACTCAAGTAAGTGATAAAAAATATTTTGTAGATGAACAGCGTGTTGGTCCTTATAAAATGTGGCACCATCAACATATCATTGAACCAATGGAAAACGGAAACGTTTTAATGAGGGATATAATTAGTTATTGTCCTCCGTTTGGTTTTTTAGGTGCGATTGCCAATCGTTTATTAATTCAAAACAAATTGAACGAAATTTTTGATTATCGCAGAATTGCATTAGAAAAAAGATTCCCGCCAGCGCTAGATTAAAATTTTAAGGGCTTATTACTAATTGCCGATCTTTTAATTTCTAACTTATTTTCATCCGTTAATAGAACTTCTATCCAGCCAATAGAATAGCAGTCGTTTGTCTCTAGTTTTCTAAACAATAAATACGTTTTTTCATCTGTTGGAATTGGATAGCAAGTAGGTTCTATAACAATAATATCACAAAAGAGACTATCCTCTTCTTCGTTAAAATGGCAAACGGTAAATTCATATCCGGACGAAGCTAATTCTAAGGAGCCAAAATCATTTGATTTCCAGTCCAACTCATCAGGTTGAAACCCAACATGCTCTGATAACGTTTTAGGGCTGTTCGCTGATGCCTCTGTAAGTAATAGTCCGTCAGTTTGACAACCTGTTGTTAAAGTGCGATTACTCCTACCAAAACCTGCGCCCCAATACGGTTTATATGGTGTCTCTGTATAATAATTGTCCCCAGAATTTGGGATTTCTAATACATCATATAAAGGATTTACTATCTCCAAAATCACATCCCAAAATTCAGTCCCGATACCTAAAACCAAACTATCTCGATTACTTATAAATTTTAAATCAACTTCATTGTCACCATCCAAGTCAATAAGTGTAGTAGCACTGTTTAGACCATCTGAATGAATTCCTTCAATAATAACATTATGTTCAGTAACAGTCATTCGCTTTTCGGATCCTGCAGCATACTTATCGTAGTTACTTTTTTTACAAGAAAAAAAGAGCAAGGCGATTAGAAAAATAGAATAGTATTTCATTGTAATAAGTTTTTTATGAATCAAATATAGCGGAAAGCTTGAAGTATTATGCAGAGCTTTTTTGACAAAAAAAATGATTTAATACCAGTCTAGCGTATCAATTTATTATCTTAATCGAATGAAAAAATCCAATAAATGCCCAAAATGTGGTGGTTCCGAGATCTACTCGGATGAATCTTTTTCTCAACGTGGAGCCAGCTCTCAAATTGGAATTTCGAATTGGTCGCGTATTTCTGTCACAACCTACGCTTGCATGAATTGTGGTTTTGCTGAAAAATATATTGACAATAACGACATGAATAACGAGAGTAAAATGGACAAAATCCGATCAAACTGGAAAAAACAGGGTTGAATTTTGTAATTAAAATGAACAAACTTCGACTATTAGTAGTTATCTTAGTACAGCATTCTTTAGCATCACTTAATAAGTTGAACACCTCAAATAATTACGGGAAAATTGCCTTTGTTAGACATGAAAAAATTGAAGCCACAATCAGGATTTGTCTTTACCGAATACACTGAGCCGGATCAAGAACCTTTTGATAAATTTTTTGACATTTTTAAGGAAATCATTACGTACACTTCGGGTGACGTGGATGAAGCCTTGGATTGGTTAGCCCATTTGGACAAAGAATATAAAATAAGTACGGAGGCTTATAATTTAGACGACTTTATAGAAGATTTGAAGAAAAGAGGTTTCCTAAAGGATGATGATGATCCGAATAATGAAGGTGGAATGGTAATTACAGCCAAAACAGAAAGAGCAATTCGTAAAAATGCCTTGAATCAAATCTTTGGTAAATTACGCAAATCTGGTCGTGGCAATCACAATACAAAACATGTGGGCGACGGAGGTGAGCAAAGCGGTGAGTTTCGCAATTATGTTTTTGGTGACGCTTTAGGACAAATTGCCGTGACTGAAAGTATTAAAAACGCACAAATTAATAATGGAATGGACACATTCCAATTAAATGAAAGTGATTTAGTTGTTAACGAAACGCACCATAAAGCACAAATGAGTACCGTGCTAATGATTGACATTAGCCACAGTATGATTTTATACGGTGAAGACCGAATTACACCTGCCAAAAAAGTTGCCATGGCATTGGTTGAGTTAATTCGTAGTCGCTATCCAAAAGACACGCTTGACATTCTTGTTTTTGGGAATGATGCCTGGCCAATAAAAGTGAAAGACTTGCCCTATTTACAAGTTGGACCTTATCATACCAATACGGTTGCCGGAATTCAACTGGCCTTAGATTTATTGCGAAGAAAAAAGAATACAAACAAACAAATTTTTATGATTACAGATGGTAAGCCAAGTTGCCTGCGTTTACCAAATGGAGAATACTATCAAAATAGCTTTGGACTGGATGATTTTATTACAGACAAATGCTACAATATGGCAAGGCAAGCACGAAAATTACAAATTCCAATTACCACTTTTATGATTGCACAAGATGATTATTTAATGGAGTTTGTAGAAAAATTCACCAAAGAAAATCGGGGAAAAGCATTCTATACCGGGCTAAAAGGTTTGGGTGAAATGATTTTCGAAGATTATGAAACGAATCGAAAAAAAAGACTGAAAGGTTAAGGGAGTATTTAGTACAGGATGACTTCATGCCGAATAAATTTCAAATTGACATTCATAATTGCTAAAAACCAACAACTAAGTACTAACGACTAGAGACTAACTACTATTAAAAAACTAAATGAACAAAATAAAAACATTAGCCGAATTAAAGGCCTCAGGATATTCAACACAAAGTATTAAGACTGAATTACGTAAAAATTTAATTACTAAGCTACAAGCCAACGAACCTGCTTTTGAAGGCATAATTGGATACGACAGCACTGTTCTGCCGCAATTAGAGCGTGCAATCTTATCAAAGCATAACATTAACTTATTAGGACTGCGTGGACAAGCTAAAACTAGACTAGCAAGGGGACTTGTGAATTTATTAGATGAATGGATGCCAATAATTGATGGGTCGGAGGTGAATGATGATCCCCTTGATCCTATCTCTAATTTTGGGATTGAAAAGCTTAAAGAACTGGGGGATAAAACACCAATTGCATGGGTTCACCGCAGTAATCGATTTTTTGAAAAGTTAGCCACACCTGACGTTACTGTAGCTGATTTAATTGGTGATGTTGATCCAATTAAGGCCGCGAATTTAAAATTATCTTATGCAGATGAAAGAGTGATTCACTACGGGATGATTCCACGTGCCAATCGCTGTATTTTTGTAATTAATGAATTGCCTGATTTACAGGCTCGAATCCAAGTTGCACTTTTTAATATTTTGCAAGAAGGAGATATTCAAATTCGCGGATTTCAAATTAGATTAAATTTAGATTTACAATTTGTCTTTACGGCAAACCCTGAGGATTATACGAATCGTGGGAGTATTGTAACACCGCTAAAAGATAGAATTGGATCTCAAATTCTTACACATTACCCAATCAACCGAGATATTGCAAGAGCCATTACGGCGCAAGAATCGAAAATTAATGCAGATTTAATAGACAAAATTCATGTCCCTGAATTGGTGACTATTCTCATTGAACAAATTGGATTTGAAGCAAGAAAAAGCGAATTTATTGATGTGAAAAGTGGAATTTCTGCGCGAATGGCAATAACTGCTTATGAAAACTTAATGAGTTCGGCCGAATTGCGTTTAATCAAAAGTGGAGAGAATAAAACCACTGTTCGAATGAACGATTTGCTAGGTGTAATCCCAGCGATTACTGGTAAAGTAGAGTTGGTTTATGAAGGTGAGCAAGAAGGGTCAGAGGAAGTTGCACTATTATTAGTTGGAAGTGCAATTAAAACACTTTTTGCAGAATATTTCATGGAGATTAAAAAATTGGCAAAGCCAGGCGAATATGAATCTTTTGATCAATTGGCAGAATGGTTTGTTAATAATCCTGGATTTGAATTGATGAATGAAAGCAAGGATCAAGAATTTGCTGCCGCAATTAATTCGATAACACCGCTTACAGACATCTTGGAAAAATTTCAGTCAAACTTACCAGATGCAGACAAAGTTTTTGTGAAAGAATTTGTGCTGTGGGCAATGGTTGAATATAAAAAGCTGGCGAAAAAGAAATTTGACGAAGGTTACGAATTTGAAGACACCGTTTTGCAAGGTTATTAACCCAAGCGAAAAAATGAACATATTTATAATACGGGTGTATAAGAAGACATGAAGCATCTGTTAATTTTGACTTTTCTCATGTTCTGCGGCTATACCGCAGTGGCGCAAAACGAATTAAAAAACATTTTACTTAGCAAATCTCAAATGGCTGGAGGAACTGAATCCAGTGGAGTATCTACAACACTTACCTATACATTTGTTTCGAGCAAAACGGTTAAAATGATGCATATTAAATTCGAGGAAAAACCACTTATGCTTGCAGCAAAGGACACTCTTGTGATTTTTTTTATTACCCATAATTCTTATGGAGGGAGTTTAGGCGGTCCACCTGTACAAGGCCAATATGAAGAAAAAATCTCGTTTTCATCTTATTATAGAAGTGGCGCATATCGCCTTAGCGTAAATACAGAATTGGAATTTATACGGGCTGCTACCTATCGTTACAAAAAGAAGAAACATATCGCCAAGCGCAAAACAGAAGTTGACTTCGAGCAGCATAATTATGCACCTTAGGTTTATTTAACAAAACTCAGCCAAACAAAATGAGTTAAAATGTAACTTCCTTTATTTTTAACATATCTAAACATCCTTTAACAATTCTTAAGAATTTGTGATAACAGCCTGCTATATCTTTAAACAAACGTTAAAGTAAAAGGTATGCCCATTAAAAATTTAGTCATCACATTATTGGCCATTTGTGCATTAGTAGGATGTAAAAAATATAAAGACGGTCCAAATATTAGTTTAAAAACAGAAGAAGCTCGTCTTGCCCGTAAATGGCAAGTGCAAACTGCTCATTATTCCTTATTCACAGATACACCGGCTCAAGGAGAAGATCAAACGGATATCTGGCAAAATCTCAAAATTGAAATTAAAAAAGACAAGTCCTACATTTTAGAAAACCTAAATTTGGATCAAACCGAAAAAACAACTGAAACAGGCAGTTGGGAATTTAACGAAGAACTGACAATGGTAAAAACCACAGGGACAGCTCGGCGTTATGATGTTGAAACGAATGCCCTTTTAAGCGAAGTTGGCAAAAACACCACTTGGCGAATAATGCGGTTAACTAAAAAAGATTGGTGGATTTGGTACCAAAACCAAGTTGATCCACCTTGGGTTTATTTTAAGATGGAGGCTTTTAAATAAGCAAGTAGGCAAAGGATAAAAACGCAAAGCACTACTATTACAATACGAAAGTAAATTACCAATTTCTAAGCAACAATTAATTATTGACGCTTAAACTTACTCTACATCAAAATCATCAATCACGTCATCATCTGTTCGAGCAACTACAGGACTATTTGCTTCTCTATAATCGCGTACAGCTTGCAAGAGCAATACAACAGAGAATGCCAAACAAACTAAACCGAAAAACCACCACATAATATACATGAATGGAAGACTATGAGATGATCCACTTCCAATATAACCGACATTCATCAAGACGAATAAGATACTTGCAACGATTCCTACAATAGAAAGAACCTTAACCGTTTGTCGATTAATGTTTTTGATATTTGCGATATATAAAACCAAAAAGAATAAGCCCAGCAAAATCATAAAAAAGGCACCATTCATACCCAAATTCTTCATTCCAGCTTGCAGTTCCTCATAGCCATAATATCCATTTAACGACCACATTAGATCTTGTAATTGATTATTAATATAAGCACCGTATCTAAAGATTCCAATACTTACTATGATTCCAATTATATTTAATGCTCTCATTTGATCTTATTTTATGATCGACTTTTAGTTAAGGTTCAAACAAAGATAGTTGAATGTACAAATGAGCAATAGGCAATAGGCAATTGGCAATTGGTAATTGGTAATATTCTAAATTACAATGTCTAATTGATAATTGACTTCTCGATATGCTGCGCTACTTACCTTGGTATGCTGAGTCCTTCGCCAAAGGCTGCGGCCACCGGAGAAACCTTTGCGAAAGTAAAGAAGTGACGATTTGATAATTAATACTTGACTCACTAACCACCTAAAACGTTGAGATGAAGGGTTTGGTACAATTATTGTGTAACGCAGGATATGTTGAAATCAACTCTATTCCTATTCGCAGGCATTTTACTTCTTGCATCTTGCAGAAAAGAACCAATCGCAAACTACGAAATTGATATTTTGAATTGTGAATCACCTTATGAGGTCCAATTCACCAATACTTCACAGAATTTCAAGAATTATCATTGGGAAATAAACGGGGTTCTTATCAATGAGTCAAGTCCTGTTCTTAGTATAAATGAAGGCAGAATGACTACTGTTAAATTGCACATTGAAAATGGTAAGAAGATGGATGAAAAGGTGGAAAATTTTCAGCCTGAATGGTTTTACGACCCACCGATTTCTTCTTTTCAATGGACTTATCCAGATTGTGAAGCGTATAAAACAGTTCAGTTTTACGAAAACAGTACGGGTTTAATTGACAGTTACTTCTGGGATTTTGGAGATGGAAAAAATTCTCTGAGTGCTAATCCAACTCACGTTTACGGCTCAGAAGGAAACTATGCGGTTAAATTCAGTGTTATTCGTTGTAAGGACACAGCAACAAGCATAATCAATGTCAGCGTAGTTCCGGAAAATGTTTACCCAAGAGCTTCATTTACGACAACAGAGGGCCCTACAAACGGTGCTGGAAGTGACATATTACTTGGGCATTATATCAAATTTAATAATCAGAGTACAAACGCGAGCAGCTATCAATGGGATTTTGGGAATGGATCAACTTCTAGTTTAGCTTCACCAAAGTACACCTATCCTTCTGAAGGAACATACACCGTTACATTGACTTCAATATGCAGTGGGAATGCAGATGTGTACACCAGACAAATCAAAGTTAAAGCACCTACAACAATAAGCGTTGAAAGTATTAAATTGACGAAATTTCCTGAATCAGACGGCTCAACAGAATGGGACTATGATGCGGACGAAGAATTATCAGATACTGAATTGAGACCAGACATCTATATTAAAGTGATGAAGGGTATTTGTGTTGTTTATAAGTCTTCAACTAGCAGTAATCAAGGTACTAGCAGCTTGCCATCTTGGACTCTAGAAAAGGATTTAACGAACCTTGACGACACCTATCAAATTGAGCTTTGGGACGAAGATAGTGGAGACGACCAGCTCATGGATGAACTTGATTTTACACCTGCAGATTATATGAATCCGGGGGTCTACCCATCTTCTATTACAATTTCCTATGGTGATCTAGGCTTTAAGCTAGAAGTTTCTTGGTCGTAATCTTAGTATTCATGTATTTATCCTATTTTGTTAATGCTTAGCCAAAAATTAATTTGCTAATTGACTTCTCGGTATGCTGCACTACTCGAAGGGACGATTTACTAATTGAAAATTGTACATTGCCCATTGATAAATGATATATGACCTTTTTATTTAACACAGAAAGACTACAAGTCCGTCCGCTAAACATGAGCGATATTAGCGCTTTACACAAAATGCACAGCAACCCAAACGTTATGCAATACACTGGAGACGCGCCTAAATCAATAAAAGAAAACCATGAAGATTTAGTGCATGTCATAGCCTCTTATACCAAACCTAACAACAACTTTTGGGTATGGGCTATTGAACGCAAAACAGACTCAAAAGTAGTTGGTACTTGCGCTCTGCTTAAAACAAAACCCGAACCTTCTGAAGAAGCAGAAGATGAAATCGGTTATCGTTTTTTAGAAAAATATTGGGGCAATGGTTACGGCTCTGAGATTACAATAGGGCTGTTGAATTATGCCTTTACGAAATTTAGTAAAACCAATTTGGTCGCAGAAGTAGACGAGCTAAATATTGCATCTGTCAAAATTTTAGAAAAGCATATGACCTTTGTTAAGGCGTACTATAGCGAAGAGTATAAATCAAATGATCGGAAATATGTCATTGATAAAACTACTTTTTTTAGTCAGAATCCAGCACAATAGGTTTTGCGCGAACAAGAACCTTTTTTAAAAATTACCAACAAACTTTCCTTTTGGTTTTTTCACTTCGTAAATAATCTCATGTTCTTTTTCTTCTCCCGGCGCAAGTTCATAAGCCCATGTTAACGTACCTGTTTTGCCATTTTGTTTCGCTCTAGATACATTCTTGACATTGACAACGATTTCTACACTTTTTGAAATCGGAACTTGGTCTTTAATCACCAAATCAATTGGAAATTTCTTTTTGCTTTTTACGATCAATTCAATTCCAATTTCGGTGGTTTCTATTCCGCCACTTAACTTCATTTTTTTCTCACTGTACTGTTTAATCTTTCTTCGTTCAACAGTTATTTCATTATCCTTCCCCAACATTAATTGCAGCTCTTCCTCAACCTTAGAAGGATCGATAAACAACTTTCCAACATAGGATCCTTCTAGAAAAATATTTCCAAATGCAGGAATTAAATCATATTGTTCCCATTTGCTGATTTCAGCCAATAAATAAACATTACAATCATATTTTGGTACGGCATAATAGATGTATTTTGTCTCCATCTCAAACTCCTCTAAAACCATTACTGCCACTCCCCCATCTCCGCTGATACTATATTTCATAGTGCCTTCATATTCCTTATTTATCATTTTATGCGTCGCATGTTTAAATTGCTCTAAATAATCAGTTGTATTGGGTGTTGAAGGCCCCGTATTTGCACTCACATTTTCATAACTTCCAGAAAGTTCTAGGGGTAATGACGCATTGGATATTGCTCCGTTAGAAATGGCGCCTGAATATAGAAGTTGATTTGAATTTGAATAATCGGTTCGTTTATTTTGGAAGTAAAGCACCCAAGGATGCACTTTTGGAATTGCGGCTAATATTTCTGGTTTTTTAGTTGATAGCGTAACCTTCACATCCTTCCATTCAACGCCTGTATTTTGATTTACAGTTGCTTTACAAACTGTATTTAAAGGATATTCAAAGCCTTTTGATTTAATTTCATAAAATGGCGTCCAACTTACATTATCAACCAGGTAATTTAATTCTAAATTCACCGAAATTGCTTTTTCCGCATAGATCTTAGCTTCAATAACGCCCATATTTGTGTTTCGTTGATGTATAGCGAGGCGGCTATTTAAACCGTTTGTAAGGTTCGACAAATGAAGATTTTCCGCTTGGAGTTTCATTATTAATTGATCAATTTCATTTGTCCGATTTCTATAAAAATCTGCCAGTTCGCCTAATCTTGCGACAAATGTTTCCCCCGCTTGTCCTTCAACCTTATTGTGATTTTGAACCAATTGTTTCTCTTTTTGTAAATTCCCAATCTTATTATTTCGAGCGGTCATTTTTATCGCTACAGCTTGAATGGAATCTCTTATTGCTTTAATGGTCCGATCGATTCCAATTTTAGGTTTTGACTCTTGAAAATAGCGGCTGTAAACCACTGTAAAACCCTCATTCCCTCGTGTACCAAACAACTGAATGGAATTGGCGTTAACTGCTTGTTCTAAGCCTGTAAACCGGAACACATTTTCTCCTTTTTTAAGGCTAATTCTCTTTTCACGGGTGAGTTGAGCGCCTTGCGTAAAAACTGTTGCCTCATCTACCTTCGTAACAAGGTCAATAGTTGAATTCGCTAAAAGTGAGGTGCTAAAAAGAAAGAAAATAAAGGTGATGGAGAGAATAAATTTCATAATTCGATAGATTGTTTTGATTGGCCAAATCTATCTCAGAAAACACACATATGAAAGGTAGAAAAAGGCATTGTTGGACTTGCTTGAGAGAACAGCGCATATGGATGAGGCAAATAGAGTTTCAATATTTCAAAAATGGACTTTATAGGGGTTTTATCTGCAATAATAATTCCTAAAACGTTAAATTAGCGTATGAAAAATTTGGCAATAAGTAGCGCACCTGATTATTATAAAGGCTATATCGAATTAGCTCCTGACAAACCACTAATGGAAGTATTACCAACTGGTGGGATCGACTTATTCATCAATGAATTGGCGACTTTAAAAGAGATTGGGCAACGCATTTACGCTCCTGGCAAATGGACCATTAATGAATTGATTCAACATTTAATTGATACCGAACGCATATTTATTAATCGCGCCTTACGTTTTGTACGCGAGGATGATACGGCACTCCCAGGTTATGATCATGACGCTTATGTGCCTGTTTCAATGGCCAACAATCAATCAATTGAAGACTTGTTAGAAGAATACAAAGCGGTTCGAAAAGCCACCGAATTATTTTACAAACCGTTAACGGAGAAACAACTCTTAAATAGCGGAACAGCAAGCGGTGTGCAAATCTCGGCTTTGAGTATTGGCTATATTCTTATTGGACATCCAACCCACCACTTTAATGTGATTATGGAACGTTATGTTTAGTTTAAATCGCTTCGCTGTTAGATTTAAGAGTAAAGACTAGATCCTAGACAAATTAAAAATGCGTGTCAAATACTACCGGGAATTGTTTCGGGATAGACTCTTTATTTTCACCTAAGTTTTGTCTTAAATCGATTTCAATACCTCTTGCTATGGTCGATATTGGAACATCATTAGCTGTACCTTCAAATGGATTTTCACCTGTTCTTCCTATCCGTTCCATGGTATGAAAAACCCAAGCCACAATGATATAAAACGGGATTGAGAACCACACAAATATCCCCCCAATAATTGGGCTTTTTTCCATCATGTCAATCCCAATTTCTGAAAATTGAGGAACAAGTGCAAAAGGCAATAAAATCACAAAAATCCACATAAAAAAGTGATTCAATGTAGCAAATTGTCTCGGGTATGGGAAGTTCTTAATTCTCTCTGATTTTCCTTGAAGCGTAAATAATTCTTTCGTTACCCCTTCCAATTCTAAGAACGAGAATTCCCATATAACACCTTTATCTTTAAGTTTTTTAAGATGATGAGACTGCAAGTATAACAAGGCCGTTTGTTTATTATCCTTATCCATTACGTATTCCAAATCACTTTTAGAAATATAATCCTTAATGTCATCTTCAACGTTTGAATCTTTTTCAGGCGGTGCAATTTTTAAGTCTCTATTAGATTTATCATTTAACGTAGTTTCCCACTTTTTAGGAGCGCGCATTGCATGTCGCAAAGCCGTCATCCAAGCTATATGTCTATACGTAAGCGTTTTTATTTCCTGCTGAAGTTCTTCTTCAGAAAGCGGAGAAATTGCATGTTCATTCGTTACCATGTCTTGAACGAATACTCCAAAAGTTCGAGAAGTATTTACTATTCCTCCCCATATTTTTCTTGCTTCCCATATTCTGCCATAAGCGGCATTGTTTTGAAAGCCAATAACAAATGCTACTGCAGTACCAATAAGAGCTAAAGGAGTCCAAGGAATGCTTAACCAGGTAAGATCAAAAAAATAGTAAAGTGACACAATTGCAATTGCAATTCCGGCGAACAAAAATGTTTCATAACGTGTCCACCAAGCCATTTCATAGGCTGTATAAATTTTCTTAGTGTGCATAATTTAATTTTTACTACAAATAATAAGTACCTAAATTAGTTATTTCCTTTTCGAAATGAAAACATTCCAGTTTTAAGTTTTAAAGAAAATTGACCCAACTTCTTTGCACACCTAGCGGTTATTATTTCTATTCAAATTTTGATGATGTGCCGCAAGGTTTAATGTGATTAGGGAAAATATATTTAAACCATTTATTTAAGCATCAAAAAAAATCCTATCCCATGTATGCCAATACAATAAAATTCTTTATTGGATAATTACAATGGTAAAAGCAAGAATAGTGATTGAATGGGAAAAGATTGCACCAATTAAGTTGGCTGTTATTATTTTTTTTCGTTTCCTTATTTTCCTTTAACCTCTTTTGAATCCTTATACAGCATGTAAAACACCATATTAAAGTCAAGGGTAATAAATAAATTGACAGAATAATTATTCCAAGCGCTTCCTTCCCTTTCTGCGAAGCCTCCATACAAACAGACACCAATCAGAACACTTGAAAGTAAATTTACTATAAACGCATACCCTACAGGTATGCTCTTTCATCTTTACTAAGTTTTGATTTGATTTCCTAATTTAATAATACTATTTGAAATATAAACACAACGTAATCCGTATCTTTCATTCATGAGTTTTTTAAAAGCGGAGTGGCGTAAATTAATTTTGGTAAACTATGCTGTTGATCCGCAAATTTTAAAGCCGTATTTACCTGCAAAAACAGAATTGGATTTGCATAACGGTAAATGCATGGTAAGCTTGGTTGGATTCAAATTTGTAAACACCAAAATGCTTGGAATTAAAATTCCTTTTCACATCAATTTTGAGGAAGTTAATCTCCGCTTCTATGTTAAACATAAAACAGGTGGTGATTGGAAACGCGGCGTAGTTTTCATCAAAGAAATTGTTCCGAAAAGAGCCATCTCAATTGTAGCAAACACTATTTATAAAGAACATTATGAAACATGCAAAATGCGGCATACTTGGGAAGAAACACCTGATGAATTCACCATTAATTATTCATGGAAAAAGAAAGGGAAATGGCAAGACGTTGAAGTGAAAGCAGCCAAAACACCATTTAAAATTGATCCTAAAGCCGTGTATGAAGTCGGCAGTTTAGAAAGTGATATAGCCTTCATCACTGAACATTATTGGGGCTACACTAAAATTGACGCCAACAAAAGTTTTGAATACGAAGTCACCCATCCCATTTGGGACGCTTATCCTGTTAAATCCTATCGTGTGAATGTGGATTTCAGAATGGTTTACGGTAATGATTTCGCACATCTTATTGATGCTGTACCGCTCTCGGTAATGTTAGCAGAAGGATCGGAAATCACTGTGGAGAAGGCGGTTAAAGTTTAACTGTGTTTTTACTCTGAAGGCGTAGGAGTCAAATATGTAGAAATGTCAGTTGGCTCGATAACAAGTCTAGCAGACCAGTCAACTAGGACAAGGTTTTGTTTTGTCATAAAGGCTTTAAGTTCCGTTTCAAAAATTTCATCTTGCGCGTAACTTGACGATCCATAGAAACCAAGACAGTTTAATTTATCATTAGTTTCAATTCCATATAACTGGAAGGAATTTGCTACAATGCAAACCCCGTCTCGTACACGACCATAAAACATAAATGAAAGACTTCCTAGTGCCGAATTACTAAAGCTGTCTAGAAGGTCAGAAGTAGCAAGGTTAGGTTTTAAAGGTGACGGAATCAATTCGCGAACATGAAGATTTCGAAAAGCAACCATTCCATTTCCTAAATCTGAAGTGTCATTTTCAAAAATTGATTTGATGCTTTCAATTTCTTGATTAATTTCAGGTATGAACTCGCTTGAAATTAATTCTACCTGACGCCAATCATCTTCCAATATCTCCAAATTTAGCTCTTCAAGTTTTTCCTCAGTTGTATTTGGCAACGTATTTTCTATTGTCGGAATTGTCATCAATATGTCGTTTGGATTCATGTATTGAATATTCGATTCATCTCTTTCATTATCCCCTCTTGTGCAAGCAGAAAACGAAAAAAGAAAAACTAGACCAATAATATTAACGATTTTCATAGGTTGAATTTTCAATAAAAATATCAAAATAACTTTAACAACTAGGGGAGGTTGCTTTGAGATCCGACTTTATAATGACTGGTCGGACTTTCTGAACAGCCATTATTATAAAAACTAAGTCATCATGAAATTGAATTTATCCTCCATTATTGCAATCACACTAGGAATGATCGTTTTAAGTTGTGAAAAGCCAGATTTAAGTGCAGAAGGTACTTATACCATGCCATCTGAAGAAACAATGCATGAAGGTACTTGGTTACAATGGCCGCATGATCATACCTATGCCAATCACATTGCGCGTCATGATGTCACTTTTATTGAAATTACACGTGCTTTGCACACGGGAGAACGTGTTCACATTATTGCCTATGATGAAACAGAAAAGGAACGCATTACTAATAAACTTATAGCTGAGGGAATGGACATGATGCAAATTGATTTCTTGGTTTGCGAAACGGATGACTACTGGACAAGAGATAATGGACCAATCTTCGTATTGGATCAAAATGGAACACCTACGATTCAAAATTGGGGATTTAATGGATGGGGAGATAAAACACCTTTCGAAAAATGTAATAAAGTACCAAATAAAATTGCAACTACTTATGGTATCCCAACTATAAACGTTGACTTCATTAATGAAGGAGGTTCTGTTGAACTAGATGGACATGGGACTTTATTGGCCAAGAAAAGTTCAATTTTGAATGGGAATAGAAATCCCGGAATTTCTCAAAAAGAGGCAGAAGCTGTTTTTACGAAATATCTTGGTGTGACCAACTTTATTTGGTTAAAAGGATATAAAGGTGGTGACATTACAGACGATCATATTGACGGTACAGCACGATTTATAAACGGAAATACAATCGTAACTTTACAAGAAGAAGATGCATATGCAGGAGAATATAAGGCCCTCAAAAACGCAATAAACGCAGAAGGCGAAAGCTATACAATTGTTGGTTTGCCCTTTAGTCAAAATACGTTACCGGGTTCTGAAGAAAAAGGAATTTATGTAAACTTTTATATTGGAAATGAGGTGGTTTTAGTGCCTAATTTTGATGACCCGAATGATGCGGTTGCGAATGAAATTATTCAAGGCTTATTTCCTGATAAAACGGTGGTAGGAATTCCTGCAATTGAGTTAGGGATTGACGGTGGTGGCGTGCATTGCGTTACGCAGCAGCAGCCTTTGTTTTAGGGATTAAATTCTAAGAAAAGGAAAGAGTCAAAGGATATTTGGTAAATAATCGTGTAATTTCGAATTTCATTATGCAACCAAAACAACCTTTGCAGCATCAGTATAACAAACTAAAAAATGAATAAATTTTTCAGCGCCATTGTGATCATCCTAGTGTTTATGGTAACACTTTCATGCAATAAGGAAAAAAATGAAGTTGATTATCATTGGAAAGAAACATGGTGTGCAAATCCATGGAATAATGATTCTGATAATACCCAAGCTGAAGTTAAAGCAATTGTAATCGAATACTTGGCTTCGGAAAAAGTAAAGGTTAAGGAAGTTATGATAGTATTTAATGAAAGTCAAGCAGAGCTTTGCGAAGCTTGCACTTGTCTCTCAGGAAACAACATAATTGTTACGATTGATGATCGATTTGAAAAGAAGCTTGGGGCTTTGGGTTTTGAGGAATATGAGTAGGCGGTTTTTCTAAATAGTGACCAGAGTTTCGGTTATTAATTCAGGATAGACGTGAGTAACTAACACTTTGTCAGGCGGCTACCGTAGCAACCTTATTTTAGACTAAGTGAATTACGTGTTTTAGAGGATACGAAGGATGCGCAATTAACACTAACAAGCAAGCCGAACAAAAGCCTTGAAACATTGCATTAATCTTTATCAGATAAAACATTTCTTCGAACTGAAATTCATACAAAAAACTGTATTTTTATAAGCTTTGACATTCCACCTTGTTCAACAGTAGATTAGCCCCAGTTTTTAAGTTCGTTAATTTATTAAAGTAAAAAAGTGGTATCTCAGCTTTCGCCGAAATACCACTTTGTCTTTCATGGAACTAATCTTATTTTTTGATAATTTTAATAGTTTTTGTTTTTTCTTCTGTGTTAATTGTAATCAGATAGATTCCATCTGACAAGTCTTTCAAATCAAGATTCTTTTTATCCTTTCCGACTCCAGTAGTGATGACATCACCATTAATTGCCATTAACGTATAGTTAAAGGTTCCGCCATATTCAATCATCACATTGTTAGTTGCAGGGTTCGGGTAGACAGATAGATCGATTTGACTAATCTTCTCTGCTCCTAAAGTATTATAAACCCAAATCGCAGCATCACCAACACATCCTTCTGATCCTTTAACCTCAACTGTATAAAGACCATTCGATAATCCTACGAGATCTTCGTCGTCATCAAAATCTCCTGTACCATCATTATCCCAATCTATAGAATAAGAAGGTGTACCTCCAGCTATTGTAAGATCAATTTCTCCATCTCCTCCTCCACTTACATGTGTAACAGCATAGCTAAGCGTGAGTCCTTCGATTACATTTACATCAACACTTGCTTCATTTACACAACCATTTTCATCAGTACCTGTTACTGTATAATTGTAAAAGCCTGTTCCTTCAGGTGTATATTCAACTCCGTTGATAATAGTTGCAGGATCCCACAAGTATGTCACTGCACCATCTGCTGTTAAAATTACAGTGTTACCTAAACATATTTCATCATGATCTGTACTTGCATTTACAATTGGTAATTCATGAACAGTCACATCAATACTTGTACTATTAGAACATCCCGTTTCGTCAAACACACCTGTTAAAGTGTAAGTCGTTACACCTACAGAGGGTGTTAAATCTAGTAAATCCCAAGAGTAAAAATCTGCATCCCCACCTGCACCGAGCACAATTGTATCTCCTTCACAGTAGCTCTCACCACCAATTGTTGGCGCTACAACAGGGATTTCAAGGACTTCTATTTCAACTAATAATGGACAGTCTGACCCATCTTCACTAGTTGCCGTATACGTGATTTCTCCTGTTGTATCAGGATAGAAACCAATTCCATCAATCGCTCCAGCATCCCACGAAATATCAGCTCCACTAAGTGAAGTCGCGTCTAAGATTAATAATTCATTTTTACAAATAAAATAATCAGAAACAGTAACTGTTAAAGGAGTACAAGAAAGTACTACATCTATTGATACTGTAGCAGTACAATTAACAGCATCTTTAACCTCTACAACATATGTTCCAGCAACCAAATCTGTTAAATCTTCTGAATCATCAAAATCACCAGTTCCATCAATGTCCCAGTCAAATGTGTACGCTGGTACACCTCCTGTAACGGTAATATCAATTTCACCATCTCCTCCATATACTTCGTCGTACGAAGTGTAAGTAATTACTATCTCATCATTAACGGATACATCAATATTCGCTGTGTTTTCACATCCGTTGACATCCGTTCCGACTACTGTGTACGTTTCTGTTCCAGCAAAAGGTGGGGTAAATGGCACGGCATCTATAACTCCCATGTCCCAATCATATGTTAATGCCCCAGAACCTGTAAAAGTTACGGCTTCATCAAAACAAAGATCAAGGTCAGTTGCATTCGCAACAACGGAAGGTAAGCCATAAACCGTTGCATCTACTGAAGCAGTGTTTACACATCCATTTCCGTCAATTCCAGTTACTGTATAAGTAGCTGTTCCAACTAATGCTTCGAAAGCGACACCGTCAGTTACACCTAAATCCCATGTGTAAGTGTCAGCTCCGCCGCCAGTGAAAATAAACGAATGACCATCACAAACTTCGCTATCGTCAACAGACGCTGTTACTGTAGGTAAAGCATAAACTGTTGCATCAACTGTTGCCGTATTTTGGCATCCGTTTCCGTCTATCCCTGTTACTGTATAAGTTGCTGTTCCAACTGCTGCAGTAAAAGCGACTCCGTCTGTTACACCTAAATCCCAAGTGTAAGTATCAGCTCCGCCTCCAGTAAATGTAAATGATTCGCCATCACAAACTTCGCTATCATCAACTGATGCTGTTACTGTTGGTAAATTATAAACCGTTGCATCAACTGTGGCCGTATTTTGGCAACCGTTTCCATCTACTCCTGTTACTGTATAGGTTGCTGTTCCAACCACTGCTGTAAAAGCAACTCCGTCTGTTACACCTAAATCCCATACGTAAGTATCAGCACCACCACCCGTAAATGTGAATGATTCGCCGTCACAAACTTCGCTATCATCAACAGATGCTGTTACAGTAGGTAAATTATAAACCGTTGCAGCAACAGTAGCGGTATTTTCACATCCGTTTCCGTCTATTCCTGTTACTGTATAAGTTGCTGTTCCAACTGCTGCTGTGAAAGCAACTCCATCTGTTACACCTAAATCCCAGGTATAAGTATCAGCTCCACCACCAGTAAATGTAAATGATTCGCCGTCACAAACTTCGCTATCGTCAACAGATGCTGTTACAGTAGGTAAATTATAAACCGTCGCATCAACAGTAGCTGTATTTTGGCAACCGTTTCCGTCTATCCCTGTTACTGTATAAGTTGCTGTTCCAACTCCTGCAGTAAAAGCAACTCCATTTGTTACACCTAAATCCCAAGTATAAGTATCAGCGCCACTACCAGTAAACGTGAATGATTCTCCGTCACAAACTTCGCTATCGTCAACAGATGCTGTTACTGTAGGTAAAGCATAAACTGTTGCATCTACAGTAGCTGTATTTTGGCAACCGTTTCCGTCTATTCCTGTTACTGTATAAGTTGCTGTTCCAACTCCTGTAGTAAAAGCAACTCCATCTGTTACACCTAAATCCCATACGTAAGTATCAGCACCACCACCAGTAAAGGTGAATGATTCGCCATCACAAACTTCGCTGTCATCAACTGATGCGGTTACTGTTGGTAAATTATAAACTGTTGCATCAACTGTTGCTGTGTTTTGACATCCGTTTCCGTCTGTTCCCGTCACTGTATAGGTTGCTGTTCCAATTGCTGCTGTGAAAGCAACTCCGTCTGTTACACCTAAATCCCATACGTAAGTATCTGCTCCACCACCAGTAAAGGTGAATGATTCGCCATCACAAACTTCGCTGTCATCAACAGATGCTGTTGCTGTAGGTAAAGCGTAAACCGTTGCATCTACAGTAGTGGTATTTTGGCAACCGTTTCCGTCTACCCCCGTTACTGTATAAGTATCAGTGCCAACTGCTGCTGTAAAAGCAACACCATTAGTAACACCTAAATCCCACGTGTATGTATCAGCACCACCACCAGTAAAGGTGAATGAATCGCCGTCACAAACTTCGCTGTCATCAACTGATGCAGTTACTGTTGGTAAGGCATGAACTAGAATATTAATTTGAAATTCACAATCATCAATATGATCACTTGTTGCATTATAAGTTGTTGTTCCAAGTGGTGGAGCAAAAGCTGCTGCGTTAGTAACGCCTCCATCCCATGTAATTGCTCCGCCATTCGCAGATGTTGCATCTAAAGTTATTAAATCACCTTCACAAACTTCAGTTGCGGATACCGTTACAGTCAATGCCTCACATAATTCCGTAATGATAATTTGACCGCTCCCTGTACGAACACCGGCTACAGTTAAAGCATCAGTCAATCCTGTGATGTAAGAAGACCCTCCACCACCATGACCATCCTCAGCACTTCCGCCTCCGCCATACCAGCCTCCGCCACCACTGCCAGAATGACCAGCAGGATGTGCTCCTGAAGCGCCACCTAAACCGGATGTTCCGGCTGCTCCACTATACCCACCGGAACCTGCGGTTCCTCCAGCAACTTGGCTTCCGCCGCCGCCGTTTCTACCTCCAGGAGATGGGTGAACTCCGCCTTCTCCATTTAAACCTCCGCCGTGACCAGCTGTACCAGAACAACCTGACCATTCAGCTCCGCCGCCGCCGCCAGCAACAATAACTCTGTCAGTTAAAGTTGTTCCTCCTTGGCGAACATCTGATGATCCGCCACCTTTTGCGCATGTAGCAATGTTCGAACACGCTTCACCAGCACCATTCCATCCACCTACATTTCCGTGAAAACCTTCACCTCCGACATAAATGTATAATGTTTCACCCGGGGTAACGATTAAATCACCCGTTGCGCTTCCTCCCCATCCGCCAATAGTACAGCTTCCTGCATCATTATCTGAAGTTCCACCTTGCGCTCCAAACGCTTCAATATTAATTAGGGTCACGCCAGCAGGAACAACATATGTTTGCATACCAGCGGTATAGTTAAAGGTGGTGACTTGTCCCCAGCTATGACCAAAGAATAATCCTAATATAACCATTAGGATAAATTTAATTTTGTTTATTTGTTTCATAAAGTTTGTTTTTGAAAAACTAATATTAACAGAACTTGAATTATCTGTTCTAACTGAACTTCCCAAAGTGCACAATTGGTTTTCGAATGTTTTTTATTTGAAGCTTGCGGTAAGTTTCTGTGGACGGTCATGTAAAACCTGTATATCATGTGCATACGACTTGTTTTGACTGAATAGCATTTCGAGTAAACCCCAAAACACCGTTTAGTAGTGAAAGTCTTTTTGAAGCAAGGTTTCAACTATATCTGGAAATGATATTATTGTGCCTATTGATGATCGATTTGAAAAAAACTTGAGACTTTGGATTTGAGGAATATGAGTCGGCGGTTTTATTAATATGCTTTTGACTGGCGTCAACAACTATCAATAGCCTGTCTTGAGAAGTTTGAAGTACACATTTGAAACCCAAATAATTCTCACTGCGCTTTTAAAGCATCACTCTTATTGGAATAATAATGCGGGGTTGTGCTGTTTATTTCTATCAAATAATCCTCCCATTTATGGAAAAATTTATGTTTATAATAATCACTGTCATTATACACGCATATTGAAGGAGCTATGCATAGACTATCACGAATTGTATAATCTGAGGACTCATCATCCTCAGTTTCAACCCATGTAAACTCATCTTTTAATCCGTTTAATCTATAATTACCATAGAAATAAAAATTCTTAGATTTTTCAGGATCAATTTTATAAAAGTCATTGACAGTTAACGAATTTAGTTCAATGATAACATTTTGGTCATTTGGCAAGCCAGCTATAAATTCAACTAATTCCAAGCGATCATTTTCAAACGCATCAAAGTTTTGACGTCCCCATACCGAATAATGTAATGGATTTTCTGAAATTTGTTTAATACTAAGCGGACCGTCGAATCCAGTATATACTTTGTTTGAAAATTCGTACACAGCACTATCCTCAATGTTTTCTGCGATAAAATTGAATAATGCTGATAGTATTTGATACTCTTTTTTAAACTCCCTTTCGAATTCTCCATCCCCAATGTATTCTAACCCTCTATGCGGATTAATACAAGCAATACTATCACCGTGATCTTTTGAAATTTTGAAAAGTCGAAATGACTGACCGTCAAACCCCATTTGTCCAGCAATTGAGCGAGAAGAATCGTACTTTATTGCATGGATTTCTTCATAAAATAAATCAACATTAGTTTCTGCTAGATCAATGATTTTATAAAAAGTTGTATCATACGAATCCCAATATGCCGTTTCATATATTTCGAGTTTCTTTTTATCTCTATAGAAATTATAATATGTACTTGGTTCCCAAGTTCTATTAAATGAAAATTCAAGTCGTTCAAAATTTGGTTTATCCGAACAACTTGAAATTATTAATAGGGTTAATATAAAATAGAGGTTACGCATATAGTCCTAATGCAGTTTGAATTTTTAAGATTTGAGTTTGAATCCCTAATGCCGCTCACCCTTCAACACCCCAAACACATGCAATACCTCCGGAAAAACAGCTTCCATACTTTCACGCGCGCCATTTGTTGAACCTGGTAAGGCCATAACTAACGTACCTCCTTTAACACCTACAATACTCCGCGACAACATTGCGTAAGGCATTATATTTTGACCATAATTGCGAATGGCTTCTTCAATTCCTGGAATTCTTCGATCCAATAAAGGTTCGATTGATTCTGGGGTTACATCTCTTACCGACAAACCAGTTCCGCCTGTATAAATCACCATATTAAACCCTGCAGCATGATATTCCGTCAACTTGGCTTGAATTATTTCCTTTTCATCTGGAATGATATCATAAGCGCCTATTTCAATGCCACTCTTCTCAAGTTTGGCGATAATTGCTTTCCCAGCTTTATCCTCTTTTTGCCCTGCGGCGATTGTATCTGAACATACGATTACAGCAGCGTTTAAATCTTTTCGCTCTAAAAATTTGTCTTTAAAATCAGATTTTCCACCTTTCTTTTTCAAGAGTTTGATTGTCCCAATTTCAATTCCTTTATCAATCGGTTTCAGCATGTCATACATATTTAATGCAATAACGCTAACGCCATGCATGGCTTCCACCTCAACACCTGTTTTATAAATAGTATGCACTTCCATTTCAACAAATATGGACAAGCCCTCAATGCGATAAGAAACTGCCGTGTATTCAATGGGCAATGGGTGGCAATCAGGTAATAAATCAGGCGTTTTTTTTACGCCCAATAAGCCCGCCGCTTTCGACATTTCAAAGACATTCCCTTTTGGAACGGTTCCCTTATTTATAGCATCTATCGTTTCTTGCTTGCTGACATTTACCACGGCTTGTGCTATGGCTATTCGCAAGGTGTTTGATTTGTGTGTTATGTTAACCATTTGAAGATATTAGAGCACGCAGGCTCATTGTTAGATATTAGACTATTCTGTAAATTCTCAGCGCTCGATTTTTTGCTAATTGTTAATTGTTAAGAATTCACTTTCCATTGAAAGGACTCGTCCTCAAAAATTTCTTTCCCAAAAACTGGAACATTGGCTTTAATTTCTTCTACTAAAAAACGGCAAGCGTCCATAGCCATTGCGCGGTGTTTGGATGAAGTGAAGACAAACAAACAAATTTCACCTGCTTTAATTGGACCTAAACTATGATAGATATGCATGCACGTTAGATCAAATTTTTCAAAGGCTGCTTCTCTTATTTCATGAAATTTTTGCTCGGCCATTTCTTCATAAGCCGTATAATCAATCCCTTGAACTACTTTCCCCTCAATTTCATCTGCACGCACTTGGCCTAAGAAAATATCATGTGCTCCAATATTTGTTTTGACTTGGTGATGTCCAATTGATGTCGCAATTTTCTCTGGACTAATAGCTCCTTGCACAAATACTTTTTTTGGTTTCTTTTTAGTTTCCATATTGCTCCATTCCTCCTTTTAGTTCTTTAATTCCGTGTAATTGATGTGTTTGTTTTAATAACTTCCGAACGTTTGCAGATCGTGTTCCTGTTTGACAAACCAAGATCACTGTTTTATCCGATTTAAAGCGTTCTATCTTGTCTTTTAGACTTGACACTATAATACGTTCCACATTGCTTCCTTCAAGCTGCGGTTCTTCCCACGCTTCTCTTAAATCAATAATACGAACAGTTTCGTCATTTAATCGGCTTTTTAGTTCCGAATTGCTTACCTCATATGTTTCAAGGTTTGAATTTATACCACAAAATAAGTCATAATCATGTGCTGCAAAATTGACCTTTAAATCTAACGTTTTTTGTACTTCACTTTCCACCCTTTGAATACCTACTGTAGTAAATGAGGCTTGAAGCGCATCATAAATCAAGAGTTGACCAGAGAGCGGTTTTCCTATTCCCATTATAATTTTAATGGCCTCATTGGCTTGTTGCGTTCCAATTATCCCGGGTAAAACACCTATCACGCCAATTTCTGAACAATTTTTTATGGTACCCGCTTTTGGCGGTTCTGGAAAGAGACAACGATATGTTGGCCCATTCTCATAATTAAAAACGGATACTTGCCCTTGAAACTTATAAATCGATCCGTAGACCAACGGCTTATTGGTTATCACCGCAGCATCATTCACTAAATAACGGGTTGAAAAATTATCCGTTCCATCTATAATTAAATCGTATGCTGCAAATAATTCTAAAGCGTTCAAGCTTGTTAGACGTTCTGGGTAAACTTCAAAATTCACCAGATCATTTAATTGTTTTAATCTTTCTGCGGCGCAGTTGGCTTTATTTTCACCCACATCTGCTGCAGTAAATAATATTTGCCTTTGTAAGTTAGATAAATCAACAGTGTCGAAATCTATGATCCCTATTGTGCCAACACCAGCAGCTGTAAGATATTGCAAAACGGGGCAACCTAATCCTCCCGCTCCAATTACAAGTACTTTTGCAGCTTTCAATTTTAGTTGCCCTTCTAAACCTACTTGGTCTAAAATCACATGTCGATTATAGCGTTTATTTTCTTCTGGACTCAACATATCAGCCTCCTGCAAATGGCGGTAGTATTGCCACTTCACACTCTAAATCAATTATAAATTCATCTCCTCTTAATTCATGATCAACTGCAATTTGAAATGATTCTGATTTCAAATTAGGATAACGTTGATTCAATAACTCTCTTAATCCTTTTAGATCCATTTTTTCTATAGAATCGATCTGCTCATTAGAAACTCCAGTTACTTCAACTATTTTTCCAAAATATTTTATTTTCAGGCTCATAAATCTTTCTTCGAATTAAGGTTTTTAAAATTAATCAGATCATACTGATTTGCATTAAAAATCTTGGTTTTTAGTGCTGAATTAGCTAACATTAATTTTAAGTTCTCCTTTTCCAATTGCTCTGTCAGCATCTGCAAAGCAGATTTATTATAGGCGGAAATAAGTGGATGAACCCTACCTTGGAATGATGAAAGCACGGCATCAAATCCTTTTAACTCATGTTTTAATTCCTTTAACAATCCTTCTGTAACATAAGGTGTGTCACAACTTATGATCCAATTCAAATCAGTTTTTGATTCGGATAAGCCTGTTACAACCCCTGCTAAAGGTCCTTTTTCTTTCACTGTATCTTCATAAACTGGAAAGCCAAATTTTTCATAATCCAAATTATTCGCAATGATGATAATGTTATTGGCAATTGGTTCAACAGTTTCGATAATATATTGAATCATTGGCTTACCATTCAAATCCATCAACCCTTTATCCTGCCCCATTCTTGAACTTTGGCCACCTGCTAAAATAATAGCCGTTATATCTGCTACCATCTCCATTACTTTAAGATATAAGCTCTAACAATATCAGATTTAGCCACACTCACAGTTGCAGCCGGAATGTACACCAGCGCATCTGCTGTTGCAAAGGAACGTAACATAGCAGAACTTTGCATACCTAAAACAAACAACCGCCCATCTTTAATCTTTCCCTTTAAAAATTCAGCCCTACTCCCTTTTTTCGTATAAGCTTCGCCCATTGGCAAATCAACTTTTTCTAGTCCCTTAAATCCTTTGCCCATCATTTGTTGCATGGCTGGCAGCACATACATATAAAAGCAGGTTAATGCAGCTGCTGGATTCCCAGGTAAACCTGCAATTAAAGTATCTCCCTTTTTACCCACATAAATGGGTTTCCCTGGTTTTTGGTTAATTTTATAAAAGAGTTGTTCAACTTCTAGTTCTTGCAAGGCTTTGCCAACAAAATCATAATCGCCTACTGAAATTCCTCCCGTAAGAATCACAACATCCGACTCATGAATGGCCGCATGAATTGTGAGTTTCGTCAATTCATAAATGTCAGAAACTGAATTTATTGAATAGTCATTAAAATCATACTGTTCTAGTGTTGCCGCCAACATTGCTGAATTGCTTTCATAAATTTGTCCTGGATTTAATCTATCCCCAGCCTTTACCAATTCATTTCCTGTGGTAATCAAACTAATTTTAGGTTTACGAATCACTTTAATTTCAACGATTCCCAAACCTGTTAAAAAGCCAATGCCTGCAGGTGTAATTTCTGTCCCCTTTTTTAAAGCAATACTTCCCGCTTTAATTTGCTCACCTTTTATGCGAATGTTCCGACCTTCTTGAACGGTCTCCGTTATTGTTGCTTGATCTCCTTCTCGCTTAATCCATTCTTGTTGCACAACAATATTGGCAGTATCTGGCACCATTGCTCCAGTAAAGATTCTAACACCTTCTCCTATTTTAAGTACGGGATTATTGGATGATCCGGCAGCCACCTCTCCTATTACGTGGTAAGATGTTATTTCTGATTGGAAATTAAACGCATATCCGTCCATTGCCGATTGGTTGAAGGAAGGCATATCGATTGGAGAAAGCACATCTTCAGCTAATAATTGACCTAAAGCCGAACGCACTTTTAAGCGTTTACTTTCGAGTTTTACGCCATTTTCTTTAAGAATCCCTATCGCCTCTTCAACATTTATCATTGATCAAATTTAAGACTTAAAGATACGCAACTTCTTTTAAGGATATTAGAATAATTTAGAAGATGTTTAAACACCTTTTAATAGAATTCTGTCTAACTTTGCAACATGGCCGATAAGGACGAAGAAAAAAAAGCAAGTTTTAAAAATGCAATACGAACATTTGTATTGCCAAGAAAGAAGATATTATTGGTTGGGTTAATCCTTATTTTGATCAGTCGAGCTGCTGGATTCATTCTTCCCTTAGAAATTACTACTCTTTTTGATAACATTATTCCGGAAGGTGATTATAGTGCTTTAACTATTTTTCTGATTGTCGTAATTTCTGCCCTCTTCATACAAAGTGCCATGTCTTTTGTATTGACGCTCATTCTTAGTGTCGAATCTCACCGGCTAATTGCAGATTTAAGGGTTAAGGTTCAAAAAAAAGTACTCTCTTTACCTATTAGCTATTTTGACAATAATAAATCAGGTGCTGTAGTTTCTCGAATAATGACGGATGTTGAAGGAGTTCGTAATCTTATTGGAACTGGGCTTGTTCAGCTTATAGGTGGCGCAATAACTTCTATTGGTTCAATTTACTTTCTAGCAAGCATAAATTGGAGAATGACATTATTTGTATTAATTCCAATGGTCATTTTAGGCGTGATAATGCTGAAAGCCTTTGGCAAGATTAGACCAATTTTCAGAGACCGCGGTAAAATCAATGCAGAAGTTACGGGTAGGCTTACTGAAACATTGAATGGAGTTCGCGTGATTAAAGGTTTTAATGCGGCGAAACAAGAAAATTCAATATTCAGTAAAGGAGCGTTTAGACTTTTTGAGAATGTTAAAAAAAGTTTAACTTCAACTGCTTTAATTCAAAGTGGCACAATATTCTTAATCGGAACGACGACGGCTTGCATTATGGGATTAGGTGCACACCATATCATTTCAAATGAAGTCGAAATGACAATTGGACAATTGATAACTTTTAATCTGTTAATCGTTTTCATGGTAGCTCCAATCAGTCAAATGAGTAATATTGGAAGTCAATTCACTGAGGCATTGGCAGGCTTAGATAGAACAGAAGAATTATTAGGCATGGATGCTGAAAATGATCCAAAAGTTCGAACAAACATCTTAACTGAGGTTACTGGCGACGTTGAATTCGAGAATGTTTCATTCTCATATGAAGAAAACAAGGAAGTAGTTCATAATATCAGTTTCAATGCTCCACTAGGTTCTGTAACGGCATTAGTAGGCTCATCTGGCTCAGGAAAATCGACAATTGCGGGATTGGCTTCTAGTTTTATGGCGCCAGATTCTGGCCGCGTATTAGTAGATGGACACGATTTATCGAAAGTAGATCTTGGCAGTTATAGAAGTCACTTAGGCGTAGTTTTACAAGACGACTTTTTGTTTGAAGGAACAATCCGTGAAAACATTCTCTTTCCGCGCCCAGATGCAACTGAAGAAAAACTATTGGAAGCGGTTAAAACGGCCTATATTGATGAATTTACAGATGGTTTTGAAAATGGTTTAGATACAGTGATTGGTGAACGAGGTGTAAAACTATCAGGTGGCCAACGCCAACGAATTGCCATTGCACGTGCTGTATTAGCCGATCCTAAGATCATAATCTTGGATGAAGCTACTTCGAATTTAGACAATGAAAGTGAAGCATTTATTCAAAAAAGTTTGGCGATATTGATGAAAGGAAGAACGACATTTGTAATAGCACACAGGTTGACAACCATTCGTAAAGCGGATCAAATTTTAGTGATTGAAAAAGGAGTTATAGCTGAGCAAGGAACACACGATTCTTTGATTGAAAAAGAAGGCCGTTACTACGATTTATTTACTTATCAAAGTCGCATTTAACTAGGTTGGATCAAATTGGGCTTACAAAATCTATAACGGAGACATTTATATAATGGTTGGGAAATCTCCCAATAAAACCAAAAACACGCTACTCAATTAAGAACAGGGCGCTATAATGTGCAACTTGAAATACAACTATTATTCAATAATCAATTTTGTAGTGTACAATTTACTACCGTCTTCTATAGCTTCTATTTCTAACAAATAGAGTCCTTGATCAAATTGACTTGTATTAATTTGAGTTTGGCCTGAAGTCATTTTCTCTTGCTGATAAACCAATTGCCCAACAAGGTTATACATACGAATTGTATAACTCAATTCCTTTTCAGAAACCATAGTGACATAAACAAAATCGTCTGCGGGGTTAGGATAGACATTTACGTTCACAATATTATCCAATAGCGGAATGCTCACATCTGTAAATTCTGCAATGGTGTTTAAGGCTGTATTTGTAATTACGGCAGGGTTATAATCAAAATAGATGTGGGCCGTATTTTCAATTGTTGTTCCAATCGCTAAATCAGGTTTTAATTTAATGCGATACTTCACAAAACCATGGCTTTCAATTTCATTTGTCGTACTATCTGGCAGGATTATATCATTAAAAACAAATGCCACTTCACCAGATGGATCAAATTCAAATTCCATATCATGACTGCTATAAAGCGGTTGGATACTTGTCCAAATGAGGTTCTCGTCTAATTGATCGCGGATAAGGACATCCTCAGCATAATCTGTTCCTGTATTTTGGAAGCAAATGGTGTATTCGATCCATTCTGTACTTGCTGGAATATTACCTTCGGAACCTTCACCCATAGGATCTGGAGTTTTATCATTTGGATCATAAGCACAAGTTACAATTTGCGTAATACTGTCAATGGCTGTAAATACAACTTCATCAAATTCTAAAATTGTCGAAGTAAGAATAGAATTTACCGTATCATCTGCACCATCTGGTGTGCTAACAATTACAGAAAAAGTTTCTACATCAAAATAGAACAATTCATCATACGACCAATATATATTTTGGCCTACAATTGAATCTGGAACTATCTCTGCGCTGAAATAATTTAAACTATCATCTAGTTCTAAACACATAACCCCAGATGGAAAAGTTGTTCCCATATTATTTACACTCAACCAAAACCGAGCAAGACTCGAACATCTAATATCATCACTTCCCGTTATGTCTGTTCCTATTTCATTAACAATTTCATCTGGAATTAATCCGAAATCTAAGGTGTCCAAAATAACAAAATCATCAGAAACTAAAACTTCATAAGATTCATACGGTGAAGTAATTTCCCAATAATCTAGAATAGGGTAAATTTCATAAACCCCATCAGGCAATCCAATAAAACTTACTGCATAAGATCCATCTGCATATGTCATAGCCGCTGTAGCATCTGGATCAGATAACATCATATTAGATGCAAGACCGACTTCATCAATATCCATAACACCATTTTCGTTCTCATCATAATAGACAAACCCTTCAGCATAGGTTGGTGCTAGCGTTGTATTCTCAAACCAGCCGATTTTTTCTAAAAAATTCCCCACAGCATACACATCCAAATCACCGTCATTATCAAAATCGGCCAATTCAACATCCCTTGCATCAAAAATATCCACAGCCATTATATCTGCAGCCTCAAAACTAGCATCACCAGTATTTTCATACCATACAACTTTATTGTCTTCAAATGATGAAACAACAATGTCATAGTCTCCATCTAAATCAATATCACCAGCAGTAATATTAATTTCGCCGACATGATCATCACTGATTAATGTGGAAGCACCAAAAATACCACCACCCATATTTTCATTCCAATACACAAAACCACCGTCATCATAAGCCCAAGATCCATATAAAATATCTAGATCACCATCACCATCAACGTCTGTGGTATAAACTGAACTTGGATTTGTCATGCCTTCGTCAATTAGAACACGATCTCCAAATACTCCACCGCCCAAATTCTCAATTATATATACTGCCCCCTCTTCAAAATTACTACACCACAAAATGTCATAATCTCCATCCACATCAATGTCAGATAAAATAAAATCTATATAACCTATTACATCCGTCTCCAATTCATGCTCGGCAATTATTGCACCTGTTCCATCTCCTTCCAACCAAACTATTTCGCTGAATTTCGTTCCTACGATATCTAAATTTCCATCACCATCAAAATCAACTATTTTAAACAGAGTAATACCCATAATTTCAGGAAGGTCAGTCTCCTCAAATTCCTCTTCACCATCATTTAATAGTAATCGTGTAAGCCATCCGTTATTGCTCACTACAATGTCGTTATCACCATCAGAATCAAAATCCGCAATGGCAAAATCTTGTGTTTCTAACTCAATGAAAATGATTACAGATGCTGACATTTCTCCTAACCCCAAATTTTCTTGCCAAAAAAGATAATCCCATGTTCGACCAACAATGTCCATGTCACCGTCCATGTCAAAATCAATTGGGATTAACTCATATGGGTTATAAATCTCTCCTGCTGTGACATCATTAAAAGGACTAAATTGAGCATGCCCATAAGTAGAGATGAACAAGGTTAAGGTTAAGAGTAGTAGATTTTTCATGGGTTGATAAATTGTTTTAACTATTAAGATTTACAAATGACCAATAAAGCCAACCTAAAGGTTTAAAATAGCCGGCTTTATTGAATCATAGGGTAAAGTTTTGAGGCTATTCTATTCTTATCTTCTTATTGAAAATATATTCGTTCGTTGCTATGTCTTGTATCGCAAGTATATGCAATCCTGACTCAAAATCTGTTTTGAATAATTGGTAAGCTCTAGACGAAATTGGTTTGTTAGAATACAGATCGGTCGGAAATAAAATTGATTGAGAAAGGTATTGATTTGACCCGACCTGGGCATCAGTGTTTATTGCACATAGTACAATAAAAGCTAGTAGAAGCTTTTTCATAGATTACATATAGTGTTCGCAAATTTGCGGTTTGCAAACAGGTTGGTTATCTATAACTACGTAACTATATATAAAACGGTTGGGTATAAAAACAAAATACCCTGTCCACTTAAGCGGACAGGGTATTTAAAAGTTTTATTGGTTTTTATTTTATAATCAATTTAGTATTATATAGTTGTGAACCGTCGTCAATTGACGTGACAACTAAAATATACATTCCTTTGTTTAATTGAGTGGTATTAATCTGTGTGGAAATTGCATCTAAATTTTCATCCAAATAAACCAGTTTGCCTAAAATATTGTATATTTTTATTTCATAATCTCCAGCATCTTCTGACCCAAAATAAACGGTTACAAATTCGCTAGCAGGGTTTGGATAAACCGAAATTTGATCTGTTGAACCTACTTGATCCTCTAAGCTAAGATTGTCCACTAATGTGTGCACTTTTGTATTTGTGATAACCGCTGGATTGAAATCAAAATATATGTCCGCAGAATTATAGATACTTGTACCAACTGGCAAACCTAGATTTAATGCAATTTTGTATTTAACAAAACCTTGACTCGCCAATACATTTACATTACTATCTGGCAACATGATATTCTCGAATTCAAATGAGATCAACCCATCTGTATTGACGCTCACTTCCATATCATGACTATTTGCTAATGGTGTTAAAGTAAGCCAATTCAAATTCTCATCCAATTGATCTTCAATCACAACATTAGTAGCGGTATCCGTTCCTGTATTTTGGAAACGAATTTTATATTCAATCCACTCTGTTTCATGAGAAATATAACCTAAATCACCTTCACCAGCTGGAATCGCAGTTTTATCATTTGGATCCCAAGCGCAACCAAACTCATGCAATAAAGAGGTTGTTGCTATGAATAACTCATCTCCTAAAGTATCAATTGTGACTGTTAAAAAACTTTCTAATGGCACATCTACATATTCATAACCAGGCATATCAACAATTACAGGGATAGCAAAAGTTTCAAAATATCCTAAGTCGGCATAAGACCAATAAATATTATCTCCATCAATTAAATCTGGCGTAAGTTCAGCACTTACAAAAGTTACTGATTCGTGCAACTCAAGATGAATTTGCCCCTCAGCAATTGTTGTCCCTGTGTTTTGAAAGGTAATCCAATAAACATTTTCATCATAGCATCTTACATGAGTAGAAGTTAATTCAGGAGCCAATTCACGCACAATTTCTCCGGGATGGATTCCAAAATTTAGATCATCTTCCAATACAAACAAATCATCTAGAATTACTTCATGAGCCTCAGGGTCAGATGTAATTTCCCAATAAGGAATACCAGTTGGAAAAAAAGTATAGGTTCCATCTTCCACATCTGTCAAATCTATTCTGTAATCACCCACACCATCAGTAAAACTGAAACCAGCAAATGGGCTAGTGAGAACCTGAATAGTTGATAAGCCATATTCAGCACCATCCATTACGCCATTCATGTTGTCATCAAAATATACTTTACCCGCAGCTTGTTGCTCGGTATTTGATAAGTTTTCAAAATAAGAAAGATTCGTAAATTCTTTAGAACAATTAAAAAAATCTAAATCACCGTCAGCATCAGCATCAATAATTTCAAGATAGTTTTCTGATGAGCTAAAGGGATAATCGTATTCTAAAAATGGAGCTGCAAATTCCATATCACCTGTATTTTCAAATGTTTTAACCCCTCCGTAAACATCTAGTGTTACAATATCAAAATCTCCATCCAAATCAAAATCCTCTACGCCAATTTGATTAACTGTATCAACTGAATTAATTATAGTTAAACCTTCTTCATAAGTCCCGTCAATATTCTCATAATACCTAATTGTTTTAAGAAAACGGCTGTTTGTAATTAGATCATGATCGCCATCATCATCCATATCCCTCATGATTAATTGAATTGGTCCGTAAGCATCAGGTTCAACATCCGTAATTAAATGTTCATCTCCAAAAACTCCATCACCAACATTCTCTATCCATGCGATATTACCGGCATAATAAGCTGTCAAAATATCCATGTCACCGTCAACATCCATATCATAAAAAGTCATAGATCTAACGGTCGATTCAATAATTAATTCAACTGGCGAACTGAATGTGCCCCCACCCAAATTTTCTATCCATAATGTTTCAGTTCCAGATGAATTTATATAGACCATGTCTAAATCTCCATCACCATCCAAATCATGCAATTCTAATGCTTGTGTATAGGTGTCATCACTAATTATTTCTCTTTCGGCAAAAACTCCTAATCCTAAATTTTCGCACCAAGCTATGTAAACTGTTGGGTAGAAACCATCTGCATATATAACGTCAAGATCACCATCTCCATCTAAATCTCCAGTAAACACATTCGTTCCGTGCTCTTCTTCATTTGATAACAGAATTGGTTCTGCGTATTCATCATCACCAAGACCAGGATAATAAATGATAGCATCATCCCCCCTCCATGAAGCTGTTACTATGTCCAAAATTCCATCTTCATTCAGATCCGCAACGGACATGTCTTCAATACGAAAACTCGTAGGAGCGACCTTATGATCCGAAAATACACCGCCTTCGTTAGAGTAAATGAGTGTAGCATCTCTAAAAGAATAATAATAGCTTTCTAAACCCCAGTAATCATTAATACCCAAAATGATATCATCTGTCCCATCAGCATTAACATCCGCAATTGTCATGCATTGTGTTTCATGCGCTATTGCGGTTACATTAAAAAGTTCTACAGCACTTAAATAAGTTCCGCCGCCACTATGTTCTGACCAATGAATGGCATAATCAGTTCCGTAGATAATATCTATCTCTCCATCTACATTTACATCTCCAAGGGCAACGGCTCTAATCCCAATCGCATTAGTAGCTATAACTTCTTTAGCTGCGAAAACTCCACCTCCTGTATTTTCATACCAAGCAACTTCATTCAGCGTCATAGAAGAATTGACAACATCTAAATCTCCATCTTCGTCAACATCTACAATCATTGCTGATGAAACACCATCAGCCAAATCAGTAATTATATTTTCGCTTGAAAATGTAGCTCCGCCCAAATTCTCAAACCAGACAATTTTACCGTCGTCCACTGAAGTTGCCATAATATCTAAATCACCGTCACCGTTAAAATCACCGGTAGATACAGCCTTTGCTCCTTCTGAACTTGTTGAAAGAATGCTTTCGCTTCCGAAAACACCACCTCCCAAATTTTCGAACCAGGCAATTTTATCGTCATCTTTTGAAGCGGTCAAAACATCCATATCGCCATCATCATCCAAATCGGCTGCCCAAACAGCCTGCACATTTAAAACTAAATCTGTAATTAAAATTGGAGTCTCGAAATTGCCAGCGCCGTCATTTTCAAACCAAACAACGCTGTTGTCTGAACTGTTTGCTGCTAAAACATCTTGCGAGGCATCTCCGTTTAAATCAGTAAGAAAAATTGAGGTAATACCGTTTGCTTGAAGGGTAATCGGTTTTTCACGCAAGAATTCATTGTCGCCAATGTTTTCATACCAACCAATTTTATTATCATCCTGTGAGGCGATAACAATGTCTAGATCGCCATCTCCATCAACATCTGACGCTACGTTTGCTACAGGCATTCGAATGCCTTGATCTATTGGGTGTTCATTAAATAGTTGAGCCCTTAGAGAAAAGGCTGCTGTAATTGATAATAAGAATAGTGTTAAAGTTTTCATTTCATTATTTTTTTTGGATTGAACTATTTCATATATAGCTAGAGTACATTTGAAACTATAAAATAGTTGTCTAAATAATAAAAAAAACGCCCCGCTCAATTAAGAACGGGGCGCTTTAAAAATTTTATTGGATTCGAATTAGTTCACTACATTCTTGAATGAAGCGTTTTCGAAGAATTTAATAAATTCTCTATCCTTAGCAGCTTTGCCTTTAAAACCTGCGTCTTTAGCAATTGCACTTTTAAGGTTATTTACAACTAAGTCCAAGTTATCTTGTCTTGATCCGATAATTGCTTTTAAGTAATATCCAATTGCTGATTCAGCATCAATAGAAGCATCTAAAGTAGAAAGTGCAGCACTGTTGTCTCCATTTAATACTTGCGCTAATGCTTTGTTGAATGTATTTTCTCCACCAAAGTTTCCAATAGCTTCTGCGTAGTTTCCATTTTGGATGTCAATGATTCCTAAGTTATATTTAACCTCAGAACCTGCACCGATAGCAGATGTTAATAATTCAGTAGCTTTATCTCTGTCGCCGTTGATTCTTGCAATGATTCCTAAGTTATTTAATGTAACTGGGTTCTCATTTAAATCATTTGCTTTTTGGAAGTTAGCTTCTGCATTTGTTAAATCATTTTGCATGTAGTAAACAGATCCTACATTGTTATGACCTCTCCAATCTTTTGGATAGTTAGCAGCAGCTAATTTGTAAACTCTCATTTTCTCGCTTAAATCTTCATATAAAGTTCCTGCGAATAAAAGTTCTTCAACTGTTAATGTATCAGCTTTAGTTTTAGATAAGTTTTTCAACTCTTCATCAGACCAACCAATTTTATCATAAACAACATTCAATTGAGTTCTTCTTAAAGATGGTAAGATCTCTTTTTCCAAATCTTTATAAGTTTTGGCCATGTTGATGATCTCTTGTTCTCTTTTGTTCTTGTCAGGAGTCATTTCTAAAACACGGATGATTAAGTTCTTATCTTCCATCTCAGATGCTCTAACAGCAGCTTCAAATCCAGCCCAATCTTCCCCTTTAGGGTCAATGTTGTAGAATCCAGGAGTTGTTTCGAAACCTGATGCAGTTACAATTTTGATAACTGCTTCTTGTCCAGATGTAGCTCTATCTCTTGCTAATTGATCATTGTCCGCAGTTTCACCTTCTGGTGAAGCATAAGCGATCAAGTTCATCTTCTTTGGAGCAATTTTCGGGTTAGACTGCGCTGCAGTTAACCATTCTTGAAGATCTTTAATGTCTTGATCTTTTGCCTCTTTAGAAGTAACATTTGATTTACCTTTATTGAAGTTGTATTGCGCATTGTAGTTTTCCTCTGTTGTTCTAACAAAGTTGTCTACACCAATTAACGCTTTATCATCATTTTGAACTAATAAAGAAGTGATGATAGTACCATCAGCAATTTTTACAGGCTCAAAATCTTGTTCTTTTTTTCCTTTACTTACTTTTCCAGTAATCGTTAAATCAGCATTCTCTAAATCTGGAGAATAAGGAATTACATCTGAATAGCTTACAGTTGCACCTGGTTTGTATGCAATAGTTTGTCCGTTTCCAGTTGCTTTTTCACCTTGAACTGTGATTGTTTTGAAAGCTTTACCACCCAATTTTGGTGTGATTTCAGCAGACGCCTTTTTGTGTAGTCCCTTTTCTGGAAATTTAACAGAAACGCTTACTCTAACGCTATCGCCGTGCATTTCTACTGGGTCTTGTTGCACTGTATACTCAACGTCGCCAATTAGTTTACAACCTGTTAGCATAGCTGTAGCTACAACAATTGCAGCTAATCCTCTATAACTTTGCTTTTTCATTCTATCTGATTTTAATATCTTAGTATTTACTTTAAATTACCTAAAAACAGTGCAATAATAAGGATTTTTTTTGACCTAGGAAAAACTTATTGTGCTTATTCAAGATAATTGCTGGTTTCAATCGTTTAAACGCTCAATCTTATCGATAGAAGGATCATTTATCATAGGTTTTTTGAGTGTTTCAACGGCAATTTTCAGTTTAGGGTGGACCCAATTTGGTGCGATTTCCTGCAGTGGAAATACCACAAAATTTCTTAAATGTAAACGCTCGTGTGGAACTGTTATTAAATCGTTCGAAAAAACAACACCAGCATAGTCGATAATGTCCAAATCGATAAGGCGGTCCTGGTAACCAATTTTTGGATCATTTATTTTACGACCTATATCTTGCTCAATTTTTTTTAAATGTGTAAGCAATGCCTCTAATTCTAATTCTGTTGAAATGCGGATAAGCGAGTTGACGAATGCCTCATTTGATTGAAATCCCCAAGGCGGAGTTTTATAGAAGCTGGACCTGACTTCAATTGTACCAATCGTAGTTTCAATTGCAGCGTATGCCTTTTCTATATTTTCAATTCTATTGCCAAGGTTACTGCCAAGACTAATGAATACTGTCTTCATATTGTAAGTTTATCAATCAAAAACTGAACCGAACCAATTCTTAAGGGCTAAATTTACTACTTTTACATAGTCTATTACTTTATCAAACAAAAATGAAACGAATTCTTCTAGTTGAAGACGAAGAGAGCTTAGTGAATGTACTCACACTCAATTTGGAAATGGAAAACTACCATGTTGATGTTGCGCTTAATGGAGCCGAGGCATTGGAGAAATTCAATGCTAGTTATGACTTGGTCATCTTAGATGTGATGATACCTGAAATTAACGGATTTGATGTTTGTAAGGAAATTCGTAAAATTAGCTTAACTCCCATTTTATTCATTTCTGCAAAAGGAACTTCTTTGGATCGCATTACTGGATTAAAGATGGGTGCGGACGATTATTTGGTAAAACCATTCAATTTAGAAGAGTTGCTTTTACGAATTGTAATTTTAATTAATAGACCTAAAGCAACAATTGAAATTACGAATTTCAGTTTTGGTGATAACCATATCAACTTTAAAACTTACGAAGTTCAAGTCAAAGAAAAAACCTTGACTCTTTCGAAAAGGGAATTGGCTTTATTGCGTTTGTTAATTTCAAAAAAGAATGAAGTCATTTCTAGAAATGAAATATTGGATGAAATTTGGGGCAAAGATAAGTTCCCAACTAGTCGCACAATCGATAATTACATATTAAATTTCAGAAAATATTTCGAACCAAACCCGAGTAACCCAATCTTTTTCAAGAGTTTACGAGGAGTGGGATATAAATTCGAAATAAAAGATTGATTTTAGCACAACCATCCCAAACATTTACACGTCTATACATACAGAAAGCAATTAATTTTGCTTCTGGTTTTAATTTCCTTGCACGGTAACCTGAAAAGAGATATGCTACCAAGACTATCAGTAAGCTCTTTTCAGGTTTTTTTATGCCCGATACTTTCCTCATTAGTGATTAGAGAATAACTAAAATTGTTCTACGGAAATCTATTGCATAAAAAATCCCCAACGAAAGTTGAGGATTTTAAAAATGTGATATTATTTAAAATGTTAGATCGTCATGATATCCGCTTCTTTTCTTACAATAAGCGCATCAATTCTAGTAATCGTTTCATTTGTCATTTCCTGTACAACAGTCTCTAAGTTTTTCAAACGATCTTCAGACAATCCTTCGTCCTTCAATTTCTTTAAATAATCATTTGCTTCTTTTCTATTATTACGCACACTTACCTTAGCTGCTTCCCCTTCACTTTTCGATTTCTTCACAAATTCACGTCTGCGCTCTTCCGTTAGCGCAGGCACATTAATCAAAATACTTTCTCCATTACTTTGTGGATTCAGTCCTAAGTTTGCATTGATAATTCCAGTCGCGATAGCGTCTAAATTTGATTTATCCCAAGGTTGAACGGTAATTGTTCTTGCATCTAACGTATTTACGTTTGCAACTTGATTTAGTGGAGAAGTTGCGCCGTAAGCTTCAACTTTTACACTATCAAGCATTGATGGAGTTGCTTTACCCGCTCGAATCTTTTCAAGGTTACTCATTAAATGATCAACCGTTCCAGTATTACTGTCTTTCGCTTCTTCCAGAAGCATATCAATTTCTTCTTCCATAATTTGAATTAATTAAACAGTCACTAAAGTACCAATTTTTTCTCCTGATACAACTTTCATTAAGTTTCCAACTGTATTCATATCAAAAACAATAATCGGCACATCATTTTCTTTACACAATGTAAATGCTGTCATATCCATGACATTCAGCCCTTTATTATATGCATCATCAAAGGTTAAGGAACCGAATTTTTCTGCATCTGGATTTTTTTCTGGATCAGAGGTATAAATTCCATCCACGCGTGTTCCTTTTAGGATAACATCCACTCCCATTTCAATAGCGCGCAAGGCAGCTGCTGAATCTGTTGTGAAGTATGGATTACCTGTTCCGGCTCCGAAAATAACTACACGTCCTTTTTCCAAATGCCGCACTGCTCTTCTCTTAATATAAGGCTCCGCAATTTCTTTCATTTCAATTGCAGACTGTAGGCGCGTATAGATTCCCAGTTTTTCCAATGCTGCTTGTAGGGCCATGCTATTAATCATGGTTGCCAACATTCCCATATAATCCCCTTGGGTTCTATCCATTCCGCCAGCTTCTGCTTGAACACCTCGAAAAATATTACCACCACCTACAACAATTGCAATTTCAACTTTCGCATCATGCAGATCTTTAATTTGCGCTGCATAAACATCCAATCGATTATTGTCAATGCCAAATTGCTTATCACCCATCAAGGCTTCACCGCTTAATTTTAAAAGTACCCGTTTGTATTTCATCATCTGCTGCGTTTATTTAATTTGTAATCCTTTGTCTATCAGTATTTAAATTTTAGGCAAAAAAAATCCTGACTAAAAAAGTCAGGATTTAAATTATTTTTTTTTAACCTAGTGAAACACGTTTGAAACCTGTCACCTCTGCTCCGTCTCCGTTAGAAGTAACATAATCTGCAACGCTTATCTTTTCATCTTTGATAAATTTTTGATCTAAAAGACATTTCTCTTGATCCAAAGTAGTGTTATCAGAAATGAATCGTTCCATTTTACCTGGTAAAATTCTATCCCAGATTTTCTCTGGTTTACCTTCAGCAGCTAATTGCTCTTTTGCTTCAGTTTCAGCTTCCGCCAAAATATCTGCAGACAATTGCGCCATTGAAATATATTTTGGTACGTTTTTAAGTGTTTTACCTAAACGTCCCAATTCAATGTTCTCTTTTTCGATCACTGCAATTCTTGCCTCCGTTTCAGAAGCTACAAAATCAGATGTGAACTCTTTGTAAGATAATTGAGTTGCTCCCATTGAAGCTACTTGCATAGAAACATCTTTACCAACCTCTTGTGCTTTGTCAACTTTTTCTGACAAACCAACAATAGCAGCAATCTTATTATCGTGAACATAAGTTCCAACAAATGGTGCTTCTATTTTTTCGAAAGCTGTAATTTCTAATTTCTCTCCAATAACTCCTGTTTGCTCAACTAATTTTTCAGCAACAGTCATTCCATCAAAATCGGCACTTAAGAATTCATCTTTGCTACCACACTTAATTGCAATTGCAGAAAATTCGTCAGCCAATGCCAAGAATCCTTCGTTTTTACCTACAAAATCAGTTTCGCAACCTAAAACGATAGCAACACCTACTGTATTGTTATCATTGATTTTAGTTACTGCGGCACCTTCGTTTGAATCACGATCTGCTCTTTTTTCTGCAACACGTTGTCCTTTTTTTCTTAGTACTAAGATAGCAGCGGCTATATCTCCTTCTGCTTCAACCAATGCGTTCTTGCAGTCCATCATTCCTGCACCAGTTTTTTTTCTTAGCTCATTTACGAGTGAAGCTGTAATTTTCATTTTATATTCTTTTTTCCCGACTTAAAATCGGAGTTTTTAATCTTATTTCTTTTCTTCAGTAGTTGCAGATGCAGCTTCAGCCTTTGCAGCCTCAACTTTTGCAGCTTTCGCAGCTTTTGCATCACTCTCAGCTTTTGCATCAGATGCTTCTTTTGCAGCTGCAGCAGCTTCTTTACTTGCTTTTGCTTTATCTCTAGAAATTTTTCTTTCTTCTAAACCTTCCATAATTGCAGCAGAAACTTTCGATAAAATAGTATCGATAGATTTAGTTGCATCATCATTCGAAGGGATGATAAAATCAATATCACGTGGATCTGAGTTTGTATCAACCATTGCAAAAGTTGGGATATTCAACTTGTTTGCTTCTTTAACAGCAATGTGTTCTTTTAAAACATCAATTACAAAAACAGCCGCAGGTACTCTTGTCATATCTGCAATAGTGCCGTAGTTTTTGTCAAGTTTAGCTCTTGTACGAGACAATTGTAAACGCTCTCTTTTAGAAAGTGTTTTCATTGTTCCATCTTCACCCATTTTGTCAATAGATGACATTTTACGGATTGCTTTTCTGATTGTTCCGAAGTTCGTTAACATTCCACCAGACCATCTTTCAACCACGTATGGCATTTTAGTTGGTTTGATGTGCATTTCTAGAATATCCTTAGCTTGTTTTTTTGTAGCTACAAAAAGAATTTTCTTTCCTGATTTAGCGATTTGTTTTAACGCTGCACAAGCTTGATCCAAGTGTGCAATCGTTTTGTTTAAATCTATGATGTGGATACCTTTTTTCTCAGTAAAGATGTATGGAGCCATATAAGGATTCCATTTTCTTTTTAAGTGTCCGAAATGAACACCAGCTTCTAACAATTCTTCAAATGTTGCTCTAGCCATTTTTTTGCTTTTTAAAATTTTGTTTACTTTCTTTTTACTTTTTATTCTATTCCACAACGCTTCGATTAACTCGGCGTAAAATGAAAACTTCATTACAAAGCAATTATTGAGTAGTACAACTGCACTTAGATAAACTCAGTACAAAGTAATCTCAATAATTTAGATACTAAATCGCGACCCTCCATATGAAAGGCCGTCTTTGTTGGTAGCTCCCCAATAAATTGGAGAAACAGATTAACGTTTCGAGAATTGAAATTTCTTTCTCGCTTTTTTCTGTCCTGGTTTTTTACGTTCAACCATTCTAGAATCTCTAGTCATTAATCCTTCTGCTTTCAATAAAGGCTTGTTATCCTCTGAAATTTCAACCAACGCACGTGAGATACCTAATCGAAGCGCTTCCGCTTGACCATTTACTCCACCACCATCAATGTTTGCTACTACGTCGTATTTATCGACAGTATCAGTCAAAGCAAATGGTTGCTTGATTTTTTCCAATAAAACAGGAGTTTTGAAATAGTCGCCTACGTCTCTCTTGTTAATGGTAACTTTACCCGTACCCTCAGAAATATATACTCTGGCTACAGCTGTTTTTCTTCTACCCAATGTGTTAACTACACTCATATTCTTATTTAATTGACTCTAATTTAATCGCTTCCGGCTTCTGCGCGTCGTGATTATGTTCACTTCCGACAACAACCTTCAAGTTTCTGTACAAAGCACTCCCTAATTTATTTTTAGGTAACATTCCCTTCACGGCCTTTTCGATCAATCTTTCTGGATGTGACTCCATGATCTGTCTCGCTGTCAAAGTTCTCTGTCCACCTGGATAACCTGTATGACGAATATACTTTTTCGTCTCCATTTTGTTTCCAGTCATGGTGATCTTTTCTGCGTTGATAACAATTACGTTATCTCCACAATCAGCGTGAGGTGTGAAATTAGGCTTATGTTTCCCTCTAATAAGGAATGCTACTTTACTCGCTAATCTCCCTAGCGTTGCCCCTTCAGCGTCAACTAATAACCACTTTTTGTTAGCAGTTTCTTTGTTGCCTGAAATCGTTCTGTAGCTTAATGTATCCACAATAATCTAATTTTAATTTATAAAACAATTCTCCCAAAATCGGGCTGCAAATGTACAAGGTTTAATTTTATTAACAAAGAATCTGTTGAAAAATATTAATTTATAACTTTAAACACCACTTTATACAAATGACTTTCCTATTTTTGCACTCTAAATAATTCAGTTTTTCGCTTAATGAGTGACGCTATCAAACACGAGTGTGGAATTGCCTTACTAAGGTTAAAAAAACCACTAGAATTCTACCTTAAAAAATACGGTACAGCTTTTTACGGATTAAATAAAATGTATCTCCTTATGGAGAAGCAGCACAATCGGGGTCAAGACGGCGCTGGTTTGGCTAACATTAAGTTTGATGTTGAACCTGGACAACGTTATATAAGTAGAGTTCGATCAATCGATCAAAAACCGATTCAAGATATTTTCAAGAAAGTAAACGCACGTTTTACGGAAATTGAAGAACAGGATCCGGAACTATTAAAAGATGTTGACTACTTAAAAGCCAATGCTGGTTTTACGGGTGAACTTTTTTTAGGACATTTAAGATATGGTACCTTTGGTAGGAACTCTATTGAAAGTTGTCATCCGTTTTTAAGACAAAATAATTGGCAAACAAGAAGTTTAATTGTTGCTGGTAATTTTAACTTGACTAATAATGATGAGTTATTTAACCGTTTGCTGAAATTGGGACAACATCCTAAAGCAATGGCTGATACTGTAACGGTATTAGAAAAAATAGGGCATTTTTTAGATGAGGAGAATACGAATCTATACGAATCGTTCAAACCCCGCGGATATTCAAACCGAGATGTCTATAAATTAATTGGTGAGGAGTTGGATATTGTAAATATCCTTCAAAAATCATCTGAAATGTGGGATGGTGGATATGCCATGTGCGGATTAATGGGACATGGTGACGCATTTGTCTTAAGAGATCCTTCAGGAATTCGACCAGCATTTTGGTATGAAGATGATGAAGTTTGTGTTGTAACATCTGAAAGAGCTGTTATTCAAACCGCATTTAACGTTGATATTGATTCAGTAAAAGAATTGACTCCTGGACATGCTTTAATCATTAAAAAGGGCGGAGACATTGCTGAACACATGATTAACCAACCAAGAGAATTAAAACAATGTTCTTTTGAGCGTATTTACTTTTCAAGACCTGGAGACAAGGACATTTACCATGAGCGTAAAGAATTAGGGAAATTAATTGTCCCACAACTTGTTGAAGCGATTGACGGTGAAGTGGATGATTCTGTATTTTCTTTTATTCCTAACACTGCCGAAACTTCATTTTTTGGTCTAGTAAAAGGATTAGAAAAATACCAAAACAAGATTAAATTTAATTTAATCCGAGAAAAAGGAAACGATATTACGGATGATGAGCTTAAGAAAATTTTAGCGAAACGAACCCGTGTTGAAAAAATAGCTATTAAAGATACTAAACTAAGAACATTTATCTCTCAAGATGATGGTCGAGATGATCTTGTGGCACACGTTTACGATATTACTTATGGAACTGTTCGTGAGCATAAAGACAACTTAGTAGTCGTTGATGACTCTATCGTCCGTGGAACGACCTTAAAAAAGAGTATTCTGCGTATTTTGGACCGTTTAAATCCTAAGCGAATTGTCGTTGTTTCAAGTGCTCCACAAATTCGTTATCCTGATTGTTATGGTATTGACATGGCAAAGATGGGTGATTTTATTGCTTTTGTTGCAGCCATTGCTTTACTAAAAGAAACAGGGCAAGAACATATCATAACTGAAACGTATAAAAAGTGTAAAGAGCAAGAAGAGCTTAAAAAAGAACAAATTGAAAATTACGTAAAGAATATTTACAGACCCTTTACGGCTCAAACAATTTCGGATAAGGTGGCTGAATTATTAACACCTCCTGGTATCAACGCGGCAGTAAAAATTATTTATCAGTCGATTGAAAATTTACACATTGCTTGTCCAAACCATACAGGTGACTGGTATTTTACAGGTGACTACCCTACTCCAGGTGGTAATAAAGTTGTGAATAAAGCTTTCATAAATTATATCGAAGGAAGTAGCGAGCGCGCTTACTAAATCAGATTCTTATAATAAAAAATTGAGCCCGTTAATGCTATGCACTAACGGGCTCTTTCGTTACGTCCTGCTCCCACATAGGACGCAACAGTTTTATAATAATTTGTTAATCGATAAGACGTCAGTCTTAAGTGCTAAACTATCGATAGTTTTATGATGAACGTAAATTTTATCGCCGAACTGCTCGGTTTTATCGTTTAACGACAGCTACAATTGTGTTTTCGGTTTTAAGTCTTGGACTTTCTTCCAATAAATTGCTTATTTGTGATGAAGGATTGAAGTGAATTAAACTAAACGTTAATTCATGCACCTTTCAATGCTTTTTTAGAGCTAAATCGTTTTACCGTTAAATCGAAGCCAATTTTAAGCCCAATAAAAATGAAAATAATTGCAGCATTGGGAATAGAATATTTCGTCCAAATAAAACCGCCGAGGGCAAATAAAAACAGTATAATTAGCGCATTTACGCCCTCCCATAAAACATAGCGCTTAAAGTTCAATTTTAAATACTGTCGTCGTGCGTAAAATGTGAATTGATCTTTTAAATGATAGACAAAAAGCACTAAAGGGAACAAAATCCATAATTCAGAAATAGTGAAGTTATAAAAACCTTCAAAAACTGCCTTCTGCGTCATCTCTTGCGTTTCCATTATTAAATAATTAAACCCAACTACTTCAGCAAATAAAAATAGAAGTAAAGCGAAAACCGTCATTAACAATAGGTGAATTCCAACTGGTTTAAGTCCTTTAATATTGACCCAATGTGCCCTTCTAAAAAATAAGATTTGTGAACATAAATGATCGACCAAATAATAAACTCCAATGATTAAAATATCCCAATCAAAAAAGAAATATCCCGCCAAAGGAAAAACAATTTCAATGGCATATTGTTGAATGAATGGGTTCCTCAATTTCTGAGTCCAACTCATTACTGCAGTCTTTCCAAATTATCTTTGGCCAATTGAAAATTAGGATTCGCTTCAACTGCGCGTTGATATGATTTTTTTGCGTTATCGAAATCGCCTTTTGTTTCATAAGCCAACCCTAAATTATTGTAGGCTTGAAAATAGTTTGGATCACAATCTGTCGCTTTTGTAAAGTAAAAGATTGCACTATCCAATTCCTTTGTCATTAATAAATGTACATAACCCTGATTATAATAAGGATCAGCCCAAGTTGAATCTAAATTATTTATAGTAGTATACGCAACCAAGGCTTCATCAACATTACCACGTGTTTGGTGATACATCCCTATGTTATACCAAGCTTCTTGGCTTTCTGGATAGATGTCTAGAGCAGAATTATAATATTCGAGCGATAACTCAGAACCAGCCTGATCGTACATTACACCCATCTCTATAAAAGCCGAATAATATTCTGGATCTTGCTCTATACAAGTTTGAAAGGATGAAACAGCAATGTCCCAACTCTCTTGACGAGCGGTTTCATAATAATCGGATCTGTAAACGATACCACGCATAAAATATGCCTCAGCCAAATAAGGATCAACCGCTATTGCAGAACTAAGAAAAATATCTGCCATGGCTGAATTATTGAGTAATGCATATAATTTACTCATGCCAATTAAAGCCCCCGTATTGGTACTATCGCGTTGTAAAATATATTCATAATGAAACTTACTGGTGTCCAAATGCGTCATGGATAACTGAAGATTTCCATACAGTAAACGGGCGTCCATATTAGTTGAATCAACTTGAATTGCCAATTCTAAATCCGACTTAGATTTGGCAACATCACCTTTTGCCAAAACGTAGACTGCGCGTTTAAACAACCAGTCAGAATTTCCAGGATTCGCTATTACTTGATCATTAAAAAACTTTAATGAATCAAATGCAATAACTGTTGTATCATCCTTTTGGTCGAGGACATCTGTTAAATCTTTAGGTTGATCTGAATCACCACCACAGGCAGCTAAAACTAAAAGACAAAAGGTTATGTATAGGTATTTCACAGTTCGATTTTTTGTAAAATTAACTTTTTAAGTCAATTTTGCATGCGCTATTTATTAAATGGTAGTTAAAATCTAGCCTAGTGGGGAAGCTAAAGACAAAAGAATCTAATTGTAAACAATTTCCCGATAGGTGATTGTATGAAACTTTTCCTTGCGAAGGTTAACATAAAAGTCCATATCACCAGACCGAATTGGACCAACTGAATATTCTCTTTTTTCAATCCAATTTCCATGGGCATCATAAACGTAAGCATAAGAACTTGAACCTATTAATGCAAAAACATAAGATGATTTAAACCAAGAAACTCTCAAGTTCCCATAAACGTCATAGCGATACTTCCAAACAATAGGTCCTTCAAAATAATGCGGTTCGAAATAACCTCTGATTCTTGAGCTATCCTTTAGCAATAACCCCTGTTCATTAAATGTTCGATAGCGCAATTCAAATTCATTCGTGTCTAAGACTATTCTTTCCGCAATTTCATACCCCTTGAGAGAATCAAACCTAATTTTATAATCCTGCGCTTTTAGATTTTGAAAATAATATTGATTTCGCTCTGGTAAAACAGTATCAGAAACCTCATTTAAAAGATCAGATTCATCAAAACTATAAAAACGTGTAATAACTGTATCAATTCCATATTTTCGAATCTGCCATTTTCTTTTGGTCGATTTTTTCAAATCCAATGTCTGGATATTGACACTTTTTACATCCCCTGTTAAATTCAACGCAGTTATTATCATTTCAGGTTGCGTCACTTGACCAAAAAGGAACATAAATGAAAAGAAAAAAGTCATGACAAAAACAGTCCTCATAATCTTGTTATTACAATCTGGTTAACGCTTTAACTAATAATTGTTACATCCGATTTTCTCTTTGCCTTGAAATGTAGAGGCATCACAATTATTATCAATTCAAGCTTTAGATAAAAATTGAATCTTCTTCCTTAAATTTAGTTTAAATTTACCCACGAAATTTTACGTCGAATTATGGAATACATTAGTGTTTTTGACATGCTCAAAATTGGAGTTGGACCTTCCAGCTCACACACCCTTGGGCCGTGGCGTGCAGCCGAATCATGGTTGGATACGCTTGTCGAAAACAACTGGCTGGAAATTACAGATGCAATTCGCATAGATTTATACGGTTCTCTTTCAATGACTGGCAAGGGACACGCCACAGATATGGCATTGGTACTTGGTTTGTCGGGTAAAGATCCAGAACGTATGCCTATTACCGAAATAGAAACGACAATTGAAGCGGTTAGAAATGACGGCCGTTTGGTACTTGACAATAAAAAACGAATTGCATTTGAAATATTAGATGACATTCATTTTAATAACGAATTTTTACCCTTTCATTCAAATGGAATGAAATTTACAGCTTATCACGCAGGCGAAATTCTTTCTCAAGAAATTTTCTATTCAATTGGCGGTGGATTTGTTGTGCAAGAAAAGAATGATCAACATGCGGTGGAAATTGTGAACGCAGGAACATACCCCTACCCGATTGAAAAAGCAACTCAATTGGGCGAATATTGCGCAAAAACTGGTCTTGAAATTTCTGACATTGTATTGGAAAATGAAAAAACACTAAGAAGCAGTGAAGAAATAGATTTTGAATTACACCGAATTTGGGAAACCATGTTGGAATGCATGTACTTGGGTTGCCATACAGAAGGGCGTTTACCCGGCGGATTAAATGTGAAGCGAAGAGCTTTTGATTCGCACAGCAAATTAATAGGAGATTCAAAATATAATAATCCACAAGAGTGGATTGCAGAAATACGAAGCACTGAGGTTAAGTTCAGACAAATTTTAAAATGGGTAAGCTGCTTTGCACTTGCTGTTAATGAGGTAAATGCTTCATTCGGAAGAGTTGTTACAGCTCCAACCAATGGAAGCGCAGGCGTAATCCCATCCGTTTTAATGTATTATTTAGTGATTGAAAATCATGAAGCTGGATTTGCAGAGATTAAGAAGTTTTTGTTAGTTGCTGGAGAAATTGGTAGCATTTTCAAAAAAGGCGCAACAATTTCAGCTGCAATGGGCGGTTGTCAGGCAGAGATTGGAGTCTCATCAGCAATGGCTGCTGCGGCTTTAACAGAATTGCTAGGCGGAAGTCCAGAACAGGTAATGATTGCAGCTGAAATTGCTATGGAACATCACTTAGGTTTAACCTGTGATCCAATAGGCGGTTTAGTTCAAATACCATGTATTGAGCGTAATGCCATGGGAGCGATTAAAGCAATTAATGCGGCCGAATTAGCATTAGACACTGATCCTAAAGAAGTGAAAGTTCCTTTGGATGATGTTGTGAATACTATGTGGGAAACGGCGAAGGATATGCATACCAATTATAAAGAAACTTCGCAAGGTGGATTAGCAATTCGTGTGGCCTTGGCGGATTGTTAAATTTGTTTAGGAATTTTCAAGGCACAATTATCAATGCAGTTTAACAGAGTTTCATGGCTTCTCGACAATCTTTATCATGATGAAAGGACGTTGGTTTAATACAAAGTCTAATAACGAAGCGATCTAATATCTTTTTATTACAAGTGGTTTTCAATTTGATTATGGTTTTACGGTTATTCATTATATCCCTAAGTATTATTTGTGTTAATTGTTCAGTACCCGTCACAGAAAAACAGTATTCCACGGTAATTGAACTCAATGAACAAACTGAAACAAACGCGCGGGAAAATCGAGCAATTAATAAACTAGCCAATGATAAAATGTGGATCAACAATGGAATTAAAATTTACACTGATACCATTTCTGAGGTTGACTATTTTGATACGCTAACCTCTTATAATTTTTTAAAATATTTGCATCCATGGGAAGCTCAATTTTACGGAAATAATAAAACACCTATAAGTGGACCGCGTTATTATGAGGGGCTTTATACGCAAATTGACACTGTTACGACAATCTCTGAAGAAAATGTGCAAAATTATTTTGTGGCAATTGACAGTGCTTTCCACTATTTCGATAAAAATTGTGATGAAAAAGGAGATATATGTGCCGGACGCGCAATATGGAAATCAAAAGAAATCATAAAAACATACCTTCTTGCCAGAAATAGCAGCTGGAACAAAGCAGAGGAACTGCTCATAGCCAATAGTAAATTAGAACCGAGCCAATACCTTAACCTCCATGCAATAGCGATTCCAGTACTTTATGAAAAATATGGGAAAGAATCAATAATGAAGGAAGTCGTACTTCTTTCTTCATCTGAAACCACCCAATATATCCACGAAATTTTATTTGATTTAAACACCATTCGGTCACGTTTCAGTGACAAAAACATGACATGGGAAGCCTATTTTGAAATGGCTTTTGAACACTATGAAATTTACGGGCTAGATTGAAAAACTACCTATCGACAAGATTTTTAATCAATTGTTACTCCCAAACCCGAGTTGTTAATAATCCTTAACATTTTTTAACACCCCATTAAAGACCATCCCTACCCGCTCTACGTAACTTTACATAGTTAGAATGGTAAATGAATATTATGGAAGAATTGGATCAAAATAATTCAGTGCAAACAATCGAAGAAATTAATGCTAAAATTCAGCAAGAAAGCAGTTTTTTAGATGAGATGAATGCTGAGATTAGCAAAGTGATTATTGGTCAACAATATATGATCGATCGCTTAATGATTGGTCTTTTGGCAAATGGACATGTTTTATTAGAAGGTGTTCCTGGTTTAGCAAAAACCTTAGCAATTAAGACGCTTTCAGATACCATTGGAGGAAACTTTAATCGGGTTCAATTTACACCAGACCTTTTACCAGCGGATATTGTGGGTACTATGATCTACAATCAAAAAAAGGAAGAATTTACGGTTAAAAAAGGACCTGTTTTCGCCAACTTTATTTTGGCTGATGAGATTAACCGGGCACCTGCAAAGGTGCAGAGCGCCCTGTTAGAAGCTATGCAGGAACGACAGGTTACTTTAGGTCAGACTACGCATAGTTTGCCAAAACCATTCTTAGTAATGGCCACACAAAACCCTGTTGAGCAAGAAGGAACATACCCTTTACCAGAGGCGCAAGTCGATAGATTTATGTTAAAAGTTTATTTGGATTATCCAAGTAAAGCTGAGGAACAAGAAATAGTTCGTAAAAGCATTTCTCCAGAAGGTTTTCCGCAAGCGAATGCTGTGGTGACAATTGACCAAATTTTAAAAGCAAAGGATCTGGTTAAAGAAATTTATTTAGACGAAAAAATAGAAAAATATATCGTGGATTTGGTGTATGCCACCCGAACTCCAGAAGCATATGGCTTAGATGATTTGAAACATTTAATTAGTTTTGGAGCATCACCACGTGCATCTATAAACATGGCCCTAGCCGCCAAAGCTTATGCATTTTTAAATAAGCGTGGCTTTGTAATCCCTGAAGATGTACGCGCAGTTTGTCCGGATGTTTTACGCCACAGAATTGGTTTAACATATGAAGCGGAAGCGGAAGATATTACGCAATCTGACATTGTTAAAAAAATTATGGATTTTGTTGAAGTACCATAATCTAGATGTTAGAATTTAGATTGCTTTGCTTTTAGATGTTAGACACATATAAGGCTAACATCATCAACTAAAAATTGGAAACTAAGGAACTCATAATAACTTCGACAAGCTCAGCATTACAACTAAAACATAACAGCAATAACTTTATATTAAGCACTAAACTAAATTGGAAACTAAGGAACTCATAAAAAAGGTACGGAAGATTGAGATTAAGACGAGACACTTATCCAATCAAATCTTCTCGGGTGAATATCACTCGGCGTTTAAGGGAAGAGGTATGGCTTTTAGTGAGGTACGCGAGTATGCGGTTGGTGACGAAATAAGAACGATTGATTGGAATGTTACGGCACGTTTTAACGAGCCTTTTGTCAAAGTATTTGAAGAGGAGCGTCAATTAACCGTTATGTTGTTAGTAGATATTTCGGCTTCAGGAATGTTTGGGACACGGAATCAATTGAAACGTGAAACGATTACCGAATTATGTGCAGTTTTGGCATTTTCTGCCGTTTCGAATAATGATCAAATTGGCTTGGTCTTGTTTTCAGATAAAATTGAAAAATTCATTCCACCAAAAAAAGGTAAATCGCATATACTCAGAATTATTCGAGAACTCATCAATTTTGAACCGACGGGCAAGGCTACGGATATCTCTATGGCGTTGAAGTATTTCACGCAAATGATTAAAAGAAAGAGTATTGCTTTTGTGCTGAGTGATTTTATGGATAAGGATTTTGAAGATGCGCTAAAAATTGCATCAAGAAAACATGATGTTGTTGCACTAAAAGTTTTGGATAAGGCGGAAAATGAATTGCCGAAAATTGGCCTAGCTAAATTTAAAGATTTGGAAACGGGCGAAACTAAATGGGTGAATACTTCCTCTAAAAAAACACGTCAAAAGTATAAACAACAAGCAGATGAACGAGATGAAACACTGCGCAAACTATTTCGAAAATCAAAGACTGACTTTGCAGAGATTTTAACAGATGAAGGCTATATCAAACCTTTAATGAATTTGTTCAAGAAACGCGGATGAAGCATCTGAGCTACATATTGTTTTTTATTCTATCTCTTGGCGCATATGGTCAAAGGGCCTCAATGCAATTGGATACTACTCAATTAAGAATTGGCGAACAAACGGTACTACATCTATATTTTGAATATCAAAACCCTAAGGGCGAAGCATTAATAATTTGGCCAGAATTTGATGACGCCTTAACAAAGGATATTGATATTGTTGACAAAACGATTGATAGTGATTTTCTATTAGATTCTGCAAGTGCAACTTATTTGCGTGAGCAGCAACTATTAATTACGGCATTTGAAAGAGGGAGATATACCATTCCACAGCAAGAAATTCGGTTGGAAGATTCTATTTATTATACGAATACAGCCCAATTATTAATTGAAACAGTTGAAGTAGATACAAGCAAAGGAATTGCAGATATTAAACCTATTTATTCCGTTGATTACCCTTTTTCTGAACGTAGTAAAGATTGGTTAAAAGTCAATTGGTATTGGTTAGCGATTATAGGTGCTTTATTACTCGCCTTCTTTATTTGGAGATTTATAAAAAGAAGAAAACCGGAAGAAGAGGAAGAGATAATTGAGATAGTCGTCCCAGCACATATAATTGCCTTGGATGCCTTAGAAAAATTATTGAAACGAGAAGATTGGAAATCTCCTGAGAAAAAGGAATACTATTCGGAACTAACGGACACGGTAAGAACCTATTTAGAGAATAGATTCAGTATTCACGCCATGGAACAAACAACGCGTGAAATCATTCGTGATTTGAAATTCTCATCCATCAGCGAAGAAGATAAAGTCTATTTAAGAAAAATTTTACGCGAAGCTGATATGGTGAAGTTCGCCAAGTTCAGTCCGAGTGATGATGACGCGTATGCATACCTCAATAAATCAATTGATTTTGTAAAACGCACAAAAGAAAATACGAGCAGTGGGAATTGATATATTTGACATAGCAATTTTCGATTATACATACGTGTATAAGTACATGTTTTGGTTGTATTTAGTCATCCCTGTGCTAATTATTTGGTATTTAAGAAGAGAGAATTTAGCAGGAAGCTTTGAACGCATTAATCTATCAACGCTTGATTTATTTGAGAAAAAATCATTCAACTTAATTGCCTTTATACGGCACTTTAACTTTTTAGTATTTTTAGTTGGACTAAGCCTTGTTATTTTAGCTTTGGCACGCCCACACGACGATAGTGACATAGAAGAATACAAGAAAAAAAATATTGAAGGAATTGATATTATTTTAGCCATGGACGTTTCTGGCAGTATGCTAGCAGAAGATTTTAAACCCAATCGTTTGGAAGCGGCTAAAAAGGTGGGAATGGATTTTATTGCAGAACGCCCAACTGATAGAATTGGTCTTGTATTATACGAAGGAGAGGCGTACACAAAAGTACCCCTGACAACGGATCACAACTTATTATTGAATGCTTTTGAGGATGTTCAAACTGGAATGGTAGCTCAGGGGACAGCAATTGGTGTTGGTTTAGTGACGGCCATTAATCGGTTAGAATCTAGTGACGCTAAAAGTAAAGTCATTATTCTTTTAACAGATGGCGTAAATAATTCGGGAGATGTTGACCCAATTACTGCGGCGCAAATTGCAAAAGAATATGGTATCCGCGTTTATACTGTAGGGATTGGTCAAGAAGGTATGGCTCCTTTTCCCGTACAAACTCTTTTTGGAACGCAAATGCAAAACATGCCAGTAGAAATTGATGAAGAATTATTACAAGACATTGCAGACATTACAGGAACCAAATATTTTAGAGCAAAAAACCAAGCTGAATTGGAAGGGATTTATGACGAAATTGATACGCTTGAAAAATCAAAAGTTCGCGTTTTAGAATTTAAAACTGATCCGCCAGAAAAATATTACGCCATTTTAATTTGGGCACTCATTTTTATTGTTGTCTCAAAAATAATTTCAAATACCTTATTAAAAAGTATTCCATAAAAATGGAAGAGCAAGTACATAAATATAATTTGAAAACGATTAGCCTTTCCATCTTGATTTGGGAAGTAATCTTTTGGATGGCTTTTTTCGGGCTGTACTTTTACTTGATTGATCAAGTTGAAGCATTTCGTTTTGAGCATTCGCAATTTTTATGGTGGCTTTTTGCAATCCCAGCATTCATTGGTGGATTCTTTTTATTGATTAATTGGAAGAATAAAGTACTAGGGAACTTGGCCGATCAACGCTTATTACAATATTTAACACAGCCCGTTTCTTCAGTAAAATCATTTTGGAAATTTTTCTTTTTCAGAAATGCATTGGCCTTTTTAATTATAGCCTTAGCCAATCCTCAATATGGAAAAGGCACTACTAAAGCTGTGTCGGAAGGAATTGAAATTATGATTGCCTTGGATATTTCAAATTCAATGCGCGCCTTGGACTTGGATCCCAATCGAGATCGTTTAAAGGTATCAAAAATGGCCATTGAGCAATTGTTTAACAATTTACATGGCGACAAAGTAGGCGTGGTTGTTTTCGCAGGTGATGCTTTTGTCTATTTACCACTAACGGTGGATTATGGTGCTGCAAAAATATTCCTCAATTCAGTTCGTCCAGAATTAATGACCAACCAAGGAACTGCTATTGGTTTAGCGATTGAAAAGTGCATGGAATCTTTTGATTTTGAAAATGGCGTTAATAAATCCATCATTGTATTATCGGACGGTGAAGATCATGAGGGCAACGCAATTGCCGCAGCCCAATCTGCAAGAGAGCAGAATGTGATTGTAAGCACCGTAGGGATGGGCCAAGCTAATGGTACTCCAATTCCGGATTTTAAGAATGGCCGAATCGTTGGCATGAAAAAAGATGAGAACGGAAATACAGTTACCACACGTTTGAATGAACAAATGTTACAAGATGTTGCTGTAGCTGGTGGTGGTGGATATACAGCTGCACAAGGAACATATGTTAATTTAGCTGGATTGTTAGAATCAATTCGTGCGATTGACAAAACCGAAATGGACTCGAAATTATACACCGATTATAAAGATCATTTTCAATGGTTTTTAGCATTGGGCTTATTGTGTTTAATCATAGAAAGTTTCTTTAGTGCAAGGCGCTCTGGAATCATTCATAAACTACAAGAAATATGATCCGTATTTTATTCATAGTGATTTTTCTAGGCACTTCGTTAACCGGGTTTACGCAAAACGAATTGAAGAAGAATTGGTATAAAGGCAATATCTTTTATGAAAATGCTGAATTTGAAGATGCGCTTTATTATTATCAAAAAGCCGTGGACGAATCACCACTCAATTTCAAATCAAACTTTAATTTGGGAAATGCCCACTTTAGAATGGAAGATTATGAAAAAGCTGTGGAACAATTTCAAAAAATCGTTGATATTGCGCCAGAAAAGATTGACGAATCATTTGCCTATCACAATTTAGGAAACGCTCATTTTCTAAATCAAAAATTAGATGATGCCATTGACGCTTATAAAGAAGCCTTAAAAATTAATCCGCGAGACGAAGCGACGCGTTATAATCTAGCATATGCGCAGTTGTTAAAAGAAGAACAGCAAAAGAATGAAGACCAAGAAGGTGATGAAGGTGACGAGGGAGATGAAGGTGATGAGGGAGATGAGGGTGATGAGGGAGATGAGGGTGACGAAGGTGATAAAGGAGACGAAGGTGATGAGCAAAATGGCGACGAAGGAGATAAAGGTGATGAAGGAGATAAAGGTGATGAAGGAGACGAAAGTGACGAGCAAAATGGTGATGAAGACGAACAAGGGGAAGACGGAAATCCTAAAGATAGTGATCCGAAACATCAGCCTATATCAAAGGAACAAGCTAAACGAATACTAGAAGCCGCAAGTCGGAAAGAAAAAAAAGTGCAAGAAGAAATAGATAAAGGAAAAGTAGTTGGAACAGGCACTTCTGGAAAAATTGATTGGTAATAAAAAATGAAAAAAATTGGTGTTTTCATATTGTTTATTTGTTGGATCCAAATTGGATTCGGGCAAAAGACGGTGCAATCAACTGTTAGTTCAAATCGTGTTGCGGCATTTGAGCGTTTTGATTTTGAAATATTTGTAAATAATTTTGATTGTCAAGTTTTACAACCCGATTTTGGTGGATTAGAAGTAGTAGGCGGCCCTTTTCAATCGCAGTCTAATCAAACAATCATTGAAAACGGGAAACGTACACAAATCACAGAATTAAAGTGGACGTATCAACTGCGTGCAAAAGAGGAAGGAAGTTATATTATTTCTGGTGTTACTATGACCTGCGACGGAGCCAATCAGGCATCTGATCCGATTGAAGTTACAGTTGCGGAAAAAGGTGAAGAATCACCCGTTGACAAAGATTACTATATGCGCTTAACTTCAAATAAAAGTAGCGTATACCAAGGCGAACCATTTACGGTTACTCTAAAATATTATTCAAAAGCACGACCTGATCAATTTGAAGCGCTTGACTTAGGAGATGCTGTAGGAATTTACCGCCAAGATTTAAAACCTGACCGTACAAGCTTTCAGACTGTTATGGAATCGATTAATGGAGTGCGTTATCATACCATTGTTTTGCGCGAGGAGGTTTGTTTTGCACAACGTAGTGGAGAGGTTTCACTAGAACCTTATTATGTCTCTATTTTGTTCCGCCGCGACTTCTTTAGTCAATTCCGTAAAGAAACTTATTCAAATACATTATCGATCAAAGTAAAGCCGATTCCCGGAAGTAGTTCAGCTGATTTTAATGGATTAGTCGGTGACTTTTCTATTGAAAGTGAAATTAGTAATGATCATGTTTTAATGGGAGATGCTATTGACATTAAGATTACGATTAAGGGGAAAGGAAACATGCAAGATTTAGGGACAATTGATTTAAAAATCCCGGAAGAGTTTGATCAATATGACCCTGAAATTGAAGATAAAACAAGTGTTTCTGGATCTGGATTTAAAGGGGAAATAGAATACAATTTCGTGATTATACCAAAGCATTACGGCAACTATACTATATCTGGTTATTCTTTTCAATATTTCGATTTGAAAAATAAAAAAATGAAAACCGCTAAGGTTGATGATTTCGTTATTCAGGTAGATAAACGGGAAGGCTTAATTGTAGATCCACCTAAAACACCATTAACAAATACCGATATCCAATATATTGAGGAGGAGTCGAACGGTTTTTTTGAACAAGACGATTTTGTATTTGGCACCTGGACGTACTACGGTCTTGTTTCAGCCCCCTTATTCTTATCGTTTTTCTTCATCTTTTTTAAACGAAAAAAAGAAAATGTTTCTGAAGAAGACCTTTTGCAAATTCAACAGAAAAAAGCAGTAAAAAATGCCCAATTGGCATTGAAAGAAGTCCACCAAAATTTGGATAAAGGAGATGATGCTGCGGCATTAAAAGGATTGCAAACCACAGTTAATAATTTCTTTATGCAAAAATTCAATGTGGGATTATCTGATCTTTCACAACGAAAAATAGCAGAACGTTTAAGCACTGAAAATATTGAAGTGATTAACCTTGAAAAGTTCAATAAAATTTGGAGCACAATTGAAATGGGTCAATTTGCGCCTATAGCGCATGATAACATAGTACAAACAGTGAAAGACACTGAGGGTTTATTAATTGAATTGGATAAAAAACTATAATATGAAGGTTCTTTTAAGCATACTTTCAACCTTTATACTGCTTTGCACATTTGCACAGGACAGTAGTTTTGTGCGTGGCAACGAAGCTTATGCAAATTCTGATTATGAAACGGCATTGTCAGAATATTCAAAAGTGGTGAGTAGTGAACAAATGTCAACCGAATTGTATTATAATTTAGGGAACACATATTATAAACTAGAGCAATTGGGCGAAGCGATTTGGGCTTACGAAAAAGCAATTAAAATTGACCCCAGTAATGAAAATGCCCAGTTCAATTTAAAGTTTGCTAATACAAAAACGTACGACGAATTAGATACTTCTGAATCAGGTATTGTTACTTGGTTGAAAATTAACTTATTCAGTTTTTCGATTAATTTTTGGGCTTACCTCAGCATTTTAATGTCATTTATATTGGCTGTTGCGCTCTATTTCTTTTTCACAACCAAAAAGCAAAAGATTAAAAACCGAAGTTTAACGCTAAGTTTTGGTGCACTATTCTTGCTTGTATTAATGATTGTTTTGGCTTATCTGAATCAATCCAATATTACGGACCGTAACAAAGCTGTGATTATTACAGAATTTGTTGAAGTACGCTCCTCCCCTTCAGATACTGCTGCGTCAGGTTTCAAACTGCACGAAGGTACAAAGGTTGACCTATTGCGTTCAAACGACGATTGGACGGAAATTGGTGTCAATGGAAATACGGGTTGGATAGAAAAAACAGCTATTTGGGAGATTTAAACTCCTTGTTTAATCTATCGTAAGTGCAAGCGTTATGACTAAATAACCTTATGTTGCAGGCTTAAATAAATCATCTAGTAATACTACTTTCATTCTCAATAAAAAACGAAAGTTACTAACCAAAACAAGGGCCCAACTACCTCAACACAAGGCACTTCTTCTTTCCAAGAAATTTATGTACCTTTACTAACCTCTGAAAATGTTTGATCGTATCATTAATATCTTAATAGTAGAAAGTAATGCGGAAGATCGTTCTGCGCTTCTCGGCATACTCAGAAGTCCCGGTCATAATATTTTTGTTAGTTCCAGTAGCGCCGAGGCTTTTGCGCTATTAGAAGAGAAACAATTTGCATTAATTTTCTGCAGTTTAGATTTACCTGATATTGATTCAGAAAAACTACTCATTCATATCCACAGTAAAAAGGATTTGAAAAATGCCACAATTATTGTGACATCAGTTAATCAAGAGAAGCTTTATAGCGCGGTGGATGGTACCAAAAGTGGTGCAATGGATTATTTACCCAAACCATTTTTACCGAATTTGGTCAAAGCGAAAATGGCGGTATATAAAAAATTGTATTTTAAACATAAAAGGGTCAGTCGATTACTTGAAACTATTTTACCTTCTCAAACTTTAAAGGAATTTAGACTTTACGGGAAATCTAGTCCAAAAAAGCGTCAAAATTGTGCCGTATTATTTACAGATTTTGTCAACTTTACGCAGTTAACCAAAAATAGTGATCCCCAAGAATTAGTTAAAAAATTGGACTTTTATTTTACCATTTTTGACGAAATAATAATAAAATATAAGTTAGAGAAAATCAAGACCATTGGAGATGCTTACATGGCTGTCGGTGGAGTTACTGAAAGAGACCCACACCCTGAATTAAGAATGGCTTTAGCCGCAAATGAAATTAGAAATTTCATGCTTAATGATATGGACACGTTAAAAGCTTTTCAAAAGGAATTTTGGGAAATTCGCATTGGCATTCACATGGGAGACTTAGTGGCGGGCGTTGTTGGTAAACATAAATTTAGTTTTGATGTTTGGGGAGAAACGGTAAATATTGCTGCCCGTTGTGAACAAAATTCAACTCCCGGGAATATCAATATATCGGAAAATTTTGCAGATGCAATTAGGCCTTATTTTGACTTGAGTGCACGTGGGAAAATAACCATAAAAAATTCAGGCGAAATTGACATGTTCTACATTAACGGAATTAAGTCAACCTATTCCTTATATGACGAAGGGCGTATCCCCAATATTGAATTAAGAAAAGCGGCCGGCTTACCTTTGGCTGATTTCATGGGTTTACGCAGTTTTATCTTGACGAAATTAAAAGCTGAACTGAGCGAGAATTTACTGTATCATTCACATAAACATACCGAAATCGTTGAAGAGGCAGTAGTTAAATATGGTGAATTAGAAAAAATCAGTGAACATGAATTGTTTTTAGTACGCACGGCGGCCTTATTTCATGATTGCGGTTTCTTGTTTCGTTATGACGACAATGAGGAATTGGGTGTAGAATTACTCTACTTTTTTGGACCAAGATTTGGTTATCAAACCAAAGATTTAAAAACTGTGGAACAAATAATATTAGCAACAAAACATGGTGCTGTTCCAACTAATAATATGGAATCCCTAATGTGTGATGCCGACTTAGATTATTTAGGCCGTGCTGATTATCATGTTACGGCGGCTAAACTCTTTGACGAAATGGCCCTTTATGGCCAAAATTTCTCACCTCAAAAGAGAATCGAAGCGCAGATTGAGTATTTAGAGAATCATCATGAATACTATACCAATTCAGCCAAAAACCTTCGTGCGCCAGGTAAAGTGAAACGTATCGCTGAATTGAAAGTACAACTTTCTGAAATTAATGCATAAAAAAATCCCCTCGGTAAACCGAGAGGATTAATATATTTGTTAAAGCAGATCTTATTGCTTCTCTAAAATAATTTCAGTCGTAGCTCCATCAGAAGTCTCAGAAATTTTAAGAGTTGAATTTGTTAATTCATCAATTGTAATAGCATTTACAGTTGTTGAAGAAGCGTCATCTTTAGTTTGTAAAGTTTCACCGTCATTTGTTACGTTATACAAATCAGATTCAGTATTTGTTCCAAAAGAAGAAACAACTGTAGTTGTTAAATTACAAAACTCATCATTTTTCAATTTACATCCGTCAAAAACGTAAGTAGCTGAAGTGATAAATCCTAATTCTAACCAGTTTGCTGTTACACCATCTTCAGTATAATTAAAAGCGGTAGCATTCCATGTTCCGTCTAATTTTTTTACTGCTGCTTGGTTCTTGTTACATGCAACTGCAATTAAAGCAACTGCTGCAATCATTAAAAATTTTTTCATTTTATTTTTTATTAAAGTTTATACAAATATACAATTATTAGAGAATTTAATTACTCTAACTGTTAATTCATACGGTATTACGTTAAAAACAATCATGAGTTGCATTTAATGAATTAATTGTTGAACGACTTCTCGATACTATTTTCTCCTGCGTCAAAAATCAATCGAAAGGATTGTGGTTTAATCCAAGGCTAATTCCTCCTGTTAACCTCCTGCCTTCCAACTATTTTAAATGTTGGAAATAAATACGGAACACTGAGGTGTAAGTAGTTCAAAGCTCGAAGTGTGCCTTGTGCCTAATCCCTAAAAACTAGCAATTAATGACTATTTTCTCCCTATCCGCTTTGGAAAGATATTGCCTTGCGATACTGTTTTCTGGATTCCGTTGCGTTGTGTAAAGAACCAACCAAAAAATCAACTCCAATGGTTTCATTAAAATTTAAATGACATCAGATAGATATTTGTTCTCAAAGATGTGATAATGCTTGTGGATTTTATCTCCAACTTTATTATAATTCCGCCGAATAAACCTATGCAGTTTAGGGGTTTTAGTTTCTAATACCTCTTCAAAAGCATTTGAAATAAGTAATTGCCGATTACAAACAATTGTTCCGCCATTCCGCTCTCCTAACCTTACGGGTTTCACAATTTCTTTGTGCCCATTTGCTGCAACCGAGCATAAATAATGCCCACCGCAATACACATTGTCGCACATATAATCCCATTGAGATAAACCATGCGAGTAGGTATCTGTAAATGCCCGCACAATTGCATCTGGTTTTTGACCAAAGAGCAAGAGAATAGCAGTTGCAAGAACTATAATTGGTAGACAAAGTAAGAAGAGCAATGCAAATTTAGTGAGTGGCCTAGCAGTTAATATAACATAAGCCCAACTTGTTATTTTTCCACCAGATTCATAATGACCTTCTACAGCTAAAGCCTGCATTTTTCGTTGATTTGACGAAAGCGCTATCAAGAAAAGCAAAATGATTGGAAAATTTCCACTGATAAAAAACATATCCTCTAAATGAAAACCTAGCATAATATTCAACACAATTCCAGCAATTAAAAGGCTATTTACAAGTACCTCAATAAGTGGTGGAGCCAATTTAGTTCGCCACTCAGAATAAAAATAGGCGAGTGAGATCAACCCAATCCAAAAATACATAGTGGTACTATGCTCAGGAGAAAAAATGGCACTATCATTACAACAATCATTATCTAAACCGACATCAAACATGCCAAGAAAAAGCCAAGGAGAACCCACTACCACAATAAGACTGACAAACCCGGTTAAAAACTTCCCCATTATGCGCCTATCAACAACGCAATAAGCGATAAAATCAATTCCAGCTAATGCTGCAAACAAAAATATAATGAGAATAATCATAAGCGGTTAGTTCTATTGTTCGGATCGTTCAATTAATTTATCATTGATATTCTTAGATGGGTTTACACCCAATTTTTTTAAATCTTCAATTCGTTTGGTGAGGTTACCTGAACCATCTGTTAATTTATTCATGGCTTCGCCGTAGGTTTTTGTAGCCGTATTCATTTGACCTCCAAGCTTAATTAAATCATCTGTAAATCCAACAAACTTATCATATAAATTACCCGCTTGTCGCGCAATTTCCTCAGCGTTTTTATTTTGTAAATCCTGCTTCCATATATAAGAGATTGTGCGCAGTGTTGCCAATAAAGTCGAAGTAGAAACAATGACGATATTTCTATCCAAGGCCTTTTCAAACATTGTTTGATCTTCTTGCAAGGCCAAAGTAAGCGCAGGTTCATTGGCTATAAACATCAACACATAATCGGGCGTATTAATGCCGTGTAGTTTTTGATAATCTTTACTACCCAATAATTTAATGTGCGCATTCACACTTTCTAAATGCTGTTTTAAATAACTAACGCGGGCATTTTCGTCATCCGTATCATTATAATTACTGTAGGCCGTTAATGAAACCTTTGAATCTAAAATTAAATTCTTTCCATCTGGCAGGTTAATGATATAATCTAAACGTTGATTACTACCATCTTCGGTTTTTAGATTAGTTTCTTTGGTATAGTGCACTTCTTTTTGTAAGCCGGCTTTTGCCAAAATTGCTTCCAAATGCATTTCGCCCCAATTCCCTTGAGTTTTGCTATCTCCTCGCAATGCTTGAGTTAAACTTCTTGTTTCTTGCGTAATTTCTTTGTTCAACGTATGCAGCATTTTTAAATGCTGATCTAGACTTGCCGATCGCTCAATGTTCTTTTCGTTATTATCCTCTACTTTCTTTTGAAATTCTCCAATTTTATCTTTCAATGGTGTGAGGATGGCGTCAATGTTCTTTTTGTTTGAGTCTGTAAACTTATTGGTCTTATCTTCCAATATTCTATTGGCAATTAGTTCAAAATCTTTCGTGAATTTTTCTTGTAAAGATTCGAGTTCTGCTTTTTGATTTGCCAGCTTTTCTTCTAATTCTTGATGCTTAATTTTCCATTCCGTTGCGCTTTGCAACTCATTGAGGTAATTGAAATTGGTTTTACTGAGGTCAGCTCTTGCCTGTACTAAATCGTTTTGTAGGCTTTTGGCAGAATTTTCCATTGTTGCAGCAGTAATTTCTAATTTTTGAAGGGCGCCTGCCTTTTCCATTTTCTCTTTAGAAAAGGCGACTTTGGCGACTAGATAACCTACAATTGCGCCTATTATAAGTCCAATGATTAGAAAAATATAATCCATGGTTTAAAGTTAGTTTTTTTTGGATTGGGGAGTAAAGAGATGAACGATCTTTTACTCTTTGGATAACGTTTAGTTTAAGCGCCTGTTTTAATGGTGTTGATTTTTTATTAGGTTCTGTCTACTTATATTTAAAATGTTCTTCAATAAATTTTAAAAAATCAAGCCCTTCGAACACTTTCTCACCAGTTTCATATGGATGATTTAGAAAATCTCTGCTATAGTCTGGATCACCAGATTGATTTAGGTAGCTATAGTATAATGAGATGCTGTTCTTTTGCGGATCTGATAATGAATTAATCAGATCATAAAATGTGCTATGCGTGTACCCTATGCGTTTATTTAATATTGAAATCAATGTATATCCCATTTAATTGGGTAAGTGTTTTTTTCCAATCATTCCTTTCATTTTTTGATTTTTCAATTTTAGAATTCAAAAATCTTTTATTCACCTGCCAAGCAACATCATTACCTTTCGTCCTAAAACTCTCAATTTCGCCAAAATCAGAGTCAGTCGTTTTTAGTTTTTTACTTCCAAATAGTTTTCCAAATATTCCCATTCAGTTTGTTTTTAATTCGGTTGCTCAAATTGTACACAACGCTTGGTATAACAATCGTAGCCTGCCGATAAGTGGTTTTCATTGTTACACAATGTTATCGGCCTTTTTTAACTTTCACTTCAGGGGATAATATTTTTAACCTGTTAGACAGGTGCTCCATTACTAAAACAACTTTTCGAAACGAATCTTTACTAATAAATTACTATGTTCATTACACAGGACTCTATTAAGTCATAAAACTTCATCAATAACTGTTTTTTTAGCAGTTGCCTCATTGAAACGAAACTCTGCGTCTTCAATATAATCAAATCTATTATTATTTGCTATATAAAAATCTATCCACCTTCTGTGTTTTTCTTCCCCGATTTCTTTTATTTTTTTTCTCGAAATAAATGACTGAATATAGACAGACTTGTCTTCATACCGACCTTGGATAACCGTCCTTCTTATTAAGCGGTGATAGCGGTGATTTACAGTATAAAAAAGATAGACTATTATGACACATATAATAATGGGTAAACCAATTTGAAAAAACAAAATAGGATTTATGTAAAAAATAGAGAAGAACACAGAGAAAAACACAAGTGAAAACATTAGAAATCCAACCCCCCAAAGTATTGAAATAAATGGCTTTAACTGTACCCTATTTATATTATGTATCTCTAAGAATCTATGCCCAAAATTATGATTCTGATTCCTTAGAGATTTTTTAACCTTAGAAATTACAGTTTCAGTTACTTTTTTCTCGATTGTCTTTATATCAAAATAAATTTCGGCATCTTCAATTTGACTACAGTCTTTTGCAAGTTTCCATTTTACGTTTTTATTTTTTGAAAATTGTTCTATTTTTTTATTTGAAATGCATGTTTGAACTACATAGTGTTCTATTTTACGGTGACCATTTTGTTCTGTTCTTTTTATCAATCGATAATATCGGTAATGATTCAAATTATACCATCTCAATACTGTGATTGCACCATAGGTCGCTCCAAAAATCACAGCTATGCTAATAATACAAGTGCTTAATGAAAATAAAAAACCAGAGGTTACAGATAAAATTAAACATATTAACAAAAAATAGATAAACTTTCCGAGATCACGATTATGTTTATAACTGGTTTTATCATAGCAATAGGGTTTATGAAGTGATTTTCTGACCTGAGACGTTTCTTTCATTTTTATTCTATATTGTAGTTTACTGTTTTTTTTAAGAGTAAACGTTTTTGACTAGCACACAAAAACATCTCTTGGGATATTATAAAACTTCCTGATCACTTCTTTTTTATAGTTTCTTAATCAAAAGACATTATAGCTATTTTTAAATTCTTTGAGATAGAAGTTTTTACGTTTAATGTTTTTATAATTAGGTGCTTTTTTCATGGATATTTCTGGTAACGTTTAGTATTTGCAGCGTAGTACCCAAAAAGTTCTACGATTTCATTTACAGTGTTGTAAACGGCCTTCCTATATTTCAAATTTCTCAAATGATTTTCCATTAAATTTATAAACTCCTGCATTATGAGTTCCAAGCCAAAGAACACCTTTATTATCTCTATAAATTGTAAAGAGTAAGACATCTATTTCACCATCTTTGATGGGGTAATGAATGAGTTCTTTCCCATTGTTTCTCCAAACTCCATTATCATAAGTCACCATCCAAATGTCACCATCATCATCTTGTTCAATAGATAGGAAAAACGGAAATTCTTGTTCATTATACGCGTTAGAATAGCCAATTCCTTTTTCCTTTTCATAATCTATATTAATCGTGTTATTAGTCAATATATCATATCGGTAGCGGGTATTATTAAACCAAAAATGACCATCTCTATCTTCAAAAATAGCACGTGTCCCAAAATCACCCCCGCTTGGCGTTGTTTGTAATTGATCTTCATAATGCCAACTTAAAATTTCACCATCAAATCGACAAACACCAAGGGATGTTGTTCCGAACCAAATAAACCCTTTACTATCTTTATAAATTGAATAAATGCCATAAGGAGAATAATTTGAGTGTAGTATTTCACCATAGAATTCATCTTCTTGTGGTGACTTTGGAAATTCAAGAGAGTGCAAATATTTACCGTCATATCTATAGGGTCCTTTTTTATTAAAACCAATTCTGAACCATAAATCATTCGGTTCTAATTTCCATTCATTGACAGAAGAATCAGGTTCTTTTATTTTCAATGTTTCAAATGATTGCCCATCAAATTTGCTAATACCTACCGTTGTTTCAAAGAATAAGTTTCCAATCGAATCTTCTTGGGTACCACGTATTTGATTACTGACTAATCCATCTTCTTTGGTGAAATGTGTTAGTTTTTCTCCATTGTAATGAAATACACCATTCTCTTTACTACTGAACCAAAAATCAGATTTTTTGTCTTGATAGATATTCCAAATTGTTTGATCAAGTTCAGAAACTAGTTTGCCAAGTCGCATTGGTTTGCCAAGTGGAATTGGTTTTGTAGAAATCTTAGTTTTTTGTAAATTATTTTGTCCAATGCAAGATGAAAATGTTATCAAAATCCAAATAATTAAGAAGATTGTCTTATTCAATTTCATCTTTTGTAGTTTTTAGCTTGCTAACGGTTAGTATAAACCGCCGTTTTAATGCCGTTTATACATTGTTGTAAATTGTTCTTATTTCTGTTAGAAACTTTTCCGCCTCCATTTTAGACTTCAACATAAGCGTTTTTCTGTTCGGTTTTTCATTATTTATAATTCCCTACAACGCGCGGCTAAAATCCATATGGGTTTTATTCCTTTTATAGTTATTGTCTCACTAATTTAATTAATCAAACGGGTTTTTTAGTTTTACTTTTGTAGTAAACGGACTTGAGTATAATTATTCTGAGTCAATAAACCTTAATCAAAAGGTTAAAATAAATATAAGGAAAAATCAGAATTGAGTCCATGAGTAACTACAACTCCTTGTAGCCCAAATTAAAGTCATCCATCAAAGTCAACTTTCCATTCTTTTCTTAAGATAGCATCTATTAATATCCATCATAAGATTGTCTTGTTTTATTTTAAGTAGATATTATATATCTGACAAATTTCAGAAAATAAAAAATCCGAAATTGCATTTTCTTCGTACATTAAGAATAATACAATTCGAAAACAACAACAATTATGAAAAAGATAAATATTAAAAACTGGAAAGTAATTTCAATAAAAGAAGGATCCAAAATTAGAGGTGGAGGTAATGATCAAGTAGTTGAGGAAATAACTTGTGTTGCCGAGGATTTGAAAAGAATGTAGTTTAAAATAATATTATTATGAAAAATAAAAAAATAAAATTGATTGAATTTAAAGAAGTAAAACTGGAAATTAAACAATTGAATTCCATTAAGGGTGGTACAAGTTTTGGAGATGTTACCTTAAAAAAAGGATAACTCAATTAACATAAACGCCTAAACCTCTTCAAAGCACAAATTAAAGTTATCCGTCAAGGTCAACTTTCATTCTTTTTTAAGGCCAGTGACTTCTTGGTAAAAGTCTTTGATCGAAGTAGTCTTTCCCTTAACAACAAGACCCGTGGTCTGCTTTTCGGTCAATTTTTTGCCAAGCATGACAAAAGGGATCAAGGAATCGTAAAACCGATAATCTTGAATCGTTTTGTGTAGGTCCTATCTTTGCCGATTACAAGAGATAATTTGGAAAGTACTATTATCATTTCGTCAATTAACGCTAATGGTTAGTATATGAAACGTAGCCCCCACTAGATCGCAACATCATTACAAACAGTGATATACATGGTTTTACTTTAATGTTTCTATAGATATTATCTTTTGCAATCTTTTAATATTTATATTTTGAATCCCGGTTTGGCTAATTCCTCCACATTCCAATACTCCCAAAACTTTAACCCTTTTATTTATATACAGGCTCTCAATAACTATAGAGTTATGAATAGGAACTGTTCCATTATTTCGAAGCTCAATTTCAAAATCAAAATATTGGGTACCTCCGCCTTTACCATTATGATCAGGTTTATATTCTTTCAGAACCCCTTCAATTAATACAGTGTCACAATGACCTATCGAGTTATATTCACGACTGCTTTTTATTGTAGGGTATTCTGACTTTTTTTCAAGTGCCCCTGTATGAATACTACAAGAGATCACAATTAAAGATAAGAAAAAATAAAAATACTTCATCATTCTATTTGGCGTTTTAAATTCTATATAAAACGTTTGAATAAATATAAGCATTTATGCTGTCGGCGCGTAGCGCTGATATTTATTTTGTGTTATCTGCTTTTTTCATTATTCATTTGAAATCCTCAATTCCATTTCGTCATTCTGCATAGCTTCCAAAAAAGTCAATAAATCTGACATAAATTTAAACTCATTTATTAATTCTTTGTCTTTACTCTTTTAGCCCTTTATCACTGTTTTTAACTCATTAAGAAACCAATTAAATTCTCATTACCTTGCGCATGTTTTAAGAAATTTGACACTTGCGTAAAAAACTATATTCCATATTAATTTTTCTAATTGTTACTAGTCGCTGCCTAGTAACCTATGGGCAAGAGCCGACTTCTTTTGTTATTGGAGAAAAGGATCTCATAAATACAGACGTTTATTCCATTTGTCAAACTGATGATGAATTATTATATATCGGTACAAATAATGGACTGTTTGTGTATAAACATGGTCAATTTCAACAAATTCCTGGCGCAAAAGAACAGCAAGGGAATTCACTTTTCGATTTGAAGTTAGATAATAAAGGTGATTTATTTTGCGGAAATTTGGGAGGTCAAATTTTCAAGTTGACTGATGGCCAACTAGAACTATTTTATGCTTTTGGAAGCGACAAGGCTAATTTAAATTTAATGTATGCCTTTGATTCAAATAATCATTTGATTGTTGTCACATCAATCGGTTGTCTTGATGTTTTTGAAGGGGAAAAGAAAGTGTTATTGAAACCAGAACGAGGCATTTTTTCGTTGAATAAGTTATTAGATGGTCGAATTATAATAGAAACCGATTCACCAGATTCAATTATATACGTGAAGGATGGTATCTTAAATTCAATTATTGTTGCTAGAAGGAATTTAAAAGAGGAATATAGTCCTTATACGAATCGCACTCAATCATTGGGGAATAACTTGTTCAGTATTTACGGGTCTGGTAGAATCGAATGTCTGGATTCAAAAAATCTCAATTGCGCTATACCAGAAATTAGAAATGAAAGATATTTTCAGTTTGACAAAAACGTCATTTGGGCCTTGGATCATGCAAATGGACTCCGAAAGATAAGTTTAGACGAGAAGAAGGCCATTTCTTCTAGCAATAAATATTATGCTCACCAATTCATTTCTTCAATTACTCAAGGAAAAAATGGTACCCTCTTTTTAGGCACATTTGGAAAGGGAATTATTGTAGTCCCTAACGAATCTATTCAGCGTCATATCATTGAAAGAACTGACATGAACATAAAGGGGATTGCAGTAAATAAGAATAATGATGTATTCCTATCCACCAGAGACGGCAGAGTATTGCTTTACAATCAAAAAACTACCCTTATTGAATCATTACCTGGGGTTTCAATGGATCATGTGTTTTATTTGGAAGGTATAGATTTCGGAATCAACAAAGCGTACCCTTCAATTGTATATGACGGCAGACCATGGAACGGAAGTAATTTCCCCCTAGGTTCGGTGAAAGACGTTTGTCAAGTTGATGATTCATCTGCCTTAATAGTGACATCTATTGGTGTTTATAAAATTGGTGAAGTGATGGAAGGAGAGGCTTGGGAACAAATGGATTCTCCCTATCTCAATCGACTTTCAGCTCTCAAGGAACGTTGTAAATCTGTAACATATGACACCCAAAATGAACTGTTATTTGTTGCGACTACATATGGTTTAAATAAAGTGACTTCTTCCAATCATAAGGATCAAATCCTATACAATAACGAAAGCATTCTTTGTAACGACCTCTTGTTTCACAATAATCAACTTTGGTGTGCTACTTTGAAGTATGGAATCCTGATTTTTGAAAATGGCATACTTTCTAAAAAGATTGATGAACTTTCAGGGTTGGGTGATAATGCAGTAAGTAAAATTGAAATACAAAAGGACCGTTTGTTTGTCTCGCATAAAAACGGATTTCAAATTCTTGACTTGAAATCAAATAAATGGACAACTCTTGGTACAGCGGAAGGTATCATAAACGGATCTGTGCATGACTTTGCCCTTAGTCAAGATAAGCTGTGGCTTTTATCGAATGGGCAACCACTATCATTAAACCTTAACGATCTTCCTCGGAAAAAGCCCGATTTTAGCATTCACTTAGATTCTATCGTTGTTTCAAATGAACGCATAGATACTGCAGTGAAAACCTTCTCGTATTCTCAAAATCAATTTTCTTTCTATACTGATTTTAGAGGAATCGAATATGAATCTGAAGCTATGTTGCATTATAAATTAAATGGATTTGACGCTGATTGGAACACCACGGCTTCAACTGCTGCTTTAATTGAATACAAGTATTTACCACCAGGTGATTACACTTTTGAGATCAAGACTCATTATCGTGACTTGGATAGTAAAATGCATTCATATTCATTTCAAATCACTCCACCCTATTGGCAAAGGTTGTGGTTTTACTTAATTATTGGAACATTGTTAGTGTTATTACTCATTTCACTTTATCGCTATCAAATTCACCGCATTGATAAGAAGAATAAGGAAAAACTAGAAAAACAAAAGATACAAACGGATTTATTTGAATCAGAATTGAAAGCTTTGAGGTCACAAATGAATCCTCATTTCATTTTTAACTCGCTTAATTCTATTCAAGATTTAATACTTCAACAAGACACTAATTCTGCTTATGATTATATTGTTCTTTTCGCTGATTTGGTAAGAAGAACATTGAATTATTCAAACAAAGGTTTCATAGCAATTGAAAAAGAATTGGAATTTCTGGAGGTTTATTTGAGTCTCGAAAAATTGAGATTTGGAGAGGATTTTAATTATGAAATTTCTTATAAAGGGTCAAAAGAAGTGAATGTTCCATCCTTAATTGCTCAACCATTTATAGAAAATGCGCTTGTGCATGGATTATTGCATCAATCGGGTCAAAAGAAGTTGACCATTGAATTTAACTACTCAGACAAATTAACTTGTACAATCACAGATAATGGTGTGGGCAGAAAACGGGCCAAGGAAATACAAGAACGGAGAGGAAATCATCATGAATCCTTCGCATTAGATGCCATTGAAAAGCGCTTGTCTATCTTAGGTGAGCAACATAGCGAGGAAGTTGGTTATCGCGTTTTTGATTTATATGAAGGAGATTCGCCTTCGGGAACAAAAGTGGTAATAACCATGCCATATCAAGATCAGTTCTAGAATAAAAAAAGATCACCTTTTTACCATTCACAAACTCAATTTGCTGTTCACAAACTGTGCGCTTTAATTCCGACTGAATAGCACTATCCTTGAAGAAATAATTAAATAAAGGAGATGAGAAAATTAGTAATAACATTAGTCTTAGCATTAACAATGGGATCTGGCACTTGGGCACAAGATTCTTTTTACGAGGGAATAGCTAAAAATGAAAGCACAAGGTTTCAAGAGTATATTTTTACTAGCCCAGTGCCTGAAAAAGAAGGATATTATCATGCAGAAAATCCTCATAGAATAATAACGCTAGGCGTTAAGAAAACAAAAGCGGGAAATTATGCTGGGGTTACAGCGTATGAAGAAGGCGGTGACTCAAGAGGATTTATAATTGCAGATGAAATTTCTGATCACGTTTCATTTAGTAGATCTTATCCTGGAATAGTGGCACATAAGTATAATAAAGATGGATATATATTCATGGATGGAATGCTTATTGTGTTAGAAGGTGTATCTCGGGATGGTTTATCATATAATCGAATTGGGAGAATATATCTAGAAATGCAATCAGATGAAGAAATTGCAGCTGACTTAGAAGCAAAAGAAGAAGCGAAGAAGAACATGTCAATGAAGGAGAAAATTGCCGCAGCTAAGGATGCATTGCAAAACGGTATCGCAGGTAGTCCAAGTGAAGAGAAGCTGAAGGCTTTGAAATTGGACGAAGAAATTAAGGCATATTTGAAAGCTATGAATGATAAACATTTAGCTGGAAATAAGTCGAAAGAAGCAGCTTTGGTTGCTGATATAGAAAAAGAAAGAGCTGATTTCTTAAAATTAAGACAAGACCAATCAAAAGGACTGTCTGCTAAGATGGAAGCCGAGAAAAATAAAAATGCAGGCGGTGGTTCAAACTATACCATTAAAAATAATTCTGGTGCTCCTGTTCAAGTTATGACTGATTCTGGTTCAACAACAACAATTTCAGCAGGAGGATCAACAAGTTATATTTGTCAAACAGACATTTATTATTGCAATGCTGATAAATCTAAAGGGGCTATGATCGCCAGTGGAGATGATGTATGTGGCACTACCGTCACAATTGATTAGAACCAAAGAGTAAGGTAAAATCAAGCCGATATCTCTTTTGAGGTATCGGCTTACATTGTTATTGTGTTATTTTAAGCAAGCAATAGTTAAACACAAGAATCAAAATAAGAACTTAAATTTGCATCATGTCAAAAATCAGTGCCATACTTGTAGACGACGAAAAAAGAGCAAGAAATGTACTCTTTAATTTACTTGAGCACAATTGTGAGGAAATTGATGTTGTGGCAGAATGTTCGAATGTGCCTGATGCTGTTGAACAAATTAATTTATTGAATCCTGACGTCGTCTTTTTAGATGTTCAAATGCCCAATTATGCAGGTTACGAAATCGTAAAGTTTTTTAATGAAATTAATTTCGAGATCATTTTCGTTACGGCATATGACCATTATGCAATTAAAGCTTTTGAGTTAAGTGCCATTGATTATTTAATCAAGCCTATCAATCGATTACGTCTAACAGAAGCTGTTCAAAAATTGAGCAGCAAAATAACGGAACGAAACAAACTTGTAGATTATTCTGTATTGCTCTCTTCAATGCGAGAGAAAGAATTCAAACAAATCGTCATCCCCGAGTTGGGCGACAGAAGAGTTTTAGAACTAAATACAATTGTAGCTATCGAAGCAGACGGTTCATATAGTAAAGTTCACCTTATAAATGGGCAGGTAGTTACTGTGAGTAAAACGCTCAAACATTTTGAAACTGTGCTTCCTGAGGCTGTTAATTTTTTCAGATCTCATAGAGCTTGGATCATTAACACCAAGCATTTAAAGCAATTCAATAAAACGAAAAGAATTGCAATCCTCGAATGTGATATAAATGCAAAGATATCGCGAAATAAAGTAGTCGACTTTCAAAGATTTGTTTCTTAAGTTTTCAATTCTTCGGTAAAAGAAGATCAACTCTTTTTTGTAATGCCGACACTCTAAACAATTATCAAGCAATTGAGGAAAGATAAATTACGCTATTAGAATCTTGCCAACAAAGCCTAATCCCAAGCTTTAAACCTTTGCTTTAACACGACTCTTTCGCAGAATTCGAACAAAGAAAAACAAGAGCGCTCCTAAAACCCCAAATAAGGAAAACAGCAACCAATCACTATATCCACGAGCAGTGCCATCATCTAAATTACTTAATGGAATATAAGAAGGATTCAATAAATCATCCAATCTAATCTCTAATTCATCCTCAAATTCATCCAATGTCATTTTTGGTGTACTGTTACTTTGCCATTCACTTCCTTGCACATTATCGCCGGTAATCAACAAATCAAACTCTCCGCAAATATCCAAAATTGGCAATTCTTCTCCTACTGGATAATTGTATTGAAAAAAGTATTCCCGTCCAATTTTAAAATCATCTACGTATTTGCGGCAAAGTATTCCATTATCTCCTTCAAATTTCATTTCTACACCAGAAATCTGACCTTTATAGACGTCTAAAACTTCAACAACTAATGTAAATGGCTTATCGGGAATTCCAGTTTTATCGTAATCTTCATAACCCTGTACTTTAAATTTTAAAACAACGTCTGATGTTGGGCATAATTCAAAGAAATTACTGGACCAATCACAAGTGCAGGCATTGGCTGAAAAAGTCCACATAATCAAGACAAAAAAGAGAGACAATATTTTCATTTCTTATTCTAGTTTTTAGCGCTTATTATTTTTTATGCAATACACCGCCGTCAGCAACGTGCACCAAATAATAAGTATTATTCTTATCTGCGTAATAACTTATTGTTAATGGACTCGAACCATCAGGGTTCTTTGGTTGCTGTTCACCTTCCGTTTTATGAAATGTTCCTGCATCTACTACATCCCTTAAATTAGGCGTTGTTAATATCTCTTTTTCACCTGCCAAGCTATCTACATATAACCATTGACTGTAATCGTATCTTAAACCTAATTCTGGATTTTCAGGATCATCAGCAGAACTCCGATCTAATGTTCGAAAATATAAATTCCCCTCTACGCCTTGATATAAGCCATCTCGAATTAATTCATAATCCGGATCCACTTCGCCTTCAATTAACCCACTATTTCCTTGCCCTATTTGACAGGATAAAAAAAATAGCGAAATCAATAACACCGCTATTCTAGATGGATTGATAGTCAACATGGATTCAATTACATTTTAATCGAACAACCAATCGCCACTGTTGAAGTAATTGGAGGTTCTTCACCACTCAATAAAGCATCTACCGCATCCTCGACATATTTCACTGTTACAGCAGATTCATCTCCGTAATTATCGTCAATTGCTCCAATGTATTCTACTTTATTTCCAGCCTCATCTTTTTTCAAGACATAAACATGTGGTGTTTTTGTAGCACCATATTGCGGGAATATTTTTTGCCCATCATCTAACAAATACGGAAAAGTAAATCCTTTCTCAGCGGCTCTAATTTTCATATTCTCAAAGCTATCATCTTCCATTACATCTGGATTGTTTGGATTAATAGCAATTACAGGATAGCCTTGTGTTTTATATTTTGCGTCCAAAGCAACGATACGGTCCTCATAAGCAACTGCATATGGGCAATGGTTACAAGTGAAAATGACAATAAATCCATTGGCTTCATCATAATCTGATAAAGAAACCATTTGATCATCAATATTCATGAGACTAAAATCAGTAGCATAGTCGGCCACATCATATCCGTTCTTATTGGCATCTTCAGTAACGATCTCTACTATTTCAGCAGTATCCAATAAACTATCTACAGTTTCAAAAGCATCCGCCGTTGTTTCTCCACCCCCACATGAAACAAGGAATAATGGAAGGGCTAAAATTAAAAGGAATACATTTTTCATAATCAAAGGTTAGTTCACAAAAGAGGCAATTGCTTCTTCTAATTCTACAAAGTTAAACGATTGTTCGTAAAATTGGCTTTTGTCATTCTTATAAATGATTGTGGCAGGTATTGCACCTGACCATGTTGAATCAATTTGAGGAATCCATTTATTCGCATCTGGTTCATCCAATAAGATCACTTCTGAATGGAGGTTGTTTTTTTGAATAAATGGAATTAAATTTTCTTTAATCTTTTTAGGGAAATCAAGACTTACTAGGATTACTTCAATATCTGGATATTCTTCTCCTAGTTGTTCAAAATACGGTAATTCTGCAACGCAGGGAATACACCAAGTTGCCCAAAAATTGACGACATATATTTTGTTGTTTTTCTGTTCTAAAAAAGGTTTGAAATTCTCAAAATCAAAGACCTCAACGGTCACTCCGTTTTCAGCTACTACTTCTTTAGGATTATGGGTAAAGTCTTCGATTGATTCAGAGTTGCAACTGACGACTATAATAAGCAGCAACGTTAATAGACTAAATTGACGCATTACTTCTCAATAAAAAATAGATCATTCAACTCTTTCGTTTTATTAATATGCAAGGCTTTTGGTTTAATCCACTCTCCACTTTCTGCATAACCCCTAGTGTTACTGCCCGTAGGCACATTTGTAATAACATCACCATCTTCAGTCGCACCAGCATTACCTGGCTCAGAATTAGACAATTTATTTTGTTTCGCCGTACCTTTCTTTTGACCAATACTTCTTAACGCTGTACTCTTCGACTTATCTCTACCCTTTTCTTTTGTATCTAAACTCTCTGTTGTTTTTTCCTCAATTTTGACAAAATCTTTGTCCAAATCCGACTTCATTGTTTCCACTACTACTGCATCATCCGCATAATAATCAAATGACACCACTTCCTCTGCATCCATAAGCTCAACTTCGTTAACCTCATTCATCAAAGGAGCTGCAAATGTAGTAGCACCAATGGCCAAATCAAAACCTTCAGCTTCACCCATAACAACTTCTGGAACTGGAACAGGAACTGGTGCTAGGTCAATAGTTATTTCGTTCATCACTTCACCTAATTCGGCTTCCTCTCTTTCGGCAGGTGCTAATTCTTGTTCAATCTCTTGCTCATTACTTAAGGCCTTATCTGCTAAATCTTCTAATTTTTGATCTTCAATGATTGTTTGATCAGACCGATTATTTTCATTTAATTCAACTGGTGATTCATTTGCATCATCTATATAAGCTAAGCCAATATCTTTAACATCAGGGTTCATTACAAATAATAAGCCTACTACCAATACCGCAGCAATACCTAATTGAAATGCAGGTTTTTGATAGAATTTTTTATTGGTCGGCAACATAAAAACACCAACAGAATTCAACCAAAAGCCTTTCTTTTTCTTCTCTTCAGTTAAATGCGCCATGACACCTTTTTTCAAGCCTGGAGAAGCTTCAATTTTGGCACCACCAAATGCGGCAGTCGTTCCTGTCAAAAACCACTGCATATTATTATACTCCTCTTCATTTTGAGCATATTCACCAACACTTGCGCGTTCATCACCCGTGAGCTCATAATACGCTTTATTCCTGATGATATCTTCTACTTCCTTTGTCATATCATTGTTTTTCTAAAAACCTCTAATTTATCCGCCAGGGTTTTAGTGGCTAGGTGCAATCTGGATTTTACTGTTCCAGTATTTATTTCTAATGTTTCTCCAATTTCGTTGAGAGACAGGCCTTCAAAATGCCGCAACATAAATACTTCTCTATGTTTCTCTCCTAATTTATTTAATTCAAGTTTTAACTGCTCATTAAAGTTAGCGGCGTCCACACCAACATCTTGTAATTTATTTTGATCTTTCGCATCCACTCCCTCAGGTAAATCATAGCCCGTAGGCTTCCTTATCTCTTGCTTTTTATATTCATTCTTGCACATATTATTTGCCACTGAAAACAACCATGTTTTAAATGAGCGGTTGGGGTCAAATGAATCTGGTTTATCAATTATTTTAGTAAATAAATCATGCGTAAAATCCTCAGCTTTTATTCGGTCACTCCATAGTTTGCGGTAAAAAAAGTTAATCATGAATGACTCATATCTATCATAAATTTGCTCAAAAGCCTTCTGATCACCCTTTAAAAAAAAGCGCATTAAATCTTCGTCGTTATATGTTGAATAGTCCTTCTTAAAGAGCTTCATTCAATTTGGTCATACGCTTTTAATATTTCCTCAACCGGTTTTTCCTTACTCACTTTTTTTGCTAGTACTATAATGTCTTTTCGCAATGCCAAATCCTTTTCACCATTCGCTATTTTAATCTTATAAAGGGTTAAAAGCGGTGGTAAAAAATTCGAATACAAACTTTTTTCTGCGCTAGAATTAAGCGTTAGATTGTTTAAGTTTTGTTGGGCATCTTTCCAGAATCTGGTTAATTCATCTACCTGATTTGGGCAATAATATTGATAATGCAGTCCTGTTAAAAAACAAAAATCTGCTTGCTCGCGCATGTAAGCCTGACTAACGGTACTTGAAATAAAGGCCTCAGCCATTAATGCAGAAAGGGCTCTAGTCATAAACGCTCTTTCCTGACCAAAGAATTGGACATTGGACATTCCAATTTTCTTTTGAGCGTTTAAGCGATATATATCGTTGACCAAAAAATCAAGATTAACCAGATGTATATTTCCGCGTACTTTTCCCAAAATCTGTAAAACTAGCATTGGGTAAGCATCTGCCTCTCCACTCAAAAACAAGGTTTTTACTTTTGGATTTGAAGCCAACAATTTATAGTAATTCAAGGTGTTCTTTGTGTAGGTTGATTCAATTAATTTGGCGAATTCTTTTTGCTTGGCTTTATCACCTACGAGTGCATAGTACCCGAACATTTCACGCTTTACTTCACGGCTGTCCGGTTTTAAATCATAGGCTTTAAAAAGATGTTCTTTTAAGGTAAGGTCATAATTCCCATTGATGTATTTAACCAAATGGTATTCATATGAATTGGGCGCATTATCTTCCAAGACTTTAACCAAACGATTCAATTCTTTTTGTTTATCGTCTGCTATCTTTTTTGTAGTGCTCCTTTCATAGGACGCTCTTTTCTCTAAATAGCTATCCTTTAAATCATGTGGAGAGAGACTTGCACCTTGCCCCATAGCGCTTTGCCCAATCAATGCGATTAGGCAAACCACCACTATTTTCAATATTCCGCTCACGCCATTAAATATATTCATCCGAAATTCTGTACAAGCATCTAAAAGAAAGGTTCATTTTATCAATGGGCCCTTGCTTTTCTGCGATATTATTCCAATGTGTTAATTGGTTTGAAGTTAAGGTTTTTGAAGGAATTGACAACGAAAGATTCAATTGTTTAAATGATCTGATAAAGTCACAACAACTTTAATCAAAATGTGTTTTCATAAATTTCCTTACATTTGAATAGACAGAAATCTTAAACATGCGTATGAAACATTTATTGATTCTTTTTATTGGTATTAGCACATTAACACTTACAAGCTGCTCAACTGGCGCTTCAGAAAAAGTGGCTGACGAGTTTCATCTAAAACTGGATGAAGGAGATACGAAGTATATTGTTGATAATTTGGCAGATACAGATAGTGGTGTTTCGGAAGAGGAATGGCAAGGTTTTTTGGATCTTGTAGTAAGTTGGGGTCCACAAACTGAAAGAACCAAAAAAATGGGTTTTAGTAGTAAGATTAATAATGGAGTTTCTACAATGAAATTGAGCTATAGCTTCCAGGTTGAGGAGTTTGGCTTAGTCCATGAGCGCCTCGTTTTAGTTGACTACGGTAAAGGTGAGGGCTATAAAATCATGATTGCTATGATGAATAGTGACGAGGATGTTGTTGAAAATGGAACGTCCGAGTATTAGTCTTTAACTCCTAATCCATTGTTATTTTAAAAAATAACCGCCTGCACTTTGAGAACTTCAGTGAAATGGCGGCTATTTTTTATGGTGGACGCCTTGTTTTTTTGAGTGAATGAGGGAAATTCTTGAGTGAAAGCTTACGTTGTTTCACATTTAAATCTTTGGGAAGATGAATTGCGCTTCGACATGTTACTGAAAAACTACATATGGATTATAGGAGAAAGAAAATTCGGAGAAATAAGTATTCAAATCTCTAAAAACGAAAAAAGGATCTCGTAAAATGAATTTGAGTGGCAATTTAACCTCTGACATCTATAAATAGATGTCAGAGGAAATTTTAATTTAGTACAAGAAAGAAGCGTACCGCCTATCGAATCAACCCATTAAGATCATCAACGATTGAACCATTGGTATGTCTAATGTTTCCACCCATTATTTTTGATTTTTCATTCATTTTGATTGCTTGGATTTTAAATTGATCCAATGTTTTGTTTTGGCTCTTTTTCATAAATTTATATTTTATTGTTACTATTATTTCACCACAGAGGTGACAGTTATCTCTTTTTTTTGATTCTCTATATTGGCTTTTATGTTTTATCTATTACAATATCACCAACTTCTCAGAATAAACAATTAGATCATTTGACACGACTGATAAAAAATATAGCCCATTTGCGAGGTACACGTTATAGTCAGTTGTAAAATTGTCCTTTATAATTACTCTTCCTAAGTTGTCTGTAATTATAACCGTTTTATTTTCTGTGTTTTGATCGCTGAGATAAATTTGATTTCCTTCACGCAACAGACCAATATCACTTTCTAAATCGGAAATATATTGGGATGAGTTAGATTCTTCTCCAGACCCTTCTTCCTGCATCATACCTTCTGAGGGAATATGTACAAGCGCATGCCTGAATTCTTCTTCGCCACAGTCATTATACAAACGAATATCAACCCAGTAATTTCCATTGGGCAACATTACACCATTATCTTTTCTGCCGTCCCATGGACAAACATAACCGCCATCTATAAAAGAACCAGAAGTTGAGAACAAGGTAGTTCCCCAAGGATGAATCACCTCAAATGTGTAAAAGCAGGCCTTATTTACTTCAAAGCAATATTCATCATTATCGCCATCAGGCGTTAAAGGCGTAAATATATTGGGCAAAACTCCAACAAACCCAAAATCACCAGTCTTCATCCAATTAAATGAAGTTGTAGCAACCGACCCACAATAACTTTCTGCAGTGACAGTAAAGGCAAGATCTGCACAGCAACTGGTAGCTAGATGGTTTACGGCAAAATCGATTTCTCCATCATCAAAATCGATTCCACGATAATATGTAAAACAAATCAAAACTCCATCAGCATTCGTGTAACAAATATTTACTTCATCTACAACATCATTCACTTCAATTGTTGTTTCTAATGAATAATTATCATAGGTCAAACCAGTATGTGTTACCTCTGCAGGTGTATCAAGTCCGTCTGAATAGTTTACGACTACAATAAATATTCCTGCCGAATTAAAATCGTCTATATAGCAGTCTTTTTCATAATGAACCGTATAAATTATTGTACCGTTTTCGCCAGGCGGAGGCGTAAAAGTTGGATTACCCGAATTTGGATCATCTAAATAAGTAGTTGGAAACCATGAAAAGGTTGCTAATGTTGCGTCATACTCTTCTCCACCAATTGGTGTAGGGTTTGAAACACAATCAAAGCGAGCATAAGAAAAAGAAACCGGTGGACAAATATCTTGACAAGGTTCTATTATTGTTTCAAAAATGGCTCCACCAGCCTCGTCTATTTCAAACCCATCTTCGAGAATAATATCATTCCCTGCTCTAAATATGGTATGACTATTTCCCAAAACATAAACTGGTCCGGGCTGATGGGTTGCCTCTGGATCAACGCCAGTACCCGCCACAATATTATTAGACGCTTGAAACACTTCCTTCGGATAATTGAAAACTGTATTATCGAAGTACCAATTATCGCGGCATAAATTTTCCGATACCGCGATTATCTTTATATCGTCCCAGTAAAGAGTAGCTGCGCTACCAATAGATAACCACTCAAAGTCTTCCGTTGCCTGAAAATAGCCTCGATAACGAATCCAGCCATGCACATCTGCTGTTGGATTTGGATACAGGCTTAGTAAGACTGTTTGACTTGGTCCATTCCCTCCATATTCAGTAATATATTTATTGTACGAACAGACATGTGGCTTCTCTGTAAACAAATCAATAGTGCCCATTTGTGGGCTTACTTTATCATCTCCACTTACAAATGCCTCGATATAATAAAACTTATTTTTTTCGATTGTGGACTCTGGTTCAATAACGACAAATTCACCAGCACCTGCACCTGTATATGCACAAAATTGTCCTGAATAATCACGTTGATACTCGCTATTGACACCGTCATCTGATGTTAATGGTTCATATGTAATATCTGGAGTACAGACTGGATCTTCCCCAGGGAATCCGCATGTAGCATATCGTCTTTTAGGTACCGTCCAATGCGAGGAGTAGCTCCAATACTGCTGGATTTTTTCGTAATTATTTAGATCATCAAAACAATCACCGCAACCGGTATATCTCATATCTCCTAATCCTAGTACGCTTGAACCCAAGCCAGATTCTAACCAAGATGTCAAATCCATTTCTTCGAAACTATAATTTGACACCAAGTTGTTCCAGGGGCCTTGAGCATATATAGAGCCTTGTGCAAGGCAAAATATAATTAATATTTTCTTTATCATAATTTTAATTTTAAACGCAAGGCGGGCAAAGGGTAAACTTTTTCCCACCAAGCAAAAAAGCTAAAATAAACGCGCGGTTCTATCGAAAACCTCTTAAACTCATAACTACCACCTAAAAAAGGCATTAACATAAATGGGGCCTCATCAGGAGGACAACTCCAGAGTCCTGTACAATCCTTTCCTTCCTCGGAAAAATTTGCCCAATAGTTAATATAGCTGAAGTTCAACACTCCTGTTGAGACATACAATCGCTTTTTAAGCTGGTATTTGGCCTGAATGCCAATTGGCACATAAAATCCTGTGTTTGGATTTGTAAATTTAAAATTCATTCCAAATCCCGCGGAAGCGGTCATTATGAAGCGGTCGCGGCTTAAAAAATCATAGGAGTAACCTAAAGTTACAACCCGACCAAAAAGCCAAGGCTCAATATAGAAACCATGTTTCCTATTACTCTCATTCCACGAAGAAGAGTCTGCTTTGTTCTGAATTATATTTTCAATTGAATTGGAAAACCCAAATTGACTAGAACAAATCATTACGAATAATAGAATTGACTTCATTTGTTTATTTTTTAGTGCTTTCGTTTTATTTTTTTAATGCTTCCACTTCATTTTTAAGTTGGTTGTTTTCATTCTGCAAGGCAGTCATTTTTTGATCCATCTCAATCATATATAAAGTTAGCTCCTCAATCTTTTCCATTTGTAACTTTTGCATTTCAGCAAGATCAAGTCCATCTTCTTTAATTTCACTCGCACTAGGAATATTTGGTAAATGCCCATTTTTCTTTATAAACTGCTCGGTTTCTGTCAAAGTGAGGCGATTATAACCCTTCTCAAACACATAATCCGCCCAATCTTCACTATCTACTTTAATTCGGCGTGCACGAATTAATCCGTTATCTTCAACTTGTAATATTTTATTGCCACTATTACTATTTACAAGAATAGCATTTCCGACTCCGTTATTAATTGTAATGGAAGCCGAATTCCCAACGTTCGTAATTGAAACAGCTCCATTATTATCTACTTCAAATCGAACCTCTTCGGTCAAACCTCCAATTTTTTTCCCTAATCGTATTAATTTTTGCGAGTGGTTAAATGAGTATCCGTTTATTATCGCATCAGAAGAACCTGATGAATTTCCTGCTAAAAGTTTAATCGAGAAAGTAGTGCCTTTAACGTCTAACTTATGATCAGGTGAGTCTGTTCCAATTCCTACATTCACTACATCGCAGGGTGAAAAAAGTTTATTTAACCCGCTGAACCAGCGTGGCCTTGCAACATCTCCTCCACCACAATAATCAAGACCGAACGGTTCCATAAATGCCTCAACAAGACCTGAAAGTGTCGTTTTTGTAACATTTCCATCTCCAGTTGTCACCAATATTTCCATGTCTTCTGACAGACCTGTATAATTCGCTAAATCCGTCATTCGAACAACGTTCTTCAGTATAGTTTGCCCATTAACGATAATTCTATCTGTCAATTCTACCTGACTTTGAAACAAGGAACTACCGTTGACAGTAAGTTGATTTGTTCCAACGGGGCTAGCTGTTCCAATTCCTACGGGCCCTGTTGGGGCGATCGTATTTGATAATTGCGCTTGAGTTGCGCCTGCAAAAAATAGTGCAGCAATAATAATTACTCTTTTCATTTGTTATAAGTTTTAGTATTTCCATCCGTCATTCAATGATACTTCGCAAATGTTAGGATGTAGGTTAATATAATTTGTTGGGTACAAAAATGTTTTAGGCTCTCTTGTTAGCTAAGATAAAATAATTAATTGAAAGCCTTTTAGTTTTTCACCTCCACCGTAACGGTAATTTACTTTTTTGATTTTCAACATTAGCTTCATGACCAATTCCCTGACAGACAAACCGTTTAAACGGTTACTGTATAAGGTTAAAGTAAAAGTTTCCTCTTCTCTAGGGACTAATTCTTTATTATTTAATTCATATAACAAACAATTGTAGTCCAAAACAACATCCTCAATGATAAGTGCCTGAACGGAAATACAACAAAATTAATTCCAGCACTAACGTTTGCTCTACAAAAACTTTACTTTTTCTTGTTTAGGTTTCGAAAAAAATGAGGCCAAATAATTGCTGATATTTAAGAAGTAAAGGCATACTTCGACAGAGGCAAACTAAAAAAGGGACAAAGGAATTTAATTCCCTTGTCCCATGTAAAACTCAATTCAGTGCGTTTTGAGTTACAAACTAATTTTAATTCACTGTCAAGATTTAGATAATTAAATCTTTACTATTTTCTCTGTTTTTTGAAGCCCATAGGCATTTGAATATGTGATAATATAAATTCCTTTTTCAAATTGAGCACTATTGATTTCGGTTCTCACAAAAGCCCCATTAATTGGCCCTGATTGAAATACTACCTGACCAATTGAATTCAATACTGAAATGCGACCATCAATATTTTCTCCATTAAGCGAAACAATAAAAGCATTGCTAAATGGATTCGGAGCTATTTCGAAAGATGGGATTTCTGAATCGGTAATAATTCCAGCTGCAGTGCCATATGGTGAACTATCATTTTCAGAACCTTCATCTACAACTGGTGAAGCACTGCTTGCCATAGCAATACAATGAATTAACCAAGTAGAGTTCATATTTTGAGCAACTGCACCAACTGGTGCATCAGTGATTGGCAAATTACTTACAAAAGTAGGAACCGTTACAGACGGTGCTGTCAGGACTGAGTAATTATAGTTATTATAACATGGCATTCCCCAACCTTGATGCATTGTAACCAAGTCAATGCCAAATCGAGCTCCAATTCTTGTTGGCCCAACAAAAACAAAACCCTGTCCATCTGCACGTGGTGTTAAAATTTCTTGGTTATAAATATATGGATGCTCATCTTCAAATGTTGACAAAATGCCACCACCATGGGCATGAAAAGACTGTGCCGAATTTGGCCAAGTAGCGCAATTCACATTAGCTCCGGTTCCTTTATCAAATTCAGTAATCCAAGGAGTTGTACTGCTATTTCCATTCGGATCTGGAAATTCTTTAAAATAACCACATGCCACTAAATTATTTGCATTCCATGGTGCCTGACGTAACTGGAAACCCGCTGCATTATAATCACCCCAAGACGGATCCAAATTCAATAAATACTCGCCTGCAAGAATAGGTGCAGAAGTCACGTCTTTAATTAGTGTAATTTGCGGATTATGTCCGTTACTGTTATTCGACATTAAATAAACAGCATCATCTACTTGATTAAAAACGACAGACACACCTGCATGTTGTGTATTAGTTGATTCAAAAGAAACATCCCCTATTAAACCAAATGAATTATCAAGCATCATGGCCAACACTCCTTGTTCTTCACCAAAACCAGAGATCCCAATAGATCCTGTGATAAAATAACCAGCTGGTGTAACAGCTATATCATTAATTGATGAATGTTGATTAATTCCCCCTCCTATTTCAATGTAATTGTTTAATCCCAATGATGCGCTAAATTCTACTAAAAGCGCTTTATTACCAGTGAGGGGATATCCATTTAATGTGTTGGAATAAAATCCGCCAACAATATAGCTGTTTGTACTCCCTGAATAAACAACGTTTGTTCCAGCACTCGCGGGATAACCAGATAAAGAATTGTCCCCAGAAATATTTCCTGCAGGACTTAATTTTGCGATATACAACTCTGGCTCATTTGCCAATCCGGGGGTTGTATAGCCCGTAATTATTATTGCTCCAGAAGGATCAATTGCCAAATCTAAACAACGATCATCATTGGATTGGTCAATGACCTTTTCCCAAAGCATATTTCCGCTAAGATCTGTTCTAAATATATGCATGTTATTATTTCCAGATCCGAAAAGCGTTCCTGCGCAAACATAGCCACCACCCGCTGACGGAAGGGTTTCTATCGAATAATGATTGAAATCAAAATTTGGATTCGTTATGGTTTTTTGAAAGGCTTGACCAAAACTAGTTGTAGCCGTTATTAATGACAATCCTATTATCATTAGCGTGTTTCTTATTTTCATAAATGCTTTTTTTCACCTACTCTCTTTAGGATTTTCGGCTTACTCCAGGTTAATAAACAATTTAATTAGCGCTTGTTTGAATTGTTGGCAAGTTCGGAATAAGTGCAGGGAGAGAATGAAACATGCGTCATATCATCAGCAACAGATGTCACTAATATTAATTCACATAAAACGCAAAGAATTCGAGTGATAGACCGCAAATGAAACGCTCGTCATCAACTATGAAACAAGTGTCATTATTTAGCGAAAAAATTAAATCACCTTTTATTGATTTTGATTTCGATACTCAGTCGGGGTGCAATGATGGCGCCTTTTAAAGGCCTTATTAAATGCTTGTGGACTATTGAAACCAACGTCCATATAAATATTACTTATGCTGTTGTTTGAACCAATAAGCAATCTAATCGCTTTTTCTAATCTAAAGTTTTGAATGTATTCAGAGGTTGTCTGATTTGTGAATGCCTTAATTTTATTATGGACACTATTCCGATTTAAAGCTAATTCCCTACAAAAATCTAGAACCACAAAATCGCCATCAGAATAGTGCTTTTCAAGTATTTTCACGGCTTTTTCTAAGAATTCGGCATCAAGCGGCGTGCACTTTATATCTTTCGCTAGTAAAAATGGTTTTTCTGTAAATAAAGTCTGTAATTTTTTGCGTTGTCTTAGGATATTAAATATTCTTGCCTTCAATTCATTTGCATCAAACGGCTTACTGATATAGTCATCTGCATTTAGATTAAATCCTACTATTCGACTTTCAATAGCGGACTTTGCAGTAAGCAAAATTACTGGAATATGACTTGTTGTGATGTGCGATTTTATTGAAATAAGCAATTCAATCCCATCTTTCTTTGGCATCATTATATCGCTCAAAATCAAATCTGGTTGAAGATCAAACGCAATTTTTTCACCTTCAATACCATTCTTCGCAAAGGATAGATTAAATTCATTGTCCAAAATACTTTGCAGCAAAGCCATCATTTCTTGATTATCCTCAACAATAAGAACAGTTGGTTTTTCAACCTCATCAATTGGGTTATACAAAGCAGCTTCATTCGGGATTTTTAATTCATCCTTTTTTATAATGTCCTGTGGTTTAATGAACGAATGTGACTTAAATTCTCCTGGAATAATAATGGTAAAAATGACCCCACTCGATTCGTTATTCTTAACGATAATTTCACCATCATGTAGTTCAATGATTTGTTTACTGAGTGATAATCCTATCCCATTTCCGACATAATCCTCTGTATGACCTCGATAGTGCCGATCAAAGATCAATTTTAATTCATTTTCTGGAATTGCTTTACCTGTATTATGAACAGCTATTATTAAAGCGTCATTTTCGCGTTTCACAGAACAGCTCACCTCTCCCCCTTCAGGTGTATGGACAAAAGCGTTTTTCAAAAGATTGTTCATGACAATTTTCAGCCTGTTTTCATCTGCAAAAAAGACTTGGTTGGAGATCCTATTTTCAAGCATAAACCGAATATTCTTTTCTTGGAAGAATACTGAAAAATTCGCTTTTACTTGTACAAAGAAATGATCCAGATGGAAGGGTGATTTTTGTAATGTTACGGTACCCGTTTCTATTTTCGCTAAATCTAATAATTCATCCACCATTTTAAGCAAACCTTCTGTGTTGTTCAACACTGATTGAAACATCACCTTATCCTCCTCATTGGCCTTTTCCAAATGATTTTTAATTGGTACTTGAATTAAAGTTAGTGGGGTTCTAAATTCATGAGAAACATTCGCAAATAGCGTATTTTTAACTTCAGCCAATTCTACTTTTTGTTTCGCTTGTAGATTTTCAAATTCTAATTCAACTCTTTTTGTTTTCATCACTATTTTTTCCCGTTCCTTTTTAAGGCGGAAACGACGGAAAAGCCATAAACTAAGCAGTGCAATTAAAAGCCCAATAAAAATCAAAATCACAATATAGGACTGGCGCAATTCTAATTTTCTGTTTTGCCGATCCAAACGTAAATCTTGTAATTCTTGTTGTTGATACAGGCCTTTTATTTCGGTCTCTTTAAGTGAAATTTCATAATCCGATTGAATTTTCACAATATTATCTTCTACATCACTAACCCTTAGACTATCTTCAATTGATTTATAAATTGTGAATGTAGAAAGTGCTTTTTCATACTGCCCGTTCTCACTATAAGCCTCACTAAGTTCCTTATACGTATATAAACGCTCTTCATTAACTAGATTTTTTTGTGTCGTATTTAAATGTGTTTCAAATGCATAAATCCCTTCGTCATACTTTCCCTGTCTCATATATATCCTGCCTTTCACTCTATGGAAATTAGACATTTCTAAAAAGTACACAGGATCATATTTGTTAGTCACCTTTTCAAAATGGGCAATAGCCATCTCTTCATTCTTCTCATCTAGATATGTTTCGACAATGGATAATTCAGCATTTATAATTGGTTTTTGCGTATAGAAATCTGTGATGGCTAATTCGCTGTATTTTCTGGACATTGCAAATTGTCCCTGATCTTGATACATTTTGGCCAAATCAGAATGAACTCTACCTCGCATAGATTTCAAGGTAGTACCTGCCAAGGATGTATCCATCCATTCTAACGTTTCAATATAAGCATGTTCGGCTTTTTCATAATTTTCAGTGATTATATATAGCTCGGCAAGCATTCTTTTAGATGAATAAAATGTATGCTGTTCATTTATATCTTCAGCGATTTTTATAGCTTCAACAAGTGCTTTTGCTGCTGGTTCATAATCTTCAATGCTAATATATAAACTACCGACCATACTTAAATTTTGGCATTGCTCTCTGCGCCAACCTAATTCTTCATTTAGCAGATTTGAAGCATTATAACAGTCGAGTGCGCGTAAAACACTATCTGCTCTTGAGTACGCATAGGCCAATGTTTTTAAACCAATAGTTTCTTGCGCTTTACTCCCTAAGTCTCTTGAAACATCCACTATCTCTTCACAGTAATAGACACTAGAATCAAGGTTATTCATAACCAAATGCCCATACAATTGACACCAAAGAGCGGTAAGTATACCCGTTTTGTTTCCCCATTTACGGCTCTTTTCATAGGCCTCTCTGGAACATTGAAATGCTTCTTCCGTTCCAATCTTGGTCATCATTTTATATTGTATACCGCTCAATATTCGAACAGAATCATTCGATAAATTAAAATAATAAACAGCTGAATCAATACTCCATGGATATTTATTATCCGCCAATAAAGTTGGTTTGTGTCTCTCCATCTCAAACCAACTTGCAGCTAATAATTTAACGCTTCCAACTATCCTTGATCGTTCAAGAATTGAATTGGCCCTTTTTCTTGCTAGATCCGTTCCTTCCAGCGTATTTAAACAACGCGTTAATAATAAATCACAATAAATGGCATCAACTTCATATCCATTTTCAACAAACCATTTTGAACACACTTCGAGTATTGACCTCACTTTATTAATATCCCCTGTTTGATGCATCACACTAGCTTCTTGATAATAGCTTTTGCAATACCCCCAACTGTAGTTATGTTTTAATGCTTCTTTTCTACCAATTTTCGCGTAAGCTAATGCAGAATCTAAATCAAAGGGCTTATAGGCATTCGAGAGAATAAGCAATGCATCAACGCGGTCAACACCTTTTTTGTGAAACGCAGCTGTTTCGATACTGTCCAAATGCGTGCGAGAATAGAATTGTCCGCTAACGCTAATTGAAAAAATAAAAAGGGGGAGTAAAAGAAATTTTTTAATCATAATTTAGCATATTGGGTCAAAAAAATGTCTGCCTTATTATTTTAACGTCGCGCATCAATTCTATAAAAGTCGAATATTAATTACATTCAGAATATTTATTAATGATAACGTGAAAAATATCAAAAAGAAAGTGAAACAGATTCTTTATTTGACCTCAGCGGTAACGGTAATTTCCTTTTTTTGATTTTCAATATTGGCTTTTATGACCAATTTCCTGACAGATAAACCATTTAAACTATTGGTGTCTAAGGTTAAAATAAGAGTTCCCTCTTCGCCGGGGGCTAATTCTGTTTTATCTAATTCATAGGACAAACAGCCGCACTCCAATTCAACATCCTCAATAATTAGCTTTTGTTCGCCTGTATTTTTGAAGGTAAATGTATGCGTCAATGTATCTCCTTTAGTGGCGTCTCCAAAATCATATATTTGGCTGTTAAACACCATTTCTGCGTAGGTTGAATCTTGTTTTGCAAAACTTACACTTTGGATTTCTATTTTTCTTTCTAGTGCGGCTTTCCTACTGTAAACAGAGTTCTTTTTATCATTAACATTATCACTAATTAACGTGTTTGCGGTGTATTCACCGAAGGGAATTTGCACAAAGGTTAAATCACCACCATTAGCAGCGTTATGGTCTAAATAAGATGCAAAAACGCCATCCTCAAATTTATAGAGATAATTAATTAAACTTGAAATTCTACGCTTAGTCAGGTTAACGTTATAATCCGTTTTTGCCAAGGGGCTGGCAAATCCTTTGACCGTTACTTCAATCGCATAGCCTTTATCTAATTCAATTTTGAGTAAACGCGTAAATTCCTGTAAATCTACCACACCTTGCCGCACAAATTCTAAAAAGAAATCATCTATATCTTCTTTCGCTTCTTCGGCATTATCACCGGACAAACCTTGCGAATATTCCTTTTTATACTTATCCTCCATTGCCACATAATCATCATAGGATTCGAGATAAGTTAGCTTTGTTAGCGTATCCTTGGTACGTGGATTTGGTTCATCATTATGAAAATATAAGGTGACGGGTAATTTTTTATTGAGATCAGTCAGGGATTCGAAACGTGTAGGAGGTTCCAAAATTGGCAAGTGCGCAGTAAAAATATCATTACAGCAGGTTGGGTTCTTCGCATAACTTACTCCTTCACGATTGGTGGAATAATAAAACCGTTCTTTGGTTTGATCAATAATAAAATAGGTGTCATTTTGAGATGAATTTATTGGAATCCCCATGTTTCGAGGATTCATAAAGCGTAATTCTTTATTCTCGGCATAAAAAATATCTTGCCCTCCAAATCCCTCAAACCAAGATGAACTGAAATACAATCGGTTTTGCAACGTATCATAAAAAGGCGAAATATCATCATCTAAACTATTCACTCCTCTACCAGCATTTCGCGGTTTGCCATATTTATTTCCAGCCGTAACTGTGCTGTACCAAATATCCAATCCACCTACGGATTTTTCTCGATTTGAGACAAAAAACAAATACTCTTTACCTGCAATTGTTGTGCTATGTGGCATGGTTGAAACAACGCCCGGCGTATTAATGATATCTCCCAAACTATCTACATCTGTTATCTTACCATTCTTAACTTTGCCTACGTATATTTTACATTCAAAATTTTGATTGCACCGCGAAAAATAGAAACGTTTTTTATCTGGACTAAATGATCCGTTTGCTCCATTTGTTCCTTTTTCTTTTACCCCTTTTAAAAGGCCAACATTGCTAAAAATACTGTCTTGTTGATCAGCTGTGTAAATTTGCAAGGAATATTCTTTAGTTAAAACTTCTTCATGATTATTAATAGAATCTGCTTTGAGGGATGTGAACCAAAGTTGCTCATCATAAATAACGGGAGCCAATTCGGCGTCCTTAGAATTAACAGGTGCAGGTAATGCCTTTGTTAAATAATCGGTGGTATCATTCACGGCTTTAATGGCCCATAAACAACTTTTTATACTTTGCTGGGATTTTTTATACTCGTAGGCTTTCTTTTGCTTTTTAAAGACTTTTTTAGTAAGTTTCCAATGTTCTAATGACGCTTCATATTTACCATTATACTGTTCCATTGTTGCCAACCAAAAAACACTGCGTTGATAGATAAGTGCATTTTCTTTAGCGTATACTCTAGCATAATAAAATTCAGCCTTTCTATAGTCTTTGTATTTGCGTTGCGCTTCGGCATATTTCCATAAAACCTCTACAGAGTTTGAATCAATCCCCATAGCGCGTTCGTAGTATTTGATGGCGTAATAATAATCACCTTCAACCATTTTTTCATCTGCAAACTCCATCATTTGAGTAAACGATTGGCCTATGCTCCATTGTGGTGTCATGCTCGTTAAAAAAACGAACAACAATAATTTAAATAGGAAATTTTTAGTAGGTTTAATAATGGCCATATTTACAAATAGTCGGGACAAATTCTATGTTGAATTTCCTTTGGTTTAAAGAGATGCAAAATATATTGTAATGAGAATTCAAGTCCGCCACGAACATTACTAGCTGGTGCCAGTTGAGATACATTTACATCATAACTTATACCTGCAGTCCATTCATTATAATAGGCCCCAGCCGTTAGGTAAACTGCATCTTTATTTCTGAACCAAAGACCAGCGTATGGTGCAATAAACTCTCCCTTTTTGTCTTTGTATAAATACCGCACATTTGAACCAAAAACAAGTTCTTTATACTTTCCTTGAAACTGCATAAAAATGCCCGGTTGTAAATCCCATTCAAAATTTAATTCATACAGTGCTTTTGCATGAATCACTACCCGCTTATCTCGTTTAATCAACTCGTTTCCATAAAAACTTTGTTTGGCTTGGGGTAAGTTAAACCAAGCTATTCCTGCGGTAATTTTTTTTCTAGCTTCGGGTTGATACGTATAAATGGCACCAATCGAAAAATTAAGCCCTGTTCTACTTGTGCTTGACAAACTTTCAAGCGTTGGCAAATCGGGATCATAATAAAAGCCATTAAATTGATTGTCAAAATTAAGTTGCGAAAAATCAATCCGTTTATGATTAAAACCAATTTGCAAACCCGGCGTTACTGAGTGAGTTGAATCCAAATCTAAAAAACGCTGATAACTTGAGGACAAATTCATTTCAATGGTCCGATAATTACCATCACCCGCTGCGTCATGAAAAATATTCACTGCGTGATATAGTCCTGGCAATAATAGTCCTTCTCTATTTTCAGCAGATAATGCCAAGGTATTAAACGGACGAGAAACTGCCCGCCATTGACTACGTTGATTTGCAGTAAAGCGCCAATCACCGTCAAAATTACCAGTAAGTGCAGGGTTTAAATAAACGGGATTCATATAAAACTGCGAAAAGTGAATATCCTGCGCCCTTGAGAAAAGCCCAACACTAATAAACACTATGAATAATAACCCTTTCACTTATTTCAACACTGTTATATTTCCTTTAATCAAATTCTCTTGCCCGTCAAAACAAAGCACTTGTAAATGGTAGACGTATACATCTGGATCAACTGGCACTCCTTTAAATGTTCCATCCCAACCAATGGTTTGATCTGTCGATTCGAAAACCAATTCGCCCCAACGGTCAAATATTTTAAACTCTATTTCTTCTAGATTTAGGCCGCGAACATAAAGCACATCATTGTTATTATCGCCGTTTGGTGAAAAAGCATTTGGTACAAAAATATAAACCTCACCACAGATATATTCATAGGTTGTGACGGTCACTTCTGCGTTTGTTTCACAAATCCCATCTGTCATAACAACGGTATAGGTTCTTGTTTGACTCACAGTTGCATCTGTGAGTCTAGAAGTTGGACTATCAACACCCGTTGGTGGAATCCAGAGATAATCGTAACCTATTGGGAAGGCTTCTAAAGTTGTTGTTCCACCTTCAGGCACAATATCAGGCGTTGCTGTTGCATAAACTGAGCTTGGATCAATTACATTCACCTCTACCCAAACAGAATCATAAATTGTACAACCCGTCTCTGTGATGGCCGTTAGATAAAAATACATTGAACTTGGCGGAATCGCAGATGCATAACCTTCAGATTCGGCAATGATAAAAGCATCTGGTGACCAATCAAAGTCAATATCAAATTCTGGAAATAGGTTTTCTGCATATAATTGAACCGTATCTCCTAAACAAATTGTGGTGTCACCCAAAACTTCAATTGCACCACTAGCAAAAGTAACTGTTACGGAATCAATCAAATCGCAGAGTTCCCATCCATTAGAAACTTTAACATAATAAGTAGTAGTGGTAGTTGGAGTCACAGTAATGGTCGAATCCATATCATCATCATTTAACATGCTTCCAAAATCTGGATCTTCAGACCAAATAAATGAGGTTGCCGCGCCATAAGCGTTGGCCCAAATATCATACGCACTTTCCTCACACACAATTGTGTCATTTGACACTTCTAATTCTAATTCCGGATAAACGGTAATCACTTTCACAGCGGTATCCGTCAACCCACAAATGGTATCTTCAATTGTTAATATAACCTCATAAGTTCCAGGCTCAGTAAACAAAACAACTGGACTTGCTCCATCTACAAGAATTTCACTTCCGGGTCCAAAAACCCAATCAAAATTAACCGTGTCATTACTTTCATTTTCAAAGGTTAATGTTAGCGGAGCGCATCCTTCAAGTAGGGCTACTTCAAAATTAGCTACGGGCACAATTTCAAAATCAAATTTGTATAAAACGTTATTACATCTTGTACTTAAATTAGTTTCTGACCAAGCCCCAGTCGTTGATGGGAAATCACTAAATCCCCCACAACCACCACAAACCGATTGATAAACTACCCCGTATTTATCAAATCGAGAAGTTCCTCCATCAACGTGCGCCTTTGATTCATCTCCTCCCATATACGTTCCGTACAATAGCGATTCAACATTTCTTTCCAATACAATCATATAAAAATTAAACCCATCTCCTGCGTCGTCGTCAAAAGCATCAGGAGATGTAGGCATCCCATCAGTGGGTGCTCCTCCAGGTAAAATATTACCACCCCAGCCAGATACATAAACATTGCCACAAAAATCAACCAAAAATGCGGAAGGTGAAATATCCGTTGTGCTCGATCCGTTTCCAAAAACAGTCGAATAATCTGTCGCATCCAAATCTGGATTCAATTTCCAAATAAACTGTGAACTTCCAGGGTTTGAGTATGCACCCGGACTTGTTGGCATTGCACCTAAACTCTGCCCAACTATATAAATATTATCCCAGCGATCAACCTCTACAAAAAAGACTTGATCATATAATGCTGTCCCTACATAAGTTGCTTGCAAGATGGCATCACCGTCCTCATTAATTTTCACAATATAACCATCAGCTTTACCTCCACTTGCGGTGGGCTGAATTCCTCCCACAGTTCCAGATAAATCATTCGAAGTTGTACCTCCAGCAAAAACCACATTATAACTGGAATCAATTTTCACAGAGTATCCAGCATCATTATTTGAACCACCATAATAACTAGACCAAAGTAATGTAGAAAAATCTTCCGAAATTTTAAAAACAACTGCATCTTGATAACCTGCATTGGTCATTTGAAAACCACTTTCAACAGGGAAATCAGTTGACCAGCTGCTGGATGTAACGATTATATTGTTGAGCGAATCAATCATAATTTCACCCCTAAATTGATCCCCATAATTGGTTGTTAAAGAATCATAAGCAGCAGCCGAAGAATAATCGTCAGATGAAATTTTATAATTGACACCATCATTTTTACTTCCACCTATATAAGTTGACCCCATCAAATCCAATCCATTTGAACTAAACTTGGCTACAAAAATATCTGTTCCTGTTGAACCAAAATTGGTTCCGTTGTATAATACACTAAAGGGATCTCCACCTCCAAAGGTATCTTGAAAACCGTCCTCAATTGGGAAATCAATACTAGAAGTTGCTCCATATAAATACACATTATTGTCTTTATCACAAATTAAACTATGCACTGTTTCTGTTCCTTGGGTATTGTCTCCACCACCAATAAAATTAGTCCATAGCATGGTTGCTCCATCCTCGCTATATTTTGAAACGAATACATCTGTCGTCGGTGAACCAACTAAAATCATTGTAATATTTGGAGTAGTATTCCATGCGGGACCAGGAGTTGGATAGGTATTTCCATAAATGGTTCCGGCGCTATATCCTTTTCCATCATAAGCGTAGGTCGCTGTCATTCCAAAATTATCTGTAGTTGAACCGCTATAAGTTGCAAAAATTAATTCAGGATCAATGATCAATTCCAAATCTGTATCATAAGTTCCAATTGCGTAAGATAGCACCTCCTCATTCAAAACGAATTCGCATTCAATCGCTATAATTTTACCATTTTTAATTTGATAAGCATATGGTTTTTTTTCATGTATTTCTCCAAGGTCAGATTCAACAATTAAATTCCCATATTTATTAAGCCTAATTTTCTCATGCCCTTCGTACTCAATTTGAATTTGATTTGGATTAACATTTGGCGCTACATGAAATTCATATTTTAAAGCGCCTTCTTGCTCCAAGAATAATAAATCAATCCCATTATATAATTCATTGTAAGTGATATGGTGATATCCATAAACTTCAGAAGCCCAATGTTGTTCATTATTTCCTAAGAAGTAATTATTATAATAAGGCGTTTGATATTTTTTGGAAGTCGTAACATTTAGATTTGCTCCTAAAAAGGTTGCGGCTACAAGGTCTTGCTGAAAAGTTAAAGAATCACCAATTTTATGACTGTGCTCTAAATTAGCGTGCGAATGTTGTAAATCTGAGTAATCCATAAAATGGTAAAGAATTCGACCTTGTTCTAACCAAATACTACCGGATGGTAATTTAGCGCGGTATAAAACTCCGTTTGGCCATTGTCCTTTATTCTCGAAAAACTCGTATTCTCCTTCTGGCACATCTATCTCTTGCCCCCAGCTAACGCCAGTTATAAAGACCATTAAAACTAAAACTAACTGTTGTAAACGCACCATCACTGCAATTTAAGAAATTATATCGACTCTCTGTACTGCATAACAGACGAATTTAAAAGCACTTAAGTTGAGTCTTAAGAATAAAAAATGACAACCGATTCATTCATTACTACGTCTTTTAAGTATGAAACTTTATTCCATTTTGACAATTCTGTTGGCGACTAATGTCGTTCAAGCCCAGGAACTTGTACCAAATGGAGACTTCGAAGATTATACCGAATGCCCAATTGCAACAGGCCAAATTGAAAAAGCTTTTCCATGGCAGACCTTTGGTCAAAGTCCAGACTATTACAACGCTTGCGCTGCCCCCTATGGTTTAAACGTTCCAGAAAATATAGTATCGTACCAAGAGTCATACTCTGGAAATGCTTATGTTGGCACTTTTCAGCGCTTAGTTGAATACCCTGAACTTAAAGAATTTATTGGAGTTAAATTAATTGCCCCCTTAGAAATAGGTAACACTTACTATATAGATTATCAAGCAAATATGGCGCTAAATTTGGGCGGAAATTATAGTGTTGCGTGCAGTCACATTGGAGGGAAATTTACAAATACCGTGTATTCTCTATACTCACCTCCCGCTCTCGATAACGCACCGCACTTTTATGACACGACAACCATATTAGAAGAAATGGGTTGGGTAACAGTTTCGGGCACTTTTGTTGCTGATTCAGCCTATGAATATCTAATGATCGGAAATTTCTTTGAGGATGGAATGTACAATGTATATTCATACGAAGAAAGTGGTGAAGATAGCTTAGATCGCTCTTATTATTATATTGAAGATGTATCAGTACAAAAGATTGGGAATAATGGAATCGAATCATCAGAATCAAATTTCCATGTAAATTATGACTTTAACACTAAGCGGTTGACAATTGAAATAATCAATGATTATTTGAAATTAGAGTATATTCAGATTTACACAATATCTGGCACTCTAGTGGAGAATATCCTTGTGAATTCCTCATCACCTACAACTCAAGTGGATTTAAATGCATTAAACCACGGTACGTATATAGTTCGATTAACCGACAAAGCAGCGCAAACAATCGTTCGAAAAATTGTTATCTAATATTGAAAAAATAAAGGATGAACTAAAAGCCCTTTTTTAGAACCTCTCCCGCCCTATTCTTCTAAGATTTTAGAAGATTTTTGGAACCATTGCTGGTCAGCAATCCAATAAGTTTCAAAATAATTTCTCAAAAATATATAATCAGACAGTTTCTAATCAAAATTTATCTAAATTTGTCAACCTAATATAAAGAATTAAACTATTCACCATGTCAGAAAAATATAGCGCTCAGATTGCTGAGTTCATGGAAGAAGTAAAAATTTTAAACGGTCACGAGACTGAATTTTTACAAGCTGTTGAGGAAGTAGCAGAAGCTATTATCCCATTCATTGATGAAAATCCTAAGTACGCAGGAATCAACCTTTTAGAGAGAATGGTTGAACCGGAAAGAACGTTAATGTTCAGAGTGCCTTGGCTTGATGATGCAGGTAACTTCCAAGTAAACAGAGGATTTAGAGTTGAATTTAACTCCGCAATTGGACCTTATAAAGGGGGATTAAGATTTCACCCTTCAGTGAATTTATCGATCCTTAAATTTTTAGGATTTGAGCAGGTATTTAAGAATTCATTAACAACACTTCCTATGGGCGGTGGAAAAGGTGGTTCTGACTTTAACCCTAAAGGAAAATCGGATAATGAAGTGATGAAATTTTGTCAATCTTTCATGTCTGAGTTACAAAGACACATTGGACCTGACACGGATGTACCAGCTGGAGATATTGGAGTTGGCGGACGTGAAATTGGTTATATGTTTGGGCAATATAAACGTTTAAGGAACGAATTTACAGGTGTTTTAACTGGAAAAGGAAAAAACTGGGGTGGATCATTGATCAGACCAGAGGCAACTGGATACGGTACTGTATATTTTGCTAAAGAAATGTTAGCTGCGAATAACGATTCATTTGAAGGAAAGACGGTTGTCATTTCAGGATCTGGAAACGTTGCACAATATGCTTGTCAAAAAGCAACTGAATTTGGTGGTAAAGTAATTACATTATCAGATTCTAAAGGATACATTATGGATCCTGCTGGAATTGATGCTGAGAAATTGGCATGGGTAATGGATTTAAAGAATAATAAAAGAGGAAGAATTTCAGAATATGTAGCGCAATTCCCTGGTTCAACTTTCAACGAAGGAAAACGCCCTTGGGGAGAAACGGCACAGGTTGCTTTGCCTTGTGCAACTCAAAATGAATTAAATGGAGATGAAGCAGCAATCTTGATTGCAAACGGTTGTATTTGTGTTGCAGAAGGAGCGAATATGCCTTCTACACCAGAAGCAATTGCGGCTTTCCATGCAGCTAAAATCTTGTTCTCACCTGGAAAAGCGTCTAACGCTGGTGGTGTTGCAACATCTGGTTTAGAAATGTCTCAAAACTCTTTACGTCTTTCTTGGACTGCCGAAGAGGTAGATGAAAAATTACAAGGAATTATGGTTTCTATCCATGATGCATGTGTTGAATATGGTACTGATGAAAACGGTTATGTTGACTATGTAAAAGGAGCTAACGTTGCCGGTTTTGTTAAAGTGGCAGATTCAATGATTGATCAAGGATTGGTTTAATAAAACCACAAATCATACATTATTTTTGAACGGGAAGGCTTTTAAGTCTTCCCGTTCTTGTTCTTGATACAATTTATTCTTATGCTCTTCTTGCTATAAAATTAAATCTCCCTATAGCTTTCGGGACGAACTGATCAAAGGTATTCCTTGGATAAAATTCCAACCATTTGGCTGTCGCCAGTAACGTAAGATTTGGCAGTAAAAACATAAAATCCACATGCAAATTGGACTGAGCTATCGTATTTAAAGGAAATATTTCTATTTTTCCTTACGTGATGCATTCTGGGTTAAACTATTGGTTAAATTTCAAGAAATGGGATTTCATTGAACAGGGTTGGTGTTTTCTTGCTTAAAGGTCAATTTTTTTTACGAGAAATGCCAGCATGGCAAAGCAACAATTATTTGTTATTTCATTTCAAAAACAGAAACGTTCTAAGGAATGAATAGTACTTGGCTAATCAATAATTTTTGAGTTCTTATTAATCTGAATTCAACTGCGAAAACTATTCTTCTTGGTATACATCTTCGAACCAAGTACCTTCTTTAAAGGTATCCGTGCTTGCATAGTACCATTTTCCGTTTCCTTGGAAATTTCCATCTACAAATTCACCTTCATAGTAATCTCCATTTGTAAATAGATACTTGCCATTCCCATGTAATTCATCATTCCTGAAATCACCTTCATAAATATCATCATTATAATAGTATTGAATTCCATAGCCCTCTTTTTCATCTGCCAACCATTCTCCCTCGTAGACTGTACCATCTGAAAAGTGGTAAGTTCCTTGACCAGATCGGAGGTCGTTTTCATATTCACCTTCATACCAGTCAGATTCACTATAGATTACTTTGCCTTCTCCCTCAAATTTAGCATTGACATGATCACCTTCATAATAACTTGTTGGTGAAAAATAAAATACTCCGAATCCATTTGGCACACCATTTACCACCGGCCCATCATACAAATAATATGTATCCCAATATTCTTGCGTGATATATCGTAGTTCATATCTTGTACGAACGTAAGAACCTGATTTTTCCTCTACTTCTAAATAATCTGGTGAAGGAGAGAACAAATAATCAATATCATTTCCGTGCAATGCAAATATAGAATGCGGCATTACTCCAAACATGATATTAACTAATTCTTGCACGTCATCCGTCACTTCATCTGAATAATCTGCACGAATTATTACACATGTATCACTGGAATTATTAATTATAAGTTCTCCAGACTTAAGTTTAGGTATGCTTTCCTTAGTACCATCATTGAATTCATATTCTGCTGTGCCTAACATTGAATAATAGGAGGCATTACCATCTTCAACGACAATAATGCTTGTTCGTAGACTGAAAAAAATTACGCCTACTACAAGGGCTGCGAATGCGCCAGCGCCAGCACTAATATTAACTGCCACTTGTTTTTTCTCATGCAAAAACCAATAAATTGAACCTCCGATTGCAATTATACTTATTCCGATTACTAAAAGAAAGCCCGTTGAACTGAATAACATAGCGTATTATTTTAGAGACAAACCTAATGAAAAATTTATAAAATGAGCAAACAAAAAAAAGCTGTTATGAAAATACATAACAGCCCTTTAGTTAATCTTTAATCTTACTTGTTAAATATCCCAATCAACTGAATTGAAAATTGTCACACTTGGTGTGTTCGAATTTAAGTTCAACTCTTCTTGCGGATACGGGTATCTGCGTGGAATTGCACTTCCTGTATTTGGCACTAAAGTAGGAAACCCAGTTCTTCTCCAATCGTTAAACAATTCTGGATCTTGAAACAAAGCAATATACTTTTGCGTCATGATATGTTCCAACGTTAAAGAAGCTGCTCCTGGATCAATCTCTGGTTGAGCGATATAAGCCGCTGCGCTATCTGCATAACCTACCATACCAAAAGACAAATTGATCGCCTCAATGTATAAAGGATGTGCAGCTGCGGAACCAGAAGTTTGGAATGTACACTCAGCTTCAATGAACTTTTGTTCTGTCAACGTTCCTAAAAACACTGAACGATCAGCAGTCATGAATGGATGTGCATCATCAAAAGCATAGTCATACAACCATCTTCGTGGATCATTTAAATCCGTTATTAACTCTTGTAATTTACCTCCGATAGAACAATCTCCACGTTGCTCGTTAAACTGAAACGCTGGGTTAGCATTACCGCCTCCAGGGAAAGGAAATCTGCAATCGGTCGTTAGACCACCTGCTACAAGCGAAGTCAATGCGTTTGCATAGTTACTAGCATCTGCTCCACCTCTGTGTAGATATGCTCTAGCTTCTACGAAGTTGGCAAATCCAATCCAGCTTGCAATATCACCTATGAAGATTTGATCTTCTTCACCTGGTACAACTGGTCCACCTTCTGTTGCGCTCAAATTTGTTTTAGCCGAAGCTAACAAATCAAAAACAAGTTGGTATAAATCAGCTTGAGAATCATAAGCTGGTTGCAATTGTTCAGCACCCTGGAAGGCATCTGAATAAGGCGCACTATTCCAGTTATCTGTAATTACTAGAATAGTATAAGCTTGTAAAACTTCCGCTACGCCAGTATAATGCGTCCAACCGTCAGCTTCTGCTGCGACTTTCATTTGCTTTAATTCCATTAAAACACCTGCGTATAGATTGTCACCCCAAAGCCTATTTACATCTTCTCCTACGATACCGTAATTTTGTAAAACTGCCCATTGTCTTGACACACCGGTTAACTGTTGTGTAAAGATGGATGAATGTCTAGAAAGATCACCTCCATATGAATATGCTAATGTTCCTTCAACACCATTTAAAATTACATTTGGTGGAACACTTAATGGTTGATCTGGATCTGTATTGATGTCTTCAAAGTGCTTTTTACACGAAGTAAAGATTAGCGCTAATCCAACGATAAATAATAAATTTCTCATCTTATTTCGTTTTAAAATTTAACATTAATCCCAAACGTAACTGAACGTGTGTTTGGCATATTAAAATAATCTAATCCCTGTCCGTTACTGGAACTACCTAATAAACTTGTTTCTGGATCAATTCCTTCATAAGGAGTGAACAATAACAAGTTATTACCTGATAAAGTGAAACGTACTTCGCTTAATGCATTTCCAACTAATTTTTTAGCAGGAACACTATAAGCAAGTGAAGCATTTCTTAAACGGTAAGAGCTAGCATCTTGAATAAAGTGTTCAGCAACTGATCCGAATCCTCCTCCGTTGTCAGTATACCAATCTTCGTTCAATCCAACTGAAACATCATTTGATCCAGAAGTAACGATATTTCCATCAGCATCAACATGACCAGCTACACCGTCAAAGACAGTTGTCTCAGCTCCTGGGATATCTCTATTCTCTGTATTAGCACTTGTTCCGAAGAACGTTAAAGCACCTTGAGTACCATTCCACATATCTCCGCCAACTTTCATGTCAAACAAGAAAGATAAAGTGAAATCTGCTACTCTTAGTCTATTCGTGATTCCTAATAAGAAATCAGGATTTGGATTACCAATCACTTCTAACTCAGAACTAGCCAATGGGTAACCATATAGGAAACTCGCTGGATCATCATTGATGATCATATTTCCAGCGTCATCTCTTAAGAAAACACCACCGTAAATCTGACCGAATTCTTCACCAGGAATGTGATAAACACCTGTTCCAGTAAATCCTCCTAAGAATAATTGATCTAAACCATCACTCAATTCATTTACAATTGTTTTATACTTCGTAAAGTTTGCACCAATTGTCCATTTTACGTTTTTAGTTTGTACTGGTACACCTGAAACTGCGATATCAAAACCATTTGTAGTTAAGCTACCTGTATTCAAGAAAATTGTAGCAAACCCAGTAGACCCTGTTACCGTTGCTGGTACAATTGCTTTTTCAGTTTGTCTGTTATAGTAAGATACATCAACTGATAATCTTCTGTTCCAGAAATTTAAAGCTGTTCCAATTTCAAACTCGTCAGAAATTTCTGGTTGTAAGATTGAACTTCCAGCAAGATTATCTAAAAGATAACCATTTGTAGAAATACCATTTGTCCAACCATCACCGATATTATCAATTCCAACTACTGGAGCATAAGTCGTACCTGTAGCATAAACCGAAGAAGGTGCCTTAGCAACACGTGCCCATGACACTCTTAGTTTTCCAAAAGAAAACGCTGCAGTATTTTTCAATCCTAATAATTCAGAGAATACAAAACTAGTAGAAACTGAAGGATAGAAGAATCCAATATCTGACATAGCTACTTCTTTACCAGGCACTAAGAATCTTGAATCATAATCTTGACGTCCAGTTACTGTTAAGTATAAAAACTTCTTATACCCTAAGTTCGCACTTGCGAATCCAGAAACTGATCTATATCTCTCATAATTTCTGATTGAATTAATTGTTCCAGCATTTGATAAATGCGAGAATCCAATAAATCCAAAGTCAGTACCTTCTGTATATAAGTTGTTATTGCTGTATGAAAAGGCATTAAATCCTGCTTGATATTGCAAATCTAAATTACCTTTTTTATCTAAGTAAGTTCCACCAGAAAACAATAAATAGGCATCAGTTTGTAACACATTATAAGTTTCCTCAATGATTTTACCTGCCGGATTTTGTCTCGAATTAACAGCATAAATTTGCTGACGTCTGTCTGTATAAGTATCTAGACCGAGATTAGTGCTTACAGTCAAATAGTCTGAGAATTTATACGAAGTTTGGAAGTTTCCTAAAAAACGATTCACGTTATCAGTAAACGGGTTATTGTTAACAGTCCACCAAGGATTGTCATACCCACCACCACCACGGAAGTTTCTTTGAGAACCATCTGCAAGTGTATATACAGTTGGATCATTTACTGGATCGGCACTTCCATTTGCATTATCAAACGTAATTGGCGTTCTTAATAAACCTAACATTACACCAGACAAGTTTGAACCTTGTTGAATTCTTACACCACCTGAATTAATGTAGTTGGCGCTTGTTGTTATATTCAATTTATTATCCATTAATTTTAATGCAGAAACTAGACTCACGTTTGTTTTTCCAAATGTATTATTTGGAACAATTCCGCTTTCACGTGTATCAGAAACTGAAAATCTAAATGTTGCCATTTCACTTCCACCAGATATAGATACATTGTTACGTGTTGTGACACCCGTACGGAAAAAATTATTAACGTTATCGTAAGGAGTTACTGGCGTACCGCCTGGTAAATCTGACTTTAACGCAATGGCTCCATTGTTGTCATAATCATAAGTTTCACCATCCCAAACTAAATCAGTATAAGCTGGACCCCAACTTGTTAACCAACCTGTTTCAGGTGCTAAATATTCTGGAGTTAAACCGTCATCACTATACCAAGCTGAACCTTGCGAATAAGTGCTTTGCAAAGCTGGTAACCTGTTTACTTGTGACATTGATAATGAAGTTCCTGCTGAAACTGTAAGACCACCATTAGGGTTCGCTTCACCCTTTTTAGTTGTAATCAGGATCACTCCATTTGCACCGTCTATTCCATAAAGCGCACTGGCCGCTCCACCTTTCAATACAGTAATTGATTCAATATCATCTGGATTTAAATCTATCCCACGATTTGAATTCGCTACCCCATCTGTTGCATTCCCTTTATTTTCAGAATTTAACTGGTCGTTATTCACTTTAACACCATCAATTACGAAAAGTGCTTCATTGTCTCCTGTTAAAGAGGTAAATCCTCTTAAAACAACTCGAGATGATCCACCAGCTGCACCTGACGCTTGGGTAACATTTGCTCCAGCCACATTACCGGCTAAGGCACTCACCAAATTGGTTTGATTGGCTCCTCGGAGATCGTCTCCTGAAACTTGACTCACTGCATATCCAAGTGATTTTTCGTCTCTTTTAATACCGAGTGCGGTAACGACTACTGCATCCAAGATACTAAGCGGTTCCATTACAACATCTATTGATCCTCCCGTTCCAATCTTTTTAAAGACGGGTTCCATTCCAACAAATGTAAACTTTAATGAATCTGAGCCGTCGGGTACTTCCAACTCATACTTTCCAAGCCCGTCGGTAAAGGTGCCCGAAGACGTGCCGACAATTTTGATTACAACTCCGACTATTCCAGAATCGTCTTCCGAAGAACTAACTGTTCCCGAGATTTTCCGTTGTCCATAGACAACCAATTGCACTGCCATTACGCAGCACATCAAAAGAAATTTTCTTTTCATGGGTTTAAATTTTAATTAAACAAAATGTTAGAGCAAATCGCGGTTTTATGTAAGCGTAAACACGTATGCAATCTGCTGCTATACAGAGTATAAGATAATCATTTATGTAAAAAATTCATTTTTATGGTTAAAAAAAGTATTAACATTCAATTAAATAGAATAAGTATAAAAGTGACAAAACCATAAGCTATTATAGGGGTACAGGATATATTATGCACGCAGAATAAAATTGAAAAAAAATGACGCTAGAAAGTTAAGATTTGTATCAAAAGGCCCCTTTTTGTTAATTTTTAATCTAATTAAGTACATAATTTTATGCGATTTAATCTAGATTATAACTGAAATAAATTTAAGTATAAACACGGAGCACTAATAAGCAGCTGTTCGTGCAATTTGATATTCGTGTAAAAATTAAGAGTTGAAGACCTAATCCTCAGTTGAAAAAAGATACTTATTGGGTGTAGTATGTTTTTCTTTTACGGCATACATGACAATTCCTGCTGTGTTTTTAACACCGAGCTTTGCCATGATATTTTTTCGGTGCGTATTTACAGTGTGTTTACTCAAAAAAAGTTTTTCGCTAATTTCAACATTCGTATACCCTTCGGCAATCAATGTTATTACCTCTATTTCTCGAACCGAAAGTACGATTGGTTCACAATTGAATTCAGCATCACTCAATTCTTCTACATCAATCCCTTCCTTATGGATGGTTTCTAAAATTTGACCACAAAAAAACTTCCTACCCAAATATGTTTCATTCACTGAATCGAGAATTTCTGCAATACTACAATCCTTTTTAATGTGAGAGCGAACTCCACTTTTCAACGCATGAACAAGTGTTTGCCCGGATTGCATTGGTGTAATTGCAACGAATCGAATATCTGCAGAAATAGCTAAGGCTTTTGGAATTACATCAATCGTATACCCCTCCCCCGTATAGTCAATCAAAACTACATCTGGTTTAAAAGACTTGATTTGGCTCAATAAATCTTTTGAATTAGACGCTTCTCCAATGATTTGGACATTGGAATTTTTGAAGATGGTTCGTAAACCAATTCTTACAATTTCGTTTTCTTCAGCTAGGATTAAATTGACCACTATTTAGAATGATTATTAATAAGACAAAGATATAAAACTATCCTTAATTTTTAGTCTTTCGCATCAAGTATTTAGCCAATATTTTTTAGTAGGTCGTGTTTAATCAATAGTCGTTAGTAATTAGTCATTAGTCATTAGATCGCCCCGCTGTCAGTCCTTCATCAAGCTCAGAATGACAGGTTAGATCGCTCTCCGACTGAGTCGGATCACTGTTAAATGTTAGATTTAGGATATATGTAGTTTCTCGCAGTGGCTGTTTTAGGAAAACAAAACTATTGCCTTTTTTACCTTCAACCTAAAAAAATTAAAATCTAAAGCCTAATTTTCCACCGCCATAAAGATTGTTGCCTTTGTCGTATGAATTGCGCTGATAGGCTACTTCAATTGACCATGATAATTTATTCCTTTTGATCTTTTGAATGCCAAAGGGTACATAAAGATTATAATTCCGGACGTCATTCCCTGTATATTCGAAACCAGAATACACACCTATATATGGGGTTAAATTCAACGGAGTTTTACCTAAAAAATGATACCTAGCACCTCCAAAAAAACCAACATCTGGTGTGAAATTCCGAATGCCCGTACCTAATTCTAACGCAATTTTTGGAGTTACAAAATAATCGAATGAAAGGCCAATAAGTCCATGTGGGCCTCCACCATAAATATTGAATCCTGCCGGATATTGTGCTCGGCGATTAAACATTCGTTTTTTATTTTTCTTTAATAAGTCCAATTCCGTTGAAGGAAATTGCGGTGTCGTTAATTCAATATTATTTGAAAAAGACGCACTCGCACTCATTACCATTATCGCTACCAAAATCCGTTTCATACTTTTAATTTAGTAGGTTTAAAACAAAGAGTGTACCAAGGTTGGTATTTGGATCGCTGCGCTCTCAGTTACTAGTCACTAAAGTTAGTCATTAGACTGCGTTTTGACCTGTTTTCACTCATGTGTTACGTCTTACGTCCAAATCAGAACACTGAGGTACACATAGTGCAAAACTCGAAGTACAGATTGATTCCCAGTAATAACACTGAGGTGCATATCTTGCGAAAACTCGGAGTAGATTTTAGAATTTCAATGAAACCGCTGCACTTGGCATAATCGGTAATTGATATACCTTCTCATTTGTCACACGGTTAACGTAGAAAATGTTTTGTCGGCTATACATATTTGTAACACCTGCAACAATTTCCCACTTCATATTCTCATGCTTTTCAGATTCGATTGTCTTTTTTAAGTTCATATCGAAACGGTGATAAGTTGGAAGGCGACCGTTATTTTGATTATCGTATAGGAACGTTAATTCAGAAGGATTACCAGAAACGTAGTCATCATCAATTGAACTTATTACTGGTTCTTCATAAACACCAACTGTTTGTCTAAACGGTAACCCAGATCCTAAATTCCAACGTGCTGTTACTTCCCAATCGGCATCTTTACCAAATGTATAAGTACCAATAAAGTTGATATTATGACGTCTATCAAACACAGGCGCATAAGTTTCAAAACCATTCCATCTTGTTACTTTACCCAAAGAGTAAACTCCCCATAAATAAAGCTTTTCAGAATTATAAGTTAATACAATGTCTCCACCATATGCTTGTCCACTTTCTATGATAAAATCTTTTTTAAACAAATCATCAACCTGTGAATTTTCATCTATGTCTTCAAATATTTTATTTCTGTTAATGTTGGTCATCTGCGTAAACCATTTGTAATAGGCTTCAACTTGCAATGAAACATTATCAGATAAATCTACCTCTGCTCCACCAATGGCATGCCATGCTTTTTGAAGTCCGTTGTTAACTGGTCTTTCTGTACCATCTGGCTGCACGAAATCAGAAGGTAAGTTTTCTGGAGCTGTAATAAAACCGTAAAAAAGGTTTACCACATCTTTATCTGAAGTTGTACTGGTAAAGTTTTGCGTATAATATCCCCCTGCTGCTTTTATTCTAAAAAAGTCTGTTACGTTATACTTCCCACTAAAACGTGGTTCTGCAGTAACTTGTCCAACTGACGAATAACCTTGAAAGCGAATACTTGGTTCTAAAATCAATCGGCGATTATTCGTTACATGACGGTAACTTATATAAGCGCCTGCTTCGTTTGTATTTGAGCTTATTTCAATTGGTCTATTTACCTCATTAAACGTACTAAAGTCCGTTCTGAAAAGGTTGAAACCAAACCCATAATCTAAGCGACTTTTACCTTCTAAATAGTAGGTGAAATCAAAAGCCATTTCAGCGCCAAAAATTCCACTTGTACGATCTTGTAAATTTTCTTCTTCTAACTTAATATCATAAGATGAAAAGTTCAAACGCCCTTTCATGATAAGTTCTGAGTTTTGAGGTACGAAAATAAAATTACTTCCACCGCCGAAACTATTCCATTGCAAGTTTGAAATTGCTTGGTAGGTCACTTGATCATTAAATGAAAAACCGAATAAGGTTAATTTATTGGCAGCATCTCCTTTAATCGATAATTTACCATATAAATCGTAAAAATTAAACGGTAAACCTGCTCCTTCATTAATATAAGGATAAAGTGCTTTTGAAGTTTGTTCTAAAACTGAAGCCTTCCCAGCTAAAACGAATGAAACATTATTTGCTCTAGAAATTGGACCTTCTATTAATAAACTTGAAGTAAAGGGTGATATTCCAACTTTTCCGCCGAATCTTTTTGAGTTTCCATCTCTATAAGTAATATCCATTATAGAAGAGATTCGACCGCCATATTTAGCATTGTAACCTCCTGTATAAATATCTGCGGAACGAATTAATTCTGTCTCAAATACTGAGAAAAAACCAATGGAGTGAAATGGGTTGTAGATGGTCATTCCATCTAATAAAATTTTGTTTTGGATAGGTGTCCCTCCTCTTACATAGACTTGTCCACCTTGATCCCCGGTGGTGACAACCCCTGGTACTGTTTGGAAATATCCTGCAATATCCGCAATACCTCCTGTAACTGGTACACGTAAAATATCTTTTTGAGTAATTTTTACTACTGAGATTCCTGGATCAATTTTTCGATCTTTATCACGCCAATCAACGTTTACTTTTCCTAAAATTTTACCTGAAATAAGTTCGATTGATAAGTCAACAATTCCTCCGGACTTAACTGAAATTTCTTTCTTATATTCCTCGAATGCAGTTGCTCTAACAATTAACACATAGTCTCCTGCGGGGACTTTAGGAATAGAGAAGAGTCCATCTTCATCTGTCATGGTAAACATTTCTGTTCCAGCAAGAGCGACTCTTGCAAAGGGAACTGAGTTACCATCTTCGTCGTTATTGATAATTCCTCTTACGGTTCCTTGGGCAAATGTAAAGGTTCCTAATGTCAGTAAAAAAACAAGAAGTAAACTTCTATTCATGAGTTTTAATTTTAAAAAGTCAAATATAGCCATTTAAAAGCTTAGAACCTTGATTTTGTGATTTCGCTTATCTAAGTGTAGCATTCCACTACCAAGCTGCATTTTTTAATGCAATAATTTGTAAACTAATTCCTTTAAAAGTTCATTTTCTGGTACACCTGCATTGTTGACTCCTTTGGCCATTAGATCATATTCACGCAATAAACTAAAATTACGCGAAATTACTTTCGCAGGGTGTTTCCGTTTGTTCAACAACAGCTCTTTAGCAGGGTAGGGATGAATTTTAAGCATGGATGCCAATTGCCTTGGGTCTTCGGTTTTTGCAAAATGGGCTTTAAATAAGCGCTGGTATAGGTTATGTAAATTCGCCAACACTATTGTGATATGGGTTGCCTTAGGGTTTTGACCAAAATAACGCACTATTTTATTGGCCTTTAAAACATCTTTTTCTAGGATGGCGTTTACCAATTCAAACACGTTATAATCTTTACTGATTCCAATGTGTTTTTCTATGTGCTTTTCATTAATTTGATCTCCGGGTGGAACTAAAATAAAAAGTTTTTCTAATTCGTTTGCAATCCGGGAAAGATCATTACCGATAAACTCTACTAATAACGCAGTAGCTTTAGCGGTGATTTGATATTTTTTTTCGCTGATATAATTTGTAATCCAACCACCCAATTGGTATTCTTTTACACCTTCGGATTCAAATATTATCGCGTTTTTCTTTAATATTTTATAAACGCGTGAGCGCTTGTCAAATTTCTTGTATTTATAAGCAAATATTAATACTGTTGATTTTGATGGGGATTCAAAATATTGTTCAAAAACTTCCCATTGTGCTGTCTTTTTGTATTCGTGTGCTTCTTTAACAATCACAACCTGCCTATCACTCATCATTGGTAAACGCGTGGCAGCATCTAATACGTCAATCGGGGCAGTATCTTTGGCGTAAACTATTGTTTGGTTAAAATCACGTTCTCCTTCATCTAAAATTGAAGCGGAAGCCAAATCGACAATTTGATCAATATAAAAAGCCTCTTCCCCGTGCAAAAAATACACAGGTCGCAAGTCCTTTGTCTTGATTTGGTTTATGATTTCATCAAACGTCACGTAGTCTATTTTTTACGGAAGAAAATTCGAATTGGAACACCTTCAAAATTATAATGAGCGCGCAATTTATTTTCTAAAAATCGTTTATACGATTCTGGAATATACTGTGGTAAATTACAGAAAAAGGCAAATGCCGGTGCATGTGTTGGCAATTGCGTTGCAAATTTGATTTTAATATATTTTCCTTTTAATGCTGGTGGCGGATTTTTTTCAATTATAGCCAAACAGAAATTATTTAATTCGGAAGTAGGTATTTTCTGGATGCGATTCTCATTTACTTCCATTGCTTTTTCCAACGCTTTATGTAAACGTTGTTTTGTAATAGTAGAAGTAAACAAAATTGGAACATCCTTGAAAGGCGCTAATTGCTCTCTCACTTTATCTTCATATTCCTTTGTAGACATGGTACCCTTATCTGAAATCAAATCCCATTTATTGATAAGTACTACTACCCCTTTTCTGTTTTTCTCTATGACATAAAAGATGTTCAAGTCTTGTTTTTGAATCCCTTCTGTTGCATCTACCATGAATATACAGACATCAGAATATTCAATACTTCTTATTGATCGAATAACCGAATAGAACTCAAGATCTTCGTGTACTTTACTTTTCTTTCGAATTCCGGCAGTATCAATCAATTTAAAATCAAAGCCAAAAAGGTTGAATCTAGTATCAATAGAATCTCTAGTAGTTCCTGAAATTGGTGTTACAATATTACGTTCTTCACCTGTAATGGCGTTAATGAAAGATGATTTACCAACATTTGGCTTTCCTACTACTGCAATTCTTGGAATACCAGTATCATCTTCAGGTGCTTCTTCTACCGTGAAATTTTTTACTAAACTATCCAATAAATCACCGGTTCCTGATCCATTATTTGCAGAAATATTAAATATTTCCTCAACACCTAATGAATAAAACTCGTAAGCATCATTAGCACGAGCTGAATTGTCAACCTTATTCGCAACCAATAAAAATGGTTTTTTACTTTTTCTTAGAAGATTCATCACTGCTTCATCTAAGTCAGCAATTCCAACCGTTACATCAACAACAAATAAAATTACTCCCGCTTCTTCAATCGCAATTTCGACTTGCTTTCTAATTTCTTCTTCGAAAATATCATCCGATCCTTGTACGTATCCGCCGGTGTCAATTACACTAAATTCAACGCCATTCCATTCTGAAGTACCGTAAATTCTATCTCGTGTTACACCACTAATTTGTTCCACAATGGCTGTTCTACTACCTGTTAATCGATTGAAAAGTGTTGATTTTCCGACGTTAGGCCTTCCTACTATTGCTACTATATTTGACATATTTTTTTTTTAATCGTTAGTCTTAAGTTGTTAATCTCTAGACTCTTCTTCCTCTAGCTACGCTTGAGGAGTATTTGTTATGCTTTGCGTTATACGTAAAGCTTGGTGTCCTGTCTTCTACTTACTCTCTTAAACTTCACATTATCCACCGCATCAATAACCGTATCCTTGTAATTTCCGGTCACTTTCGCGCCAATCTTTGTCCACTTTCACAAAAAGTTCTAGGTGAACGTGTTTATCAATAAATTTTTGAATATCCTTTCTGGCCGCTATTCCAACATGTTTAATTTTTTCACCTTGATGGCCGATAATAATTCCTTTTTGTGTTTTACGTTCCACATAAATGATGGCTCGAATTCGCACTATTTTTTCGTCTTCTATGTATTCTTCTACTTCAACTTGCGTTGCATATGGAATTTCCTTTTTATAATTCATAAAGATTTTTTCACGAATCATTTCGCTAATAAAAAAGCGTAAAGGTCGATCTGTCAATGAATCTTTATCATAAAAAGCGGGACTTTCTGGAATAAGTTCTAAAATTCTTCCCCAAATTGGTTCCATATTAAATCCTTCCAAGGCAGAAATTGGCAAAATCTCAGCCTTCGGCATCATTTCGTGCCAATAAGCAATTTTAGCTTCAATTTTTTCTTGATCTCCTTGATCAATTTTATTGATTAAAAGCAAAATTGGAATGTTTGTTTTTTGTAAGCGCTCAAACGTGGCTTTATGGTTTAAACCTGTTTCATAAATATCTGTCACAAAAAGAATTACATCTGCATCTTTCAGCGCTGAGTTTACAAACTGCATCATGCTTTCATGCAACTTATAATGCGGATCTAATACCCCAGGTGTATCTGAAAAACAGACCTGATAATCTTCCTTGTTGACAATCCCTAAAATTCTATGCCGCGTGGTTTGCGCCTTTGATGTAATGATCGAAAGTTTTTCTCCAACCAATTGATTCATCAAGGTTGATTTACCTACGTTTGGACTACCAATTATATTTACAAAACCTGATTTGTGTGCCATTATTTTGCAAAGGTAGTATTTAGTCTTTAGTAATTAGTCATTAGTCCTTAGTATTTAGATCGCTTCGCTGTTAGATTTTAGACCGCTCGCGTAGCTCAATATTAGATTTTAGAGTGCTCACGTGGCTCGTGGTTGGCTGTTGGACCGCCCGTGTGGCTCACTGTTAGATGTTGAATCGCGCTTTTCACTTGCTGTTTGTGGTAGACGGCTCGACTGTTGGATGTTGGACCAAGCGTTTTACGCACTGTTTGTCCTTGACTTCTCGCGTTGCTCACATTTAATCCTTGGTGTACTTGTTAATTATTCTTGACTTAAGCTTTAAAACCAATTGGCTTTTGGGTTGAAAATTTTGTCTAATGCGCGGTATAATTCAGGATGAGCACTGCGCATTTCGTTGGGACTTTCGAAATAATATTCTCCAGTGGTTGCTAAGAACTCGACTGGGTTTGCTTTTGCGTATTCTCTGATTGAAACATGGTCTAATCCAATTTTTTCCGATTTATCTTTGACTAATTGCAACCAAGGTTCAATGTCTGCCTCCTCCATTAGCTCTTCTAACACACCATCAACCAATCCATCTTGCATATCCATTAAGTGAATAAATTCATGGATTGCCACATTTTTATTATCATTATCAATGTGGAAACCTTTATACAATGCCTTTCGAGAAAGCCACATTTGTCCTTCCATTTCCCCCCAACCAACTAAACCACTCGCCTTTTGATCGGTTTCCGGTATTTGAAATCTTTCTGGGAAAACAACTATCTGTTCCAGTTTTGTATAGTGCCATTTTTCTAACCTAAACGTTGGAATTACCGCACCAGCCGCAATGAGTACTCGATCCAAATCTGTGATTTCAATGTCTGCTCCTGCAATTTTATAATTGAGTAAAAATATATGAATTTTTTTTTCAAAATCTTTCCGCACTGGAGAAGACAAACGTTGATAAAAGGGCACGCGTTTCTCTAAAATCATTTGCCATTGATCTGGAAATTCACGATCGGGCATGCGCCGATAAACGCGTTGTTTTTTTTTCATGCGCAAATAAGCAATCACCAACATTCCGGCTAGCAGTATTCCGTAAAACCAATATTCATTCATAAGGAACCGTCTTAGATTTGGCAAGATAATTTTTTTTAGTGATTCTCTAACTATGCACACTTCGAGTTTTGCATGGTGCGCTACCCAATCTTCCATTTCGAATTTCAAAACAGGTATTTTTACGCTCAAACAATCCACACATTACCTTTAATTTTAAGCAAACAATTAAAACATTAACCATGGATTTAAACGAAGTATGTCGCGTAGCCATATACCCACCAGTGGGGATTGCACGTATAGGTAATTCACCCGAACATTTTTTAGCAACCGAACAAGCAAATGTATCCGTTGTGCCAGAAGGCGGATTTAAAGATGGACAAGGAAGGATTAAGAAAGAAGTAGCCCGATTCAGAATTTACGCATTCGATCATTCGAACAATGTAATTGGAGAAATAACAGCAAACGAAACTGATATTGAATGGCGTGTTGAGGTTGCAAATGTAAAACCAGCCTGGTATGAATTTAACAATGCGCTAGATTTAGGTAAAAAGTACGCCATCCCATCTATTCGAAGAAACAGTGACGTTGTTGGCGGATATCGCGAGCAATTGGCAATAAAACCTAGTCCAAAATCAATTTCCGGAAAAAATGTATGCGATAATGCTCACAATTTTGACGACGGTAAATTTTACGGTACCAATGTCGATTTAGGACATCTTCAAACAGATGGTGAAGGAAGATTATTATTTTTCCCTGGTGATGGAGATGCTCAATCGCATGATAACCTGCCCATAACGACTTTTGCAAATAATAACGGTTGGCATGATGATACCTGTGATGGTGTTATTCGAGCATCTGTAAAAATAGGTGATAAAATAATTGAAGCGAAACCATCTATGATCGCGGTTACTCCACCCAATTTTGGTCAAGGATTATACGGTGTTGTGACTATGAATGATGTGGTGCAAAATTTATTTATTAATGAAATGGGCTATCCGAATCCATCTGCCGAGGGAGTTGAATTTTGGAGAGACATTTATCCCATTTTTGAACGTATGACAAATACGCAATGGGTGAATGAAGGCTTTTACCAATTATTTGGTAAAAATTCTCCTTCTGACTTTACGAATCCTAAAGTGGTTGCTGTATTAAAAGAACCAACCGAGGCAAATAAGATTCACCGAGAGCGCGTTTTTGAATGGTTCAGAGATCCAGCATCAACTGTACCAGCACCAGCCAAAGTCCCTCCTTTTTATGGAGATGGATTTGGAAATTATTCGGGTATTTCATTGGATGATCTACCGATTACAATAACGCAATACAACAGACTTTTACAATGGAAAGATGGCGACTTTACTACAGGTGAACGCACAACTCCAAAACCATTTGATGAATTAACTCCAGCAGAACAAATTGATTCTTTAAATCAAGCTGGCTTAGACGATTGTTTGGGTGGACCTTTTCATCCAGGAATTGAATTGACTTGGACTATGCGGATCAAAAAAATGTGGGAAAACCCTTATCGCCTCAATGTGGTAAATGAAGGAGAAGCAATTCAGTTAGATTTTGGCGATATGTTAACGCCAGAAATTGCGTTGAGTGATAATGGTCCATTGTCTGTAAACGGCCCAGGATCTTTAACTAGATGGATGGGTGTTCCATGGCAAACAGATGAATCAAGTTGTCTTTCTGGTTATACGGTATCCAATTATTTACCGCTACCTTCATTCTGGGCAGCAAGGGTTCCAAATCAAGTATTTGCAGAAGATGGTTACTTAAGAATTCAAGCTGGGAATGTAAATATTGCCCAACGTTTAAAGCACTTGGATTATAGACAGGATTGGCTAAGAGATATTGAAGCGGATCATTTGCAACGCCTACAAAATATGGTAGACGAATGGCACCAACTTGGTATTGTGACGAAACAAGACGCACCTATTTCAAATAATGAAGAAGGATACTTACCTGATGTTTCTTGGGTTGAAATGGGAAGAAATTTTGCCGAAGGTGAAATTGATCAAACTTTTGCGCAAGTTTTGTATGCTGAAGGTGATAAAGAGAGCGTTATTAAAATGCAGGAAATAGATCAAATAAGCATGGTAGCTGCAAAATTAATGGTTACAACATTGGATGAAGCTGCAGAAAAAATTGCAGAAATTAATGCGAGTAAGCCGAAGAGCAATCGAAAAAGAAGAACTATGCGCCGTGACGAAAGATAAACGGAGCTATGAAGTTATTATAATAGGTGGCGGTCCTGCAGGGATTGCCACCTCTCTTACTTTGACTATGCGGGGAATTTCAAATTGCATTGTTGAGGCGAAACATTTGCCGCAAAAAAAAACCGGTGAAGCCATTCCGCCAAATGCAAAACCTCTTTTAAAAAAATTAGGCATTTATGAATTAGTCGAGGACAATAAACACTGTATTTATTACGGTAATAAAAGTTCATGGGGTAGCGAAAAACTAGAACAAAAGGCCTTTATAAAAGACGTTTATGGTCATGGTTTTTTATTGGATCGACTTCATTTTGAAAAACAATTGCGCAGCCATTTAATAAATAATGGCGGTGATTTTTTAGCTGGTTATCGGTTAAAAAAGGCGGAGTTGCTTGAAAAAGGAGTGACGGCTATCATTGAAAACGAGACTTCTTCAATTAGCTTAAGGGGTAATTATATTGTTGATGCCACTGGAAGAAAAGCCTCCGTTTGTCAACAATTGGGGGTTAAAAAGAAATTTTTAGATGCTCAATTTACATTAACTAGTTCTGTTCATTTATCGCAAGAAATTGCGCGTGAAATTGTGATTGAAGCAACATCCAATGGTTGGTGGTATGCTGCTCCGCAAAGCAATAAGGAACTGACGTTGATGTTTTTCACCATTAAATCGCTAATACCTGACAAAGCAAATTTAACTCAATTTTGGACCAAAGAATTAGAGAATAGCTTGCACATTTCTAAACTCGTCAATCTGGAAAAAAACGATTTTGGCCCCCTAAAAATAATGCCATCTGGCACCAGTAGACTCGAAGTTCCTTATGGTGAAAGTTGGATAGCTGTTGGAGACGCCGCTTATTCTTTTGACCCGATATCATCTTTTGGAATTACGTCTGCGTTGGCCTCTGGAATGTACGGCGGCCATGCATTAGCAAGCGCTATTGAAGGGAAAGAAGAAGCTATGCTGACCTATCGCTATTTGATGGAAAAGGCATATCAAGGTTATGCTGAGAAGTTAGTCGGCCATTATGGGCTTGAAAGACGGTGGAGAGATGAGTTATATTGGAGTATTCAGTCCTGAGTCTTTAGTACTTATCAAGTTGTTGCGCTACTTGCTTTGCTATGCTATGCCGAAGTTTTGCAAAAGCAAAGAAGTTTGGGCTTATCGTGTTTTGAATGTTATGCGTTATGAATATCAAATATGCTTATTCAATCATCAATTTTGTGGAGTATAGCAATTCTGAATCTGAATTGGTAAGGTAAATTAAATACATCCCACTCTCCCATTGCTGATTTTCAAGCTTGAATGTTTTACCAACCACTTGTTCTTTGCGGTAAATTTCTTTCCCTAAAAGGTCAAAAATGGTGAGGGTATGGTTTGTTTTTAATGGGATTCCAAAATCAATTATTGTAAATGCATCAAATGGATTTGGATAAACTTTAAAAGGATGTAAGATTGATTCATCAATATTTAATCCAATTGTATCAACATCACCATTTGGCTCTACAAAAACTATAACCATTAACGTATCACTACACAAGACAGAGTCGCTGCCTATTACAACTGAATAGAATGTTGTTTCGGTTGGAGATGCATTAGTAATGGCAGCTGTTGGATCGCTCAAACCTATTGTCGGGAACCATTCATAAGTTTCACCGCCCTCGGCAATTAAGGTGGTTATTTCCCCTTCTGTAATGGTCACATCTAGACTTACTGAAGCAAGTGGAAATAAAGTTGGATCAATCACAATAGTTTGTGCCCCTGGGCCAAAGCAGTCAGAAATTGAAGTAGTTACAGTATAGGTTGTAAATTCGGTTGGAACGGCATAAGTAGAATCTCCTGTTATTTCTGTCAACATTTCATCAGGTGTCCAAACCCAATCATAATCGGCAATAAAATCTCCTTCAATAAATAACAAAACAGAATCTCCTTTACAAATCTGAAGTGTATCAACCACTATAAAACCTGTACATTCATCCCAATCAACCTCTGTTCCAGTTTCGCCCGAACTCGTTAAATAACTCAAGTCGTAATGTTCGTTAAACGCTTCGTTAATTCCTTCTTCGCTAAGGATTACAGAAAAAGCAAAGGTGGTGGAATCTCCAATGAGCAAATCAGTTTTATAAGCAAGCGATATAGCTTGATCAGCAATTGCAACATCTCCTTCTACTGTCAAATATGGACCTACGCCATTCCAAATATCAGAACCGTTTCTATTTAAAAAACCACCGACACTTACTCTAAAGTCAGGCCCTAGTGCTCCAAAACCAACGTAAGATGGAAATGGTTCCGATTGCGTTGAACTTACTAATGCTTTTTGGCAGGATACATCTGGTTGAGAAACAACGGTATTTGTTGTAATAAAACCGGCTCCAAGTGAATGATTATTATCTGCGTCAACATTTCTATAATAGTAAAGGTCTGTTAAATCTTCAAGCGATTCATTGTATAAAGTGACTTCAGTTGTATAGTATAAGGCACCTGTTTTTAGTTGATAAAGAACCTTTACTATAACATCCTCCGCCATTCCTCTCCACTCCACACTTATGCATCCGTCATCATTTGAATGAATTGGATATCCTGGTAAAACTATAATTTCATTATGCGTGTAATTATTAGAATAGTTAATGAAATCTATTTGAATTCCAAAGCCATTCTCTGGTGCTCCTGGTATAAAAAAATCACCGTGAAAAAGTGTTGAATCCCAATCTGTATGATTAACGTCTGCAACAAAACCGCACGTTATTCCACCACCATCACCGATACTTCTAGAATGAAAATTATCAAAATTAAAGGTGCCTTCTTTCCCTGTAGTGCTGTCAATACCAATATTAACATAGTCGCCAATAAGAAAGGCATTGCCTTCATGAATTTGAGCAAAAGTAACGCTTGGAATTAATGCAAATGCGCAAGCAAATAAAAGTAACCTAGAGATTAACTTCATTTATATTGAATTAAATTGAAATAAGTAGTTACGTAAATATACAATAAGTTATGCTGAATTTCCATTCAAATTAGAATAATCCCCTTTAAATAAACAGTCCGTATCGATAACTTTTTATTCGCGCATTTCTGTGATAATCGAGCGTAACTTACTGATTCATCAAAACTTCACTATTATGAAAATGTCATCAATTTTATCGCTGATCGCGCTATCCATATTTATTTTTGGATGCCAAAAAGATCAGCCAGAGTCAGCCTTTACAACTACAAAAGAAGTCTATAAAGAAAAACAATCTATACAATTTGAAAATACGAGTCAGAATGGGGTCACTTATTATTGGAATTTCGGAGATGGAGAATCATCTACTTTAAAAAACCCTGGCCATACTTATGCACAAGAGGGAGAATATATCGTCACTTTACAAGTGCAAGGTGTGAAAAAAACGAATCCATCTGAATTTAGTAGAACATTGCTAATTGTTGATGAGGATAGCAACGGTTCAGAAGCCAATTTACTATTTTCAAATACAGTTTGGATTTCGGATAGCTTAACGGACCTTTACTTATTTTGTTCTGGAGATGTAAATGATAATAGTACGAATGAGTATAATCATTCTATGTCATTTTATGATAATAATAATAATACTGTTTTAATGATGAATGGAAACATTGGAAATCTTTGTGAGTTCGAGATTTTGAATGATACGTTAATTGGTTTTTTCGAAAACCCATATTACCGCACTTGGTCGTTCGCTTTTGATGGCGATCGATTAACGCTAATGAATAATTCTGTTACTGAATGTTTTGGAGATCCAACTTCTAGTGAAGGTCCTTTGGTTATCAAACATTTCTATAAACAATAAACTATTGCCTTTACTTATAAATGTTAAAAACCGCGCTGAAATTTATCTTCAGTGCGGTTTTCTTATTATTATCGTTAATCGTTATATCAGTCGGCAACTACTGCACAATCAATTTCTCTCTTAATTGATCAGAAACTATAAAATAGATCCCCGGCGTCCAAGTGCTAACTTCAACTGTCATGTTCATTTCAATTTTTGTTGTGAGCACTTTTTCGCCCAATAAATTGTAAATAGTCATATTGTGCCCCAATTGATCGATAGATGGATCAAAATTAATCATTGTATTCGCTGGATTTGGATAAAAATTTAAGTTTGAAATTTCCTTGGAACTATTTTGGTCGAGCTTTAAAGTATGATCTGAAATTTTTGTAACACCAGTACTTGTTACTACCCAAACGTCATTGTTTTCATCAATATCTAGTCCATTAATTACAGGGCCAGCCAAACCATCATCCACGTCAAATTGAAACCAAGTAGAACCATTATAAGCACAAACGCCCCCTTCTGATACTAAATAATCAACGTAAACTCCAGCCCAAACCACACCATTATCATCTACCTTAATATCCACGATAGGATTTAATGTATCTGGTTCTGGCAAGGTGAATATTGTAGTATGATTGGCTAAAACAGCATCAGCCGCATCAAGACTTGTTACGCCTTCTGCAGTTGCAACCCACGTTTGTCCACTAGGTGAAAAATCAATGCCGCGAATTTTATCGCTAATCAAACCCTCATCTTCTGTTATTTCCGTAAAATCAGTTCCATTATAAATAGCAACACCCCCTAATCCAGTGCCTATCCACAAATTGCCATCATCATTTAAAGTGATTGATTTAACACCTCCAAATGGCAATCCATCTCCTGTTCCAAAAGTGGTCCAAGTTGCTCCGTCAAATTTTGAAAGCCCTGTAATGGTGCCAAACCACATATTTCCGTCGCTGTCTTCATTGATGCATTGAACTTTGTTATTCCCTAACCCGTCATCTGTTGTATAGGTTGTCCAAGCACCTGATTCTAGAACACTTGTACCAAAGTCAGTTCCAATCCAAGTCCTGTCAGCTACATCTATATAGATAGACAGTATGTTATTGTCTGCCATATCCGGATAGGTTGCCGTTTCATATGTTATCCATGATGCACCATCAAAATTGGAAACACCTAATTGTGTTCCAAACCAAATGTTATCAGATGCATTTGCATCCACACATAAAACGTTATTGCTTACTAATCCATCCACATCTGAATAGTTAATGAAAGTTTGTGCAAAACTAAACTGGGCTAATAGTATGAAGTTTGCTATAAAAAGTCCTTTTTTCATTTGTTTGTTTTTTTAATCTGTCACTATTATTTTTTTCGAAATCGTAAAATCATCTCGTTCAATGGTAATTATATACAGGCCATCACTCATGTTTGACACATCTACCTCAACCAATCCTGCCCAAGCAACTTCAATTTGTTTAATGGTTTGTCCTACTGAATTGGTAAACGTTAAAGTATAGGGTGCTTCATAGCTTGTATTAACGTATAAAACACCTCTTGCAGGAATGGGAAAGGCATGAAAATCTGCATGAAAAACAGTATCATTTGGTGCTTGATTTTCATATTGAATAGTGGAGAACATTTCAGTAAAATCTCCAGTTCCATTTGGGTATCTACCATAAGAAAAAATGCTGCTTTGATGTCCAAAACTTACCGAATCCAAAATTGTTCCTTCTGCTGTGGAAAGTATTATTTGCTCTCCATCTTCATTTAACTTAAAATCCCAATGACTCAGGTAATCAACATAGTCTTCATCTGCCCAAAATATTTTATACGAATTGGCAGGTAGTAACATATCTCCAACTTCACTTTTAAACAAATCGCCAATAGTATCAGTAATAAATAAGCCCTTGGTTGAAATAGGTGCATCAGAATTATTATAGAGTTCAACCCAATCTTCCAACTCGCCATATTCATCTGTATAATCATATAAGTTTTTGGCAACAAATTCATTTATCACCAAATCTCCAGGTTGCAATTCGCTAGATAGGGAATAGAATTCGTAAGCCGCGCGTTGCGGAGAAAATTTACCCGCGATTTCGTTTTGCGCATAAAAGTAAAAGTCAATTTGATTGGAAGCTTTTTCTAAATCGACGGAATAAATCCCGTCATCAGCCAATACATCTCCATTTACACCTTCATCATTCATTAGTAACTGCGTAAATGCATCTGTTGATAAAAAACGGTAATAGAAAAAGACTTCATTCACATCCGTTAACTCGGCCGTAAAAGTGATAGTTTCTCCCAAGTTATATTCCAATTCAAGGTCCGTAGTATTTATGATTGTTGGTTCATCCGACATTCCAGGATAAGTAGATAAATAAATTGCCCGATTTTCCATTAAGTCGCGGAGTCCCACGTAATCAATTAAATCACTCACCGTTGTATCTATATTGATATAAAAATCGGCATTTGAATAAAACTTATTGGGATCATTCAAAACATCCGTTTCAATTATCGATTGGATGGCGGAAGCACGTTCTAAATAATCGGCATCATTAAAATTCTCCTCCATAATAGTTTTCAAATGCGCTAAGTACATTTTGCGATAGGTTTCGTTTTCAAATAAAATGGTCATTAATGGCCGTGGAGTTATTGAAAAATTACTAAAATGTTGTAAGGGATCTGCATTTTTGGCTTCTAAAATTGAAAAACCTGCCCAAAGCGTAGAGGCATCCGTCAGGCGATAACTTCCGAAAGACTGATTCAAATCCCAAATAATAGGGTTGAACTGACCATTGTCTCCATGATAGAGATAGTAGTTTTGCGCATACCCCACGTAACTATCAAAGTTGATCATGGAATAATTAAAGGCATGCATCCAAAGTGCACGATCTATATTTAAACTTTGTTCTAAATCATCTGGCGCTGTATTCAAATCGTTTATTAAACCAAATAAAGCACTCCAATCTGAATTATTTTTAGATTTCTGGGTGTAATACGGATAATAATCTGAGAATGATGTGCCATGCGAATTGGATCAATTCGAATTTTCACCGTCGAGGTCAAGCGTTTCTGGATTTCCTTTAAAAAAGGCGTTAATACTCGATTCAAAATGGTTTTCTAAGAAAGCCTCCTCAACAGATTCAACGTTTGTATACAAACCTATAAGCACATCATTAATATAAACATTGGCGTAATTTGCTTGTGAAGCTGGCATGTATTTTCGTGCAATTTCATAGGACAAAACCTCTCGCACAAAGGAAGGATCGTGAATAACATTACTTAATTTGATTTTATTTAAGCCTTCATGATTTTGCCCCTTATTTACAAAGTCTAATTTTATATTTAAAGGATTTTTAACCCGATCGGCACTGGCAGAACTATAGCCTTTATAGCGGATTCCTGCCGCCTCATATAATATTCCATCAATGCGTACATCACCAACAAGGCGTTCTTGCTTATCATCTCCGTAAAGGCTATCTAGAATATGATCCCAATTGTCCTCTTCGAAATAGATTTTAATTTCACGAATAGTTTCGATCTCATAAAAATCAGTTTGGGCATTGGCCGCCGAAAATAGCGAACCTATCCCAAACAAAATATATGTGACTAGAATTTTCAAGGAAGCTGAATTACTTGTTTAATGTAATTTGCTCTACGGCGTAAATCCCTTGATCTGTCAAAATTATCACGGTATAAATTCCGTTATCGAATCTGTCCAACACCAATTGATTTTCATTAGAAGCAGCATAAACAATGCGTCCTTGCAAATCAATTACCTCAACCGAATAGTTATTCAAATCAACTAAACCTTTAATCGTTACCAATCCGTTTGAAGGGTTTGGATAAACTGTAATTTCATGTGCTACTTTATTCTCGTCTACTCCAAGACCACACAAATCTCCAACTACAACTAAAATTCCTTCATGGTCACACTCATATCTAAATGCTTTTTGTGGCCCTTCGGCATATGTCCAAATTACCTCACCGGCTGCTGTTACTTCATACATGTACTCGTTAGAAACTGTAACAAAAATATTTCCATTCGACATGCGATCACTTGCAGATTGTCCGTCAGAATCTTCTTCACATTCATGACGTGTACCAACATCAGCTGGGCCAAAAGCTTCTCCAACAGTATAATCATAATTATAACCGTCAACACTTAACGGTGGAACAATCATATCCACTGCGGAATGTCCACCTGATCCACCTTCATTATTAAAAAACTGAATGTTACCCTCATTTGGACGACCTTCTTTCACCCATCTAGCATCATGACAAGCTGCAGGAATAACTGCGGTACCCGGAGCGCCATAATTATCTGGATTTCCCCAACGGTATAAAAAATCTCCGCCTTTACCCGAATTACCACCAGCATGACTTGCAGCCTCTACGGTTGTTGTGCTATGATCAATAATATAAATTTCACTCGCATGACGTGAAGAGAAAACAATTTGATCCAACTGTGCGTTATAATCGATTCCATTTACGTGAAACCAATCTCCGCTTCCTGGGCCACCTCCAACAGAGACAGCATTAATATCCATTAATTCTGGATGATCTTCTACTACTCCATAATTATCTTTAGTCGCGTCCGCATCCTGAATCATATGATCCCACATATGCCATTCCCAAATAATTTCTCCGCCACCAGAACCATCAGGCTTAACCTCAACAATATGCGTAGGCCATTTTTCAGAACCACCATCTGAGTAACCTGCTGCAGTTAACTCAGCTGACGATTTAACTTCCCAAGCGGTTAAAAAGACACTATTATTCGTTGGATTGAGCGCAATATCATGATGCGAGCAATGGTCATCCGTTGAATAAATGAACGCCCAAACAACATCTCCACTTGGATCATACTCTTGAACCATTCCGCCGATTGCAGCTCCGGATAATTCATTACTTGAATATTTGGCACCTCTTACAATATTTCCATCTTCTTTTAATAAAACTGCATAGTTGCAGGGATCTGTGCAGCTCCAAGTATGGGCTGTTCCGCCATCTTTATCAATTAAATAAGTAGTGTTTTGGTTTGATTGATTATAAAGTGCGTAACCGTTAAAATCTTGCGCCCAAATAAAGGCAGATGCAAGTAGACTAAATAGTAATAAGGTTGATTTCATCTTGTGGTTTGGTTAAAATTAAATGTAAATATCAGCTCTTAAAGGAGACAATATTTCTATAAGACACAGTTAATTTGAAAAGGTTTAATTGGAGGGTCAAAGTAAATTGATTTAATGAAGTCAATCGTTTGGCTAGACGGCGTTTCAGTTAAATTACTCTTTAACAAATTTTAGTGTAGTCGTACTTCCCTTGTAATTTGCGATAAAGAAATAAAACCCTGACTCTAAACCATCTACATTGACTGAAGATGTTCCTAAGGTTGAATTACCCTTTTGTACAATTTGACTGAGAGAATTAAAAATTTCAAATTCAAAAGGCGCTACAAAATTAAAATTTAAAACATCTACAACTGGATTGGGGTATAAATAGAATTGTGTCTTGTCTTCAAAGTTTTCAATAGCTAAACCAAAATCATTTTCAAAAGCCCCAATATCTATATTTCCATCTACAAAACGGGTGATAAAATCTAGGTCTTCCAAATATTCTTGATTAACATTATGATCTACCATTAGAAATTCTGGAATCGTGTCTCCATTGTCCACTAGATCAGAGCTGTTTTCCAGCCTAAAATTGGAGCCATCAAAATCAATAAACCCCGGCTCGGTTCCTTCAATATTATCAAGATAATTAACAGTTCCTACTGGGTCACAATGACAATCTTTCCAATCTGGCTTTAACCAATTGTGGTGCATATTAAAAATCCCATCACCATTAATCATTGCTAAAGAGTTGCCACTTGCCGTTGCATATATAACGTTATTAAATACATGCATAGTTTCTTCATTGGTGGACAAGTTAATTAATGTCGTATTCCCTTCGCGAGTTGAAATGACAGTATTATTATAAAAATAGAGATCGCCTTTACGGTAATCATCATAAGTATCACTATCTCCGCCGTAATGCAATATTTGCGAATTCCCAATTGCCTCGGGCTTAACGAGAATATTTCCATAAACATAGGTAGTAGCATAGCTTGGGTGATCAACCAACACTTCAGAGTCCTCGGCATCAACCAAATCAATGAGTCTACTCCCACTTTCAATCCAATTATAACGCACAACGGTTCCAGCGGATCGATCTTTAAGATTGTTTCCCATTGCTCCTTCTAATAAAGAACCAAAATGATTGAACTGAAAGACGATATCGATTGCAGCGGTATAGGCATTATGCTCATATGGACTTCCGACAATACCATTGCCATAAATATTATTTTTTTCAATTAAAACCACCTGTGTTTCACCTCCATTTGCTCCAACAAACAATCCATTTCCAGCATCATGCAGCGTACAATTTCTTATCGTAAGATTTGCGCATTTTTCAACATAAATTGCGGCAGCATTGTCTGAATATTCTTCCATCTCTTCCGAGTCATTTTCAAAAAAATAACCGGGTCGAGCCGAACGAATTTCTAGATTTTCAATCAGAATATACGTTGGCAAACCATCTTCAGGAACGTTTGAGCCGCCAATTTTAATAATTCCGCGAGATTCATTCCAAAAATTAACACCAGGCACCGTCACAGCATTATCTCCATCAATGACAGGTTGCTGTCCATCAGGTCCATTAACGCCTATTATTTCTATTAAGTTTTCAGCAGAACCGTTACAGTTAATTACCCACTTTTCTTTATATGAGACTTCTCGCCAATGAATATACACGCGATCTCCAGCGTTCAAATCTGCCCAAGGCACTTCTCCAATACTTGCTAAGGGTTGCATTGGACCCACATGATAGTCGGTAGCCCATACCAATCCACTTTTAGAAAAAATCAGGACTAAAACAATTAATAAATTGTTTCGTGAAAAAATAGTCATTTAATAAAGCTACAAAATATTTCTAACGCGTACAAATTCTATTTAGGAAGAGAAGTATTACAGGACATAAAGACCACTGTACCAGAGAATTGACGTTATTAACGCTCTACTATTGGTATTCGCTAAACAATTTTTTCATTTTCAAAACAAAAAAATCCTGCCCGCCAAAGGCGAACAGGATTTTCGTAATTCAAATCTTTCGTTCTACTCGTAGATGAATTTTTTAACATCCATGATGTTACCGTCAGCATCCATAATTTTAGCGAAATAAACGCCAGTAGTTGGTAATTTTTCAAGATCAATTTGAGTGCTTGTTCCATTCAAGTTTTCCACAATTAAATTACGTCCCATTACGTCCGTAATAATTACTTGTCCAGCAAAGGAATTCGCAAATGATAAGGTAACGCTAGTTGAAGTTGGGTTTGGATATAAGGCAACAAAACCTTTTCCAAACTCTTCTAATCCTGAATCGTCAATTACAGTACAAGGATATTCATCCTCTCCATAAATATTATCGATATAACAAATATTGTCTCCAGTTCTTCCATCTAAATCAAAATCGGGGAAGATCACAATTTGATCAAATGTCATTCCGATATGACTTGAAAAGTCAAACGTTAATAATTCCCATTCATCTGTTAGGGTATTGGCAATTTTAATTTCGCCTAAAGAAGCGCCATCTGGTTGTACCAATTTAATTCCAACGTCACTCACAACTGGTTTCCAAACCATGATGTTGATTAGCTTGTTGTCTTCGTCAATTGTCCATGTACCTGTTCCTTCAGAGCCATGAGATGATTCATAACCAGCCCAAGGATTACCTGCTTCTAGCGCTGTAAACTTAGCTACTATTTTTGTACAGTTAACATCTGTAGAATCTGGATTATCAATAATCTCTAGAACTGGATTTAAATGATTTTCAAACACTGTCCATGTCCAATCTGCACCAATTCCATCTACTTCATGATCAATTGGAAAATTTGGATCATCATCACAGAAGATCGATTCTTCGCCCCAAATATTATCAATATAACAGACGTTGTCTCCTGTTCTACCATCTAAGTCAAAATCAGGGAAGATCACGATTTGATCATATGTCATTCCAACATGGTCAGAAAAATCAAACGTAATTAACTCCCATTGATTGATTACTGTATTTGGTATTTTGATTTCTGGTAAAGCAGCTCCATCAAATGCAACTAATTTAATTCCAACATCACTAATTACAGGTTTCCATACCATGATCGAAACTAACTTATTGTCTTCATCAATTGTAAACGTTCCAATTCCTTCGCCGTGCATTGTTTCAACGCCAGCCCAAGGATTTCCTGTTTCAAGTGCTGTAAACTGTGCAACGATTGGAGAACAGTTAATTCCGCCGCCATCAGGGTTTTCAATAATCTCTAATGGTGGATTTGTATCATTTTCAAATACTGTCCAAACCCAATCAGCACCATAACCGTCTTCTTCATAATCAACAGGTGCATTTGCAGTTGGAGGACAAGCTACAGCTGAATCTCCCCAAATATTATCAAAGTAACAAATGTTATCATCCGTTCTACCATCTAAATCAAAATCAGGGAAGATTACGATTTGATCGTATGTCATTCCAATATGATCAGAGAAATCAAATGTGATTACTTCCCATTCATTAATTACTGTGTTCGGTATTTTAATTTCTGGTAAGGCTCCACCACCTGCTTCAACTAATTTAATTCCAACGTCACTAATTACTGGCTTCCAAACCATGATGTTAATCAACTTGTTTTCTTCCGTAATTGTGAAAGTACCTATGTCTTCACCGTGCATAGTTTCACATCCAGCCCAAGGGTTACCCGTTTCTAATGCTGTAAATTGTGCAACTGTTGCTGAACAGTTTGTTTCCGTTGGATCAGGGTTCTCTATGATTTCCACTGGTGGATTCGTATCATTTTCAAATACTGTCCATGTCCAATCTGCTCCATAGCCTACTTCTTCAAAATCAACAGGCACATATGCCACAGCATCACACTCAACTGCATCTACGCCCCAAACATTATCCCAATAACAAACGTTATCATCTGTCCGCCCTGCCAAATCAAAATCTGGGAAGATTACAATTTGATCGTAAGTCATTCCAATATGAGCAGAAAAATCAAATGTGATTAATTCCCACTCATTGATAAGTGTATTAGGTATCTTAATTTCTGGTAAAGCTCCTCCACCTGGTTCAACCAATTTGATTCCAACATCACTAATTACTGGTTTCCAAACCATAATATTAATTAACTTATTATCTTCTGTAATAGTAATTTCTCCCAAATCTTCTCCATGCATAGTTTCACATCCAGCCCAAGGATTACCAGTTTGTAAAGCAATAAATTTAGCAACAGTTGGAGAACAGTTAATACCGCCCATATCAGGATTCTCAATAATTTCTACTGGTGGATTGTAATCATTTTCAAAAACGGTGTAAGTAAAATCAGCACCAAAACCATCTTCTTCGTAATCCATTGGAATAGAAGGCATAGCTTCGCATTCTATTACTTCTTCACCCCAAATATTATCCCAATAACAAATATTATCATCTGTACGTCCTGCCAGATCAAAATCAGGGAAGATGACGATTTGATCATAGGTCATTCCAATATGGTCAGTAAAATCAAATGTGATGACTTCCCATTCATTAATTAAGGTATTAGGTATTTTAATTTCTGGCAATGCTCCACCGCCCGCTTCAACTAATTTAATTCCAACATCACTAATTACAGGTTTGTATACCATAATATTTAGAATGGCATTATCTGCTGTAATTGTAAATTCTCCGATATCCGCGCCATGCATAGTTTCGCAACCAGCCCAAGGATTCCCTGTAACTAAAGCTGTGAATTGTGCTACTGTTGCTGAACAGTTAATGCCATCCATGTCTGGATTTGCAACGATTTCAACTGGTGGATTATAATCATTTTCAAAAACAGTCCAAGTCCAATCTGCGCCGTATCCGTCCACTTCATAATCAACAGGTACGTTTCCGTCTGTGCCACATTCTTCAATTTCACCACCGTAAATGTGGTCAAAATAACAGATATTATCTGCTACTCTGCCCCCTAAGTCAAAATCAGGAAAAACCACAATTTGATCGAATGTCATTCCAATGTGACTTGTAAAGTCAAATGTGATCATTTCCCATTCGTCTGTAACAGTATTTGGTATTTTAATTTCTGGTAATGCACCACCACCAGCTTCAACTAATTTAATTCCAACATCACTAATTACGGATTTCCAAACCATTATTGTGATGATCTTATTTTCCTCGGTTACCGTCCATTCTCCAATATCTGCACCGTGCATAGTTTCACAGCCAGCCCATGGATTACCTGTTACTAATGCCGTAAATTTGGCAACTGTTGGAGAACAGTTAAGGCCTGTTGGATCCGGGTTTGCCACAATTTCTAATGGGGGGTTATAATCGTTTTCGAATACAGTCCAGGTCCAATCGGCACCCTCACCGCCGTCTTCAAAGTCTACCGGAATGGCTTGACTGAATCCGGAAAGCGTGCACACAAACGCTATTATAAACGTTAAGAGTGCTTTCGTTTTGTAATGATTTAGCATAATGAATAATTTAATTTTTTTTTAAAAGAATGGGTTGGACATACATTGTCCCAATTATTACTTATTGTCAAATATACAATAAGTATTGTGTCCAACAACATTTTATTATGTAAAATCATTGAAAATCAATACACATAGCTATTGTAAATACAAAAAGAAAGCCATTAATGCCTTCTTTCTAATCGATCCGTTCACTTAAATGAACAATTCTAGACTAATTTTCTTTCGAAATAATGAAATTAGCGAATCACTATTATTTATTCAACCAAGATCCGCCAACTGAAATAACATTATCAAGTCTTAGAAAATCTTTGTAATTGCGTTCATTGATTCCGCCAGTTGGGCAAAATAATACATTTGGAAAAATAGCGCTATACGTTTTCATAGCATCAACACCACCGAATAAATTTGCTGGGAAAAACTTAAAATAACTCCAACCGCATTCTAGGCCGCTCATTATTTCACTTGGCGTTGATACACCTGGAATAAAAGGAATCCCACTGCTCTCTAGCGGCTCAATCATAGCAGGCGCTAAACCTGGGCTCACCATAAAGTCAACCTTATTCTCTACGCAAAACTGCACATCTTCTACACTAACAATTGTACCCACTCCTACCTTAAAATCATCTCCATAACGTTCTTTGAATATTTTAACGGCTTCGCGGGATACAGGTGTGCGTAATGTAATTTCAATACATCTTACATTTTTCGATTTGAGTTTGATATAAATTTTATCAATTTCATTTAAATGGCTAATCGTAACCACAGGAATAAGTGGATTTTCTTTTAATATTTCGAGTATATTATTTTGCATAATTTCTTGTTAAAAAATTCCAGCCCCGCTTTCGCTATCTGAAAGCAATTTGCGCAGGTTAGAAAACAATGAACGACCATGACTGTCATCTTGATAATGCACAGTGTTACTTGGGCGCTCTGCCACATCCTGTGCACAGGTCAACGTACCATTCGTAGCATCCAGAATGATTCTGTCACCAGTTTGAATTTTTCCTATGGGACCGCCAGTAGCTGCCTCAGGACTTACATGTATTGCCGCCGGAACCTTACCAGATGCGCCTGACATTCTTCCATCTGTTACTAAGGCAACATTAAATCCTCTTTTCTGTAAAATAGTTAGCGAAGGTGTTAAGTTATGCAACTCAGGCATGCCTTTTTGTTGAGGTCCTTGAAAAGGTAATACTGCAATAAAATCTTTATCCAATTGACCTGCCTTAAATTGCGCAATTAAATCATCTTGATCTTTAAAAACGATTGCATCCGCTTCAATCAAATGATATTTTTCATCTACTGCGGAAGTTTTAATAACGGCCGCACCAAGGTTTCCTCGCAACACTTTTAATCCGCCAGTTACCTGAAAAGGAGCTTTGATATTTCGTAAAATGGTATCATTGCCAGATTCACTTGGTCCAGTCACATACGTTATTTCTCCATTCGCCAACTTTGGTTCTAAAGTATACTTTTCCAATCCATTTCCTAAAATGGTATTGACATCTTCATGTAAAAAACCTCCATCTAATAAAGCTTTAATGACAAAAGCCATTCCGCCAGCAGCATGAAAATGGTTAATATCTGCTGGGCCATTTGGATAAACCCTTGCAACCAACGGCACTATGTCTGATAAATCCGAAAAATCGTCCCATGTTATTTTTATACCCGCAGCTTTCGCAATGGCTATAATGTGTAAGGTTAAATTGGTAGAACCTCCGGTCGCCAATAATCCAACAATACCATTAACAATGGTTTTTTCAGTCAGTAATTTACCCAGAGTGCGGTTCAACTCTTTTGAACGTACATTGTCCAGTAGAACTTTTACTCCTTCTTTATTTAATGCTCGGCGCATGTCCGTATCAGGATTTACAAAACTTGAACCTGGCAATTGAAGCCCCATAATTTCCATGAGCATTTGATTACTATTTGCCGTTCCATAGAAAGTACATGTTCCTGGGGAATGATAGGAATCTGATTCGCCTTTTAATAGTTCGGCCCTCGTTATTTTTCCTTCGGCAAACTCTCTGCGTATTCTTGCTTTTTCATCATTAGTTATACCACTTTCCATTGGCCCACCAGGCAAAAACACAGCAGGCAAATGTCCAAAACTAATATTCCCAATTAGTAATCCGGGAACAATTTTATCACATATCCCCAAATTCACAACACCATCAAACATATCATGTGACAATCCAATAGCAGCAGACATGGCAATAATATCTCGACTTAATAAAGATAAATCCATTCCAGCTTGGCCCTGTGTAACACCGTCACACATGGCCGGAGTTGCACCTGCAACTTGAATGGTTGCATTTAAATCATTCGCGTAAGTTCTTAATTCTTTCGGATAATCTTCGTAAGGTTTGTGAGCAGATAACATGTCATTATAGGCTGTAATAATGCCTAGATTTGGTTGAACACCTTCCGCTAATAATTCTTTATCTGTCGGTCCACATCCAGCAAATCCATGTGCCAAATTTCCACAAGTCAATTTGTTTCGCTTGGCCGTGCTATCGAAATTTTTTTCGATCATTTTAAGATAGGAAGCTCTGCTATCATGACTACGAGCAATAACTCTTTCTGTAATTTCTTCTATTCTTTTGTCGATCATTTTTCTAAGTAATATATTTCTACATCTGGCCTTCTTTCTAATACGTTATGAATAGGGTATTGTAAATGATTGCTATTTAAAATTTCTAATTTTTCGGCCCCTGAAATGAGCAAATAAATATGACGCGCATTGCAAATTAAATCCATGCTAGTGGTGATTCGATTTATTGGTGCAGCCGGTGCTTTTGTTGAAAAAACACCCGATATGCCATTCTTTTTAGCGATATCTGACTCTGAATCATATGGAAAAATTGATGCGGTATGCCCATCCCCTCCCATTCCTAAAACAACAATATCTGTCCGCTCAATAAAAGGTGAATAAGCCTCCCGAACTTCAGCAAGGTTGTTCGCTTCATTTTTATCATCTTTCACCATTCCAATAATATTATACACGTCGGAAGGTCTTGAATCAAAACATTTTTTAATCAATTTTTCATTGCTGTTATCATCATCTGTGGGAACAAAACGTTCATCTACTAAACCAATGTTTAGTTTTTTAAATGAAAAAATTTCTGAATCTAGTTTTTTATAAACTGGACCAGGTGTGCTTCCTCCAGACAATAAAATGTTTACTTCGTCGAACTTAGCTATCAAAGATTCTATTTTAAAGTTGATTGACTGAGTAACCGCTTTAATCCATGCTTCACTATCCGAATAATTATTCAATATTAAGTTCATTTGGTTTGCCATTCTTGCTTTTCTTCTAAAACTTGGTCTCCAGGTCCCCAACTTCCCGATTCGTATAAATCTAATGGGATTTGATCCTCCCAATTATCACTAATAGATTCGATCCATTTCCACGCCGCCTCTAACTCATCATGGCGCATAAATAGTGTTTGATTTCCTCTTAAAATATCAATTATTAATCGCTCATACGCATCTGGCATGCGTTCTTTAAATGTATCGACAAAATCTAATTTTAAAGAAATTGGTTTAAACCGATAACCACCCGGCCCAGGTATTTTACTCAATTGAACCAGTTCAATGCGTTCTTCGGGTTGCAGGCGAATAATTAATTTATTTTTCAGAGGATGTTTGGCATCAAGAAAAATATTGTGCGGCATTGTTTTGAAATTAATTACAATGTCAGAATACCGCTTTTTCATGCGTTTACCAGTCCTTAGATAGAAAGGCGTGTTTTTCCATCTCCAATTATCAATATAGGCTTTAATCGCTACAAATGTTTCTGTACCTGAATCGTATTCCCCTATGTCTTCGAGATATGAATTTACTTTTTCATCTGTCACAGTTCCTCTAGTATACTGCCCTCGAACAATATTACCTTTTATGTTTGACTTATCGAAGAAACGCAAAGACTCTAAAACCTTTAACTTTTCGTTTCTTACTGTGTCTGGATTTAGGTTAGAAGGCGGTTCCATGGCTATTAAGCACAAAATTTGCAGCAAATGATTTTGCACCATATCTAATAGAGCACCCGTTTGATCATAATATCCAGCCCGTTTTTCAACACCAAGACGCTCGGCTACGGTAATTTGAACGCTTTCGATATTGTCTGCATTCCACGCACGTTCAAATAAGTGGTTGGCGAATCGCAATACCATTATATTTTGAACTGTTTCTTTACCAAGGTAATGGTCAATTCTGAATATTTGATTCTCATTAAAGGCATCAGAAATGATGCCATTAATTTCTTGGCTAGACTTTAAACTATTTCCTAAAGGCTTTTCTAGTACAACCTTACTATTTTTATTAATTAGCTTGGACGTTTTTAACGTTTTACAAATTTCTCCAAACGCGCTTGAAGGAACCGAAAAATAGAAGACGCGTTGCCAATTTCCATTCATCTCTATTGCTTGTTTCAATACGGCAAACGAAGTTTGATCCGTTGTTGGAATTTTCATTAATTCCAAATGTTCCATAAAAACGTCAATTTCCCTTATTTCCGCTCCCTCATCAAGGGTCTTCGCAATAAATTCTGTTAGTAAAGCTTTAAATTCAATCTCATCATCTAATTTTCTTGTGATACAAATGATTCGAAAAGGCATTTTTAATTGACCGTCAACAAATCTGTGAAAAAAAGCAGGAATTATTTTTCGCTTTGAAAGATCTCCATCTCCACCAAAAATCACAGCATTGAACGGTTTTATAACTACATCTTTCATCTATTAATTTTTAAGAGACATGATATCTCGTTGCGAATATAAGACCTTTATGTCAAAAACACACTAAGTAGATTGCATTATTTGTTAAAACCCAAAATTATCGAATCCGGTCTCGGCCAATTTTTGATAGTTTTCTACATTGAAATGATAGAAATTTGACGGTTTATGTGGCACGCCTTTTTGCTTTTCATCTAATTTTTCGACGATTTTCAATTTAATCATCTTTCTTCTGAAATTCCGTTTATCCAATTCTTTCCCGGCTATTACTTCATAGAGTTTATGCAATTGAGAAAGGGTGAATTTTTCGGGCAATAGATTAAACCCAATCGGTTGAATTTTCAATTTAGAATGCAATTGATGATGGGCTTTTTGCAAGATTTCGAAGTGATCAAATGCCATTGAATCAATTTCATCCACTGGTTTCCAACTTACCGTTTTAGCAAAATTTGCTGCCATTGGATTGAATGCATTTAAATTAACTAAGGCAAAATAAGCTACCGTAATTACCCGTTCTTCGGGCAGTTCCCGCATCATTCTTAACCATTCCTTATCTGCGGACTTCGACAATCGATCTAAACTGCTAAAAGCTCCGAGTTGTTCTAAAAAAATATTTTCTAATCCAGTTAATTCTTTTAAAACTCGCGTTGCTGCTTCGTCCAGCGTCTCGTCATCATAAATTAAATCACCTGGCAAGGAAAAACGAGCTTTTGACGGTTCATCATTTGGCTCACGTTGAATAACTAAGACTTTTAATTTTTCAAAATCAAAACCAAAAATAACGCAGTCAACAGAGATTCCTTTATTGAGATTGTGCTGATAATTTAAATCCATGTCCAAATATAAAAAAAGAATTACGTAATTTAGCAAAATGTCATAATGACACTTACTGTTAAAAATTAATAATATGTTATTAGTAGCTGAAAGCGGATCAACCAAGGCAGATTGGATGTTGGTTGACAATGGAATAGAGACAATTTTTGTAACAATGGGATTCAATCCCTATTTTCATACTAAAGAAGATATTTTGCATGAATTAAATGGCAACTATGATTTACAAATCATTAAAGATGCCGTAACTGAACTCCATTTTTATGGTGCCGGGTGCTCAATTCCAGAGTTGAACACCAAAGTAAAGTCTAGCCTATCTATCTATTTTACTAATGCAGTGGTGAAAGTTGATCATGATTTAAAAGCATGCGCTTATGCTTGCTATCAAGGCGTTCCAGAAATTGCCTGCATTTTAGGTACTGGCTCTAATTCTTGTTTCTTTGACGGGAAAAACTTAACGGAAGCAATACCCGCTGTCGGGCATATTTTAGGGGACGAAGGAAGTGGCAGTTATTTTGGTAAGCGCATTTTATCTGACTTTTTATACAAGCGGCTTCCAAATGCAATGAATGAGGAACTAGAGGATTTAGGCTTAAATAAAGAAGTGATTATTGATCACGTATATATGCAGTCAAATGCGAATGTCTACATTGCTTCATTCATGCCCATTCTAATTCGACATAAAAAACTTCAGTATTGTCAAGATGTTATTCGAGAAGGAATTCAAAAATTTATTGACATTCATGTGAAGTGCTACGATAATTACGCTGAAACGGAAGTGAATTTTGTTGGATCAATGTCCTTTTTATTAAAAGAAGAACTTTATTCAATTTGTGAGAAAGACGGTATTGAAATAGGCACAATCATTCGCAAACCACTTCAGAATTTGGTGCAATTTCATTTACAAGAATCGCAAGCCTCTTAACAAATGCAGATCATCACTATTTAAATACCGTTTATTTAACGCTCTCATCTTGCCGGAATTCAATTTTAGCACTAACTTAGTGTCAAAAACACACTAAGCAGTATTGTTTTATGTAAAATTAATCGGACCCTCCCAAAAAATGAGGTTCAAATCAAAGAAAAAATATTATGTCAACAGTAAAAATAGGAATTAACGGATTTGGTAGAATTGGTAGAATTGTATTCAGAGCGGCTATCAATAGACCTAACGTAGAAATAGTTGGTATTAACGACCTACTCGATCTTGATCACTTAGCCTATTTATTAAAATACGATTCGGTACATGGAAACTTCAACGGAACTGTTGCAATTGCTGGTGAGGACCTTGTTGTAAATGGAAAGGCGATTCGGATTACAGCAGAGCGCGATCCTTCGCAATTGAATTGGGGTTCAATCGGTGTTGATGTAGTTGCCGAATGCACTGGAATTTTCAAAACCATGGAAACTGCCGCCGCTCATTTAACGGCTGGAGCCAAAAAGGTAGTTATCTCTGCTCCAAGTTCAGACGTTCCCATGTTTGTCATGGGCGTAAATCATAAAAATTTGACTGCAGATCAACACATTGTGTCAAACGCATCTTGCACGACCAACTGTTTAGCCCCAATTGCGAAAGTATTACATGACAACTTTGGTATTGAAGAAGCCTTGATGACAACAATACATGCTGCAACATCAACACAATTAACGGTGGACGGACCTTCAAAGAAAAATTACCGTCTAGGACGATCTGCGATAAACAATATTATACCATCCACAACTGGCGCTGCTATAGCCGTGGGCAAGATTATCCCACAATTAGAAGGCAAATTAACAGGTATGGCTTTTAGGGTTCCGATCGCAAATGTATCAGTTGTAGACCTAACGGTTAAATTGGAACAACCCTCGACATACGCAGAAATTAAAGCCCTTTTTAAAAACACCGCTGAAGGAGATATGAAAGGCATTCTTGGTTACACTGAAGATGCAGTAGTATCACAAGATTTTGTCAGTGACTCTAGAACGAGCATATTTGACGCCAGTGCAGGAATTGAACTGAATTCTCGCTTTTTTAAACTAGTTTCTTGGTATGATAACGAATTTGGTTATTCAAACAAATTGATCGACTTAGCAGAACTTATGATGCGCGTTTAGCTCTCAGCAATTACGCTTAAGCTATCTTATTCTTCCCATACATTTTCTAACTCCTCTAATGACTTACCTTTTGTTTCAGGTATAAACTTATAGGTGAATAAGATAATGAAGAGTATGAAACCTATAAAGATAAAATATGGTAACGAGCCATTCCAGAATTCATTATTATTCGTCTCACTTTCAGTAACCATTGGAAACGTTTGCGTGACAAAATAATTTGCCGCCCATTGCGCTGCAACTGCAATTGACATAGCTACGCTTCTAATTTTATTAGGGAACATTTCTGATAATAAAACCCATACTACTGGTCCCATTGACATGGCAAAGGACGCGATAAAAATGAGTACCCCCACTAAAGATAAGACCCCAACAGTTTGTTGTTGCAAGGTTATTCCTAGTAATAAGAACCCGACTAACATTCCAATTGAACCAATATATAGTAATGGCTTTCGTCCTAATCTATCAATTGTGAACATAGCCACAAACGTAAATATTAGATTCACAAAAGCAAGTAATACTTGTTGCATCAATATATCATCTTTACCAAAGCCCAGAGCCTTTTCGAAAATATCAGAACCATAATACATCACTGCATTTATTCCGGTGAGTTGCTGCAACATTGATAAAACAGAACCTATAATGATAATTACAACTGCTAGTTTTGTGAAATCACTCATTTTCAATTTTCGGTTTTTAGTACCTGCATCATTGAGTATATTTTCACTTTCCTTTTGAGCGTTCTCTTTTCCATGAATTCTTTCCAAAACAGCAATAGCTTCATCATTCCTTCCTTTTAATGCCAGCCAACGTGGACTCTTCGGTACTAAAAACAATAAGCCTAAAAAGAGGAAACTCGGAATTAATTCAGACCAAAACATACGACGCCAACCCACTTCAATATTTTCGGCTTCTGATAAATTACTACCGATAAAAAAGGTGGCCAAAAAGACCACAAAAAAACCGATAACAACCGCCATTTGATAGTAGGTAACCAGCTTTCCTCTTTTGGCAGCAGGAGCTATTTCAGCGATATACATAGGTGCATTCATAGATGCCATTCCTATTCCTAGACCTCCAATTAATCGAAAGACCACTAATAAAGGCACTGTTTCAGGCATAAATCCTGGAAGTCCTGAGCCCCACGCGGATATTGTAAACAAGATTGCTGCAATTATTAAGGAATTCTTTCGTCCGATCTTAATACTTAAGGGACCTGCAAGGACTGCTCCGGCAAAACATCCAATTAATGCACTGCCTACGACAAAACCTTGCATTTGCGGATCCAAGTCGAAATATTTGGTTAAATAAAACTGTGCCCCATTGATAACTCCCGTATCGTAACCAAAAAGTAAACCGCCCATTGCGGAAACACAAGTTATAAGTATTAAAAATCTTTTTTGATTCATTTCTGCTGCTTTAATTTATTAATACCGGATCCATTAAGATGTTCCGTTCTCATACCTCTAACCCTCTACTTAAAATTTTGATTTGAAAAACTGTTGTTATACCCAATACTGAATCAACACTATTTTAAAATGAAATTTTGATACATAATGTAATGGATAGGTGCTAATATACATAATTATTGTATAATGTACAATAAGTTCTTTTTTTTAACTAATTTAATCGGACAAAACCTTTGAAAGATTGATTATCTTCAGCCAACCAAATGTATAAAGACTTGTAAATGAGTGTTTTTACCCGAATTTAATTGGCATTGACAACTTGAAACGAGCTAAAAAAATAATTACATCATGATACTTTCTTTAAAAAAGACATTTTTAATACTTCTATTCTTAAGCCCATTTTTTAGTTTCGGTCAATCCGATTTCACTGCATTAAATATCGCGACAGAATCGAAAATTACAGCCTTGCTTTCTGAAATGACCATTACCGAAAAAATCGGGCAAACCTGCCAAATAACCTTGGATGTTTTTCTAAAGCGAAATGCAGACGGTGCGGTAATTGAACCTATTGCTATTGACGCTGAAAAATGGGACGAAGCAATTTCAACTTATAAAGTTGGGTCTGTTTTAAACGTAGGCTCACACACATTAACCTTAGACCAATGGGCAATGATAATGGATGCTATGCATGAACCTTTCAAATCGGGAAAAACATCAATTCCAGTTATTTATGGCATTGACGCAATTCATGGCGTAAATTATACAGTGGGCGGCACTCTTTTTCCACAAGAAATAGGATTGGCTGCTACATGGAATCCTGAACTTGCTTCAGAATTTGGGCATATTACGGCTTATGAAACAAAAGCTTCTGGTATTCCGTGGAATTTTTCTCCTGTTTTAGATGTGGCACGTCAACCATTATGGTCACGCTTTTTTGAAACTTTAGGCGAAGATCCATATTTAGCAGCTGAAATGGGAAAAGCAATCATTTGCGGTTACCAAGGTGAAAAGGAAATGGACGATTACCATACGGCTGTATGTTTGAAACACTTTGTTGGTTATAGCGCCTCACAATCAGGTCGCGATAGAACCCCTGCTTGGATTCCAGAAAAGTACATGCAAGAACTATTTTTAGCACCATTTAAGGCTGGAATTGAAAAAGGAGCAATGACAGTTATGGTCAACAGTGGAGATGTTAATGGCGTTCCAGGTCATTTTAATTATCATTTATTAACTGAGGTTTTAAAAGACGATTGGGGCTTTAACGGATTCGCAGTTTCGGATTGGGAAGATTTTATCATGCTTGAAACGGTGCACCGTGTTGCTGAGAGCCCCTTAGACGGAGTAGTAAAAGGCTTTAATGCAGGTGTTGATATGAGCATGGTACCATCTGCCCCGCATTATAAAACATATTGCGACTTAATGCAGCAAGCGGTGACAGAAGAATTGATTAGCGTGGCGCGATTAGATGATGCAGTTCGCAGAATAATTCGCGTTAAAATGGCGGTGGGCTTGTTTAACAAAGACATGAATCAAAGTAAAAATTATAAAGATTTTGGATCAGCTGAACACAAAAGCAAAGCATTAAATAGCGCTGTGGAATCTATCACGCTTCTTAAAAACAAGGACAATATATTGCCACTTAACTCCAATCAAAAAATTTTGGTTGCAGGACCAACGGCTAACAATTTAGTTTTCTTGAATGGCGCTTGGACACACACTTGGCAAGGCATGGATACGAGCTATAATACAGCAGGATGTTTTACCGTTTACGAGGCCTTTCAAAATGAAATTGGTGCCGAAAACTGCATATATGCACAAGGTGCCGAACTGTATATGGACGCCGATTTTGAAGCATGTCAACTCTTGAATATTAACGATTTTAAAGCCAAAGCGGCAAAAACAGATGTCATTGTATTATGCTTAGGGGAATTACCGTCCACTGAAAAGCCAGGAGATATTCGCTCATTAGATTTGCCGAAAGCACAAATGGAATTGGCGGAATGCGCTTATGCAAGTGGAAAACCTGTTATATTGATATTAGTTGAGGCGCGCCCAAGAATCATTCATGATATCGTTGATGGTGCCGCAGGAATTGTTCAAACTTATTTACCTGGAGATTATGGCGGAGAAGCCTTAGTTAAATTACTTTATGGGAAAGAGAATTTCAGTGGCAAACTTCCTTATTCATATCCAAAATATAGCGGTGTGATTGAATTTTATGACCATCCAAGAAGTGTGGCTCGCTCAAAATCAAATCATTTCAATGCATATGATCCAGAATGGGATTTTGGCTTTGGTTTAAGCTATACAACATTTGCATATTCTGATTTACAAATTAGTCAACCAAAAATGAAAGAAGGTGATGAATTAATTATCTCAGCTTTGATCACTAATACAGGTGATCGCGAAGGACAAGAAGTTGTACAGTTGTATATTTCAGATGATGTTGCATCCCTTGTTCCTGCTGGCAAACAATTAAAAGGATTTGAAAAAATACAATTAAAGCCCAACGAATCTAAACGTGTGGAATTCAGTATTTCGACAGAAAATCTTAAATTTGCCGATAATTCAGGTAACTGGATTATTGAACCTGGTCAGTTCTCAATTACAATTCAGAACTTAAAAGGATCGTTTGAATTAAATTAATAGCGAAATGTACAAAATAGACTTTGACAATTTCTTTACCTATTCCTTTTCAGCGGATTGTGTGATTTTTGGATATAGAAATGGAGAAATCAATGTTTTGCTGATTCAGCGTGCCATGGAACCATTTAAAGACAAATGGGCGATTCCTGGTGATTTGGTCTATCCAGATGAGGATTTATTTGATGCTTCTAAAAGAATTTTATTTGAATTGACTCAAATTTCGGACATTGATTTGCGTCAAGCAGGAACGTTTGGGAAACCAAATCGACACCCACAAGGTCGCGTAATTACCACTGCACATTTGGCATTACTTCGAATTGATGATTTTCATGTCGAAGCCTCCTCCTGGGCAAAAGAATTGGCTTGGATTCCAATTCATAAAGTTCCGCAATTGGCCTTTGACCATAATGAAATATTAGAATCCACATACAATTTATTAAAGCAAAAGTTAGCAATAGAGCCTGTTTGCTTTGAGATGTTGCCTGCAAAATTCACGTTAAGTGAAATGCAATCTTTATATGAATATGCTTTTAACATTGTAATGGACAAAGCCAATTTCAGAAAGAAAATCAAATCAATTCCAATTAAAAAATTGAGCGAAAAACAGCAAAATGTAAAGCACAGACCAGCACAATTGTTTTCGTTTGATCAAGAAAAATTTAAAGAAATTGTTGAAACCGATCATTATACATTTAAAATGTACTAAGAAATTTCATTCCCATAGTTGAACATTTTTTTTATTTATCACGCTTAATTCATGTGCTTATTAAGCCTAACAAATCAGCAATGTAACTTACTATAAGTCAACCCAAATCAAGTAAATGTCAAAAACACACTAAGCATACGCTTACTTATTGTATTTTTTACTATATTTATAAAAATAAAACTATTTATATGAAGAAAATTTACACTTTAGTTGCAGCATTAGTGCTTTCAAGTACCGTCACTTTTGCTCAAAACATTGTAGACGCAAGCGCTTCTGACGCATGGGTTGCTTATATGAATGTATTCGATTTAGGCGGTGGATACCAATTTGGATCTGCCTGGGAAGTACCAGCGGTTCAAACAACACTTGACGCTGGCGAAAATACGGTTACATTACAACCAAATTTCAGTACATACGAAGAAAATCCTGGTGATCCGTTTTGGATTAATGATGACGGATCAGGAAATAAAGATTTAGAAGGTTTAACTTATGTTGAACCAGGAGGAACTTATAATGGTGTTGATTTAACGTTTGAAGGTTCGGTTATTTCTCATACAATAGATGATAGTTATAGCGCTCAATTTTTTATTAAAGCATTAGATCCAGAAGATGGATATGCTGACGTTTTTGGAGGTACTAAAGTTTTTGATTTACCTGCCAGCGGAACTTTTTCTGTTGAAGCAACAGGTGCTGAATTAGTTGAAGGATTAATCGTTCAGTATGGCTTCTTAATTAGAGGAGTAAACGCTAGCCCAGTTGATGAAGATTCATTAGGGAGTGTTGTTATAGGATCTGTTGCTGTTAGCACTGATGAGTATGAAATGGCTGCAAAGTTATCTGTATATCCGAATCCAACAGTAGATTTGATATCATTCTCTGATAACGCTATTGTTGATTCTTACTCGATAATGGACATTGCTGGTCAAACAGTATTGAACGGAACGAATGAAAATTCGATTGATGTTTCTACTCTTGAAAACGGTATTTACTTAATTCAATTCACTTACTTAGATCGTCAAAAGACGTTGAAATTCATCAAAAAGTAAGACTTATAAATTATTATTTACAGGGGAGAAATAATATTTCTCCCTTTTTTTTTACCAGATGAAAAAACTTACAACAATTCTTGCAATACTTAGCGCTTTTACTTTGCACGCGCAATACGAAATTATTTGGGCAGACGAATTTGATGGTGAAAACCTAGACCTAACAAAATGGACTTATGATTTAGGCGCCGGAGGATGGGGAAATGAAGAACCTCAGTATTATACGTCCAATGAAAATAACGTTGACGTAGACACTGGTTATTTAAGGATAACTGCCATTCAAGAAGACTTTGGTGGTGCTGAATATACCTCAGGTAGAATAAAAACACAAGGTTTATTCGAAGTGAAATACGGTAAGGTTGAAGCGAGAATAAAACTGCCAAAAGGACAAGGGATTTGGCCAGCATTTTGGATGCTAGGTTCTAATATAACGGAAGTAAGCTGGCCAAAATGTGGTGAAATTGATATCATGGAGCATGTCAACAACTCGTTTTATATTCATGGTACGTATCATTACGACAATTGGGGACATCAATATAGCGGCGAAGATAAAGGCGTTGACGTTGAAGAGTTCCATGTTTATGCCATTGAATGGGATGCTCAAAAAATTAAATGGTATGTGGACGACATTTTATATTTCACGACCAATATTGAAGGTGGCGTAGGCTCGACGGAAGAGTTCCATGAACCTTTTTTCTTAATCTTAAATATGGCGACAGGTGGATTATGGCCAGGTTACCCTGATGAGACGACAGAGTTTCCAGCTAATATGTTTGTGGACTACGTTCGCGTGTCTCAAAAAGCGGTTGCAAGTGTCCCTGCGGAAGAAAATGACGCTCAATTTAGCATTTACCCCAACCCAACAACAGAATGGGTTCAAATCAGCGGATTAGCTGCTTCAGAAATCACCAATTATTTCATTTTTAATTTATCTGGCGCATTAATTGCAGAAGGCGTATTGGAAAACGATAGGACTATTAACGTGGCGAATTTACAGGCCGGCTGTTATGTCTTGGCGATTAAAGATTCCCAAGGGGTTTTGAGAAAGCGTTTTAGATTGATGGTGGGAGGGTCGAAATAAGTATTGAATGCGCAGTTTCTAGTTTTGAGTCACTATTTTCTATCGCGATAATAATTAGATCACTCCCTTGGCTGTGTCGAAATCGCTGATAGGTTTTAGATTTTAATACGCAGCAGGTGGTCAATAACTTTAGTGCCGAATCGCCAGAACTTTGACTTTAACTCGTATTTCCACCTTGGAACATTAGTTACGTGTTGTGTGACAGGATTTCCGTTAGAACCAGGCAAGAGTGTGGATTACAAGAACCGTGGAATTAATCAAAGATAAGAACGCCCCATTTGGTTGGTGAAGTATTGAAACCTTCTGAAAGAACGCTATTCCACCTTTGTTGTTCTTTTCTGGTATCGCCTTGATTAAGATCTAAAGCGATTTCAAAATCTAATGTTAGTCCTTTGGATAGTTCTACGTTATAAAGTTCTTTAAATGGAACCGCAATGTTAACGGTATAACCTTCATCCCAAGTTCCGAATGATTTTTTAATGTTGCTGTGTTTTTTTGATTCTTTCCAATCCCAAACGTAGGGTTGCTTGCCGCAATTGACGCCAATATGCTGATCACTTAAGAGCAAGAACTTTCGCTTTTTATTGGCATTGGTATTGGTTGAAAATGCAATTTCAATAGCATCACCTTTCCACAAGTCACCTGCAGTGTGTTCATTTGTGCGCGGTGTTTCATCTTTAATTAAAAAAGAGAAAAACAATGAATCCGTTGTGTATGCGACAGCAAATGAATGCCCCCCTTGTATTGCGCTGTAACCTGACATTTTTGCTTTAGTAAAGTTCGCAAAGGACATAGATTTCCCTAGTTCCACGGCCGATACTTCTTTCTTTAATTTTTTTGAGAATGGCACAAGACGCACTCTTTTAATCTCAATTACTCCTTCTGCAAAAACCTGAATTAGCAATTGTTTTACATTGGTCACATCCACATCATTCTCTTCAAAGGGAAAAAGGCTTAATGGAATTTGAACTTTTGTCCATTCTTTTGAAATATTTGCTGATTGCAAAAACGATTTATTATAACCCAACCAAGCTTGTTGATTCGAATAATCTTCGATCCCAAACGCCCAAGGTATATTTGTAAAGGGCTTACCTGTGGAACGCACTTCTAATTCAAGCGCTAATGTATCCATCACATACCCCATGTCTTTTCCTGTCCATCCATCCCATCCGAATCCGATACCAACCCAATCACAGCCATCAAGATCTTTATTCCATGTCAAGTTCAAATAAGACTTTTCTCCGTCTTGGGTCAATCGACTAGAAACACAACGGGTGTCTTTACTCATCCAGAACTCATCAGTCAAATCATTTTCAAATATCGACAATTGTGTGAAGCCTCTAATATTATAATTTTCAGCTCGCATTTGATCATACAAACCGACTTTTTTAAAGCCCACCTTCTTTGAAAGGACATCAACATTGTCAAGCATACGTGAAGTCGTATCTTCTTGACTAAAAGAAGTTGCACCGCAAATCAGCAATAATATTAAGCTTAAAGAACTCCGCATATTAAGGAATTAAAGGACCGTTTTCAGTAAAGATGATATAGTCCAAGGCTGATTTTGCATAACCCGTTGCTGGGTTTGCTAAATGGAGCATATTAATTTTTAATATCTTATCTGAGTTATGTGTATTATTTCCGGCAGCCTCTGCAGGCATTCCATCTACCAATGCAACAATGTCAGAATATTTAAATGATAACAATTGCCAGCCTTCCCAATTGACTAAGACTTCAACTGAATACATATCTTCACTTGCTCCATCAAACGTTGCATCTCCATTTTCATCCTCTTCAAACTGGAATAAAACAATACTGTTTTGCAAACCTGGCTCGCCATACACCATAACGTTAAAATAAACATTGTCTGGATTGCTATTTAATGGAAAATGATCAGCTCCATAAGCGTCTGCATTGAAATTGACTAATCCGATTAGATAATCCCAATCAACAGTTCCTGCCATATTATAATAAGCATCTCCTTCGGCAGAACCTCCATCTGATTTAATTTGAAAATCCATGTCTAAACCTGACTGAATGAATGACGTCCATCCTGGATTAAATCCTGAATCAAAGTCGGCCACTACAAATCCTGCATTTGTTTTAGGTGCTGTTATTTCTACAGCGTCAAATAAAGTATCTTCTTGTCCAGGAAAGCTCAATTGCACTTGGCACATTTCCGTTTTGAAGGTTGGCAAATTTGTCGTACTGCCATTCCACGTATAACTACTAACGTCAATGATTTTGCTATTGCCTAAAACAATTTTTTCAGCACCACTATCTTCTCCAATAATGCGTAATTGCCATGCACTTGTTTTAGAAAGCGCTGCTGAAAAAGTCACCATTTCACCTGCTGAAAAATCAACCGTTGCTTGACTTACTGCTAGGTCGGTAACAACGGCGAACGGTGTATTAATTTCTTCTAATGAAGGCCCTTCAAATGGCTCTTCTTTTCTACACGCATAAAAAGCGAGCGCGACGAGTATTAGTATTGAATATCTTTTCATAGTCTAAAATTTCATAACGTAATAAATCAAAAACTGATTGTAACGATAGTTTTGGTCCACTACGAACGTATTTTTGTTGGATTCGAAAATCCCTGCGAGGAATACATTTTCAGAAAAGTTGAATTTTAACCCTCCTGAAATGCTCATTTCATTTCCATCAATGTCGTACGTATCAAAGTTGATAACAGATCCGTTAGCATCTCTAACTGGAACAAGTTCATT